>VGQC01000162.1 GCA_016882385.1 Cyanobacteria bacterium M_DeepCast_100m_m1_067 | reverse complement strand
GGACTTCCTTCGCGACCCCCTGATGGATCGGGGCTGTTCCTGACGTGATCAGGGTTCTCAAGGCCCATCTCCGTGGGATGTCGTTCTGGCGCTGAGTTTTTTGCCGCCGATCCTTGAATGGAGGGATGCTTGTGATCCGTCCCCAGGGTTGTGCTGTCGATGGCCGTTGATCCCCGCTGCCCGCCCACCTTCCGGCGTCAGCTCCTCTATGGGGGTCTTGCTCTGGTGCTGGCTGTGCCTGCAACGGGTTGCGGGCGTGGTGGACCCGATCAGGGGCGGGAGCGAGGGCCGCTGCCGGTACAAACCCAGTCCGTCGCGGTTGCCCGCTTCAGCGATGTGGTGGACACCTTGAGCACCCTGGAAGCTCTCGATGCTGTGCAGCTGGCGGCACAGGCCGGAGGGCGCCTTGAACGCCTGCTCGCACGACAGGGCGACCAGGTGCGTGCAGGCCAGTTGCTGGTGGTGCTCGACCAGGCTCAGGCCAGGGCCGATGTGGCCCGGCTGCGGGCGGCGGTGGCCACCAACCTCCTCAATTGGCAGCGCTACGACGATCTGGTGAAGCAAGGTGCCGCCAGTGCAATCCAGCGCGACGAATTCCGTCAGACCTACATCGCCTCGCGGGAGCAGCTGGTGGCCAGCGAGGCCGACCTGGGCTTTCGGGATTTGCGGGCCCCGATCGACGGCACCATCGGAGATGTGCGCGTGAAGGTGGGGGATGTGATCTCCGCCGGCAGCCCCTTCGCCTCGATCATCCGCAACAATCAGCTGCTGGCAAGGGTCGAGGTGCCCGCCATCTACGCCAAGCGGGTTCGCCTCGGCCAAACCGTGATCCTGCTTGACCCCAGCACGGGCACTCCCCTGGCTGAGGCGCCCGTGCGCTCCATCGATCCCGTTGTGAGCAGCGGCACGCAATCGCTGCTAGTGAAAGCAGCATTCAACAATCCACACCCCCGGCTGCGCGCCGGCCTGCGCACCCGCGCCCGCCTGGTCTTGGACAGCCTCGAGCATCCGTTTGTGGCCTTTGTGGCCGTGACCCAACAGGCCGACCGACGCTTTGTGTATCGGGTGGGAACCCTGGCCGAACTGCGTCGCAATCCCGGTCGGGTTGATCTCAAGCCTTTGGCCCAACGACCGCCCACCACCCCGGTCGCCCTGCAGACCCCTGTGCAGCTTGGTCCCCTGCAGAACAACCGTTACCCGGTTTTCAAGGGACTGGATCCGGGCCGCCGGGTGGTTACCTCCAATCTGATCAACCTGCGCGATGGCATGCCGATCCAGCCCCAGCCCTGAGTCGGCACGTACGTATCCCCATCACTGTTGGTCTGGATTTGCAGCGCGATCGCTCCAGCACAACCAGGCCGTTTGCGTGCAACGTTTACAGAATCGGGAAGCGCGTAGCGAAGGGAGAGATTCAGACGAGCCCCGACCGCACCAAGACCGCTGGACTGAACGGAGCAACGCTGACGCGCCGTGTTGGCGTTCTGGCGGCGGTGATTGTTGGGATCTACGTGCTCGAT
>VGQC01000161.1 GCA_016882385.1 Cyanobacteria bacterium M_DeepCast_100m_m1_067 | reverse complement strand
GCCCTGCCAGCGGAACAGCCCGTCGTAGAGCAGCACCACCCGATCGGCGGTACGCAGGATCGTGCTCATCACGTGGCTCACCACCACTGAGGAGCCCCCCACCAGGCTGGTGGTGTGCACGATCAGGTCTTCGATGCGGGTGCAGGCCACCGGATCGAGGCCGGCGGTGGGTTCATCGAACAGCAGCAGCGGCACCTGGCCGGGGGGCTGGCTGGGGTCTTCGATCACGGCGCGGGCAAAGCTCACACGCTTCTGCATGCCGCCGCTCAGTTCACCGGGGTAGAGGTCTTCGGTGCCCGCCAGCCCCACCGCATCGAGGGCCACCCCCACCCGCTGGCGGATGTCCGCGTCGCTGAGGCGGCTGAAGCGATCCAGCAGGAAGCCCACGTTCTGGCGCACCGTGAGCGACGCCAGCAGGGCGGGGTTCTGGAACACCAGGCGCACGTCGGGGGCGTGGCGCTGATCGAGGCGCAGATAGGTCTGCGGGATGCCGTGGATGCGCAGATCACCGGAGCTGGGCAGCAGCAGACCCGCCATCAACCGCAGGATCGTCGACTTGCCCGCCCCGGAGGGGCCCACCACCACCAGGCGCTCACCGGGATCCAGCCGCAGGTTGACGTCGTGCAGCACGGTGCGAGAACCCCAGCGCACGCTGACATCGCTCAGCTCAGCAATCGGCTCAGGCACAGCAAGGCTTCCGCCAACGGGGCCATCTTGGCGGTTTCTCCGTACAGTTTCAGCACTCTCCAGGGCTGATGGCGGCGCGCGGCCAACGCAGCAAACGATTCGCCCGGCCGCGCCCCAGCTGGGTGGGTCGCGGCGACCTGCGCCAGCAAGACCTGATGAGCCGCTCGCGGCGGGCCGCCCGCTGGCTGCAGCCGGGCCTGGTGGTGAAGCGCTGGATGCTCACCTCCGGCATCGGCCTGGTGATGGCCCTGCTGGGGGCAGCGGTGTGGGCGGATCTGCAGCCGATCTATTGGACGCTGCAATCGGTGCGTTGGCTGTTGCAGGCCCTCACCCAGGTGCTGCCGCGGGAGATCACCGGGCCGCTGGTGCTGTTGATCGGCGGCGGGCTGATCTGGCTGGGGCAGAGCCGCAGCTTCGGCACCATCCAGAGGGCCCTGGCGCCGGAGAAGGACACCCTGCTGGTGGATGCCCTGGCGGCCAAGAGCCGCCTCAACCGCGGCCCCTCGATCGTGGCCATCGGCGGTGGCACGGGGCTCTCCACCCTGCTGAGCGGCCTGAAGCGCTACAGCTCCAACCTCACGGCGATCGTGACCGTGGCCGACGACGGCGGCAGCTCCGGGGTGCTGCGGCGGGAGCTGGGGGTGCTGCCCCCCGGCGACATCCGCAACTGCCTGGCGGCCCTGGCGACGGAAGAACCGCTGCTCACACGGCTGTTCCAATACCGCTTCCGGGCCGGCACGGGCCTGGAGGGCCACAGCTTCGGCAACCTGTTTCTCTCGGCCCTCACGGCGATCACCGGCAGCCTGGAATCGGCGATTACCGCCAGCAGCCGTGTGCT
>VGQC01000160.1 GCA_016882385.1 Cyanobacteria bacterium M_DeepCast_100m_m1_067 | reverse complement strand
GTTGGATCAGCTCTTGGCACACGGGATCGTTGGCCTCCCACTCGATCCCCATATAGATGTCTTCGGTGTTCTCGCGGTAGACGATCACGTCGAGGTCTTGGGGCCGCTTGTGGGGGCTGGGGGTGCCTTCGTAGTAGCGGCAGGGGCGCACGCAGCAGTAGAGATCAAAGATCTGCCGCAGGGCCACGTTCAGGGAGCGGATGCCGCCGCCGATCGGGGTGGTGAGGGGGCCCTTGATGGCCACGCCATAGGTGCGGATCGCCTCGAGTGTGTCCTCCGGTAGGTACTGGTAGGTGCCGTAGAGGTCGCAGGCCTCATCGCCGGCGTACACCTTGAACCACTCGATGCGGCGCTCACCGCCGTAGGCCTTGGCCACCGCCGCATCCAGCACCTTCTGGGTGGCGGGCCAGATGTCCACGCCGGTGCCATCGCCGCGGATGAAGGGAATGATCGGGTCGGGGGGCACGATCGGTTGGCCGTTCTCGAAGCGGATCGGCGTGCCCTGGCTGGGGGCGGTGAGCTTCTCGAAACGGGCCATTGCAAAGCTGAAGCACTCCCGCGAGCCTAGGTTTCAACCTTCTGCGGTTCTGCTGCAGCCAGCACGGCATGAATGCCGCCGATCAGGTCCGATCTCTGCAATGGGCCCAAACCGTGGCCGCCATCGCAGCCCTGTTTCGGCAGCACTTCCCTGATGCCCGCGCCAATCTCAACCCCTGGCGCGACGACCCCCAGACCCGGGCCTTTGCCGAGCGGGAGAGCCTTGACCTCTCCTTTCACCTGCCGGGTTGGAGCCCCCGCAGCCAGTGCCGCTCCTTTCTGGTGCAACTGCGGCTGCAGCAGCCCCCCGCTGGCGGATCGGCCCGGCCGCGGCTGCTGGGGGTGACGATCCGCGGCCTCACCTACGACGCTGAACGCTGGCGGCTGGCCACCCTCGGCGATTGGCAGCCCACCGGCAGCCACCTGCCCCAGCCGCCGGTGGTGCAGGCCCTGCAAGGGTTTTGCCGTGGCCTGTTTGAGCTGTTTGCGGCCCTGGAGCAGCGGCCGGGGGGCTCCCAGGCCGCCTGATGGGTGGGTTGGCCGGTGGTGTTTCGGCGGCTGTGCAGGGGTGGTACCACTTCCGCCGCCAAGTGGTACCACCCTTGGACAGGCTTGGCCTGCACCGCTCCGCCCAGCCCCCGCGTAACCCTTCGCAACCTTGACGGCGCCCGCCCGCAGCCCGCTTCTACGTTGACCAATCGGATCACCGACAACCATGCCCGTCGCCCTCGCCGCCCAACTGCGTGAAGGGACCAAAAAATCCCACACCATGGCCGAGAACACCGGCTTTGTGAGCTGCTTCCTCAAGGGTGTGGTGGATAAGGCCAGCTACCGCAAGCTCGTGGCCGACCTCTACTTCGTGTACGGCGCCATGGAGGAGGAGTTCGTCCGCCTGAAGGACCATCCGGTGCTGGCGCCGGTGGCCTTCCCCCAGCTCAACCGCCGCGAAGCCCTGGAGCGCGATCTGGCCTATTACTTCGGCCCCGATTGGAAAGCGCAGATCCAGCCCTCCCCTTCGGC
>VGQC01000159.1 GCA_016882385.1 Cyanobacteria bacterium M_DeepCast_100m_m1_067 | reverse complement strand
AGACCAACGCCGATGGGGTGATGGTGGGCCGGGGCACCATGGGCGCCCCCTGGCTGGTGGGCCAACTCGATGCGGCCCTCAGCGGCCGGCCGATCCCGCCCACCCCCGGTGCCGCCGAGCGGATCGCCCTAGCGGCCGAGCAGCTGCGGGCTCTGGTGGCCGCCAAGGGCGACCACGGCCTGCTGATCGCCCGCAAGCACATGGGCTGGACCTGCCAGGGCTTCGCCGGCGCCCCCCAACTGCGCCACGCCCTGATGCGGGCACCCACCCCGGCAGACGCCCTGGCGCTGCTCAACACCGCCGCGGCCCAGCTGGGATGAGCGCCGAACTGCTGCTGCCCTGGCTGCTGCTGCTCTGGCCCCTGTGGCTCAGCCGTCGCCCGGAAGCCAGCCGGCCCCTGTGGATGCGCCGCAGCCTGCTGGTGCTGCTGGCCCTGTTCAGCCTGCGCTATCTGCACTGGCGGGTGACGGCCAGCCTCAATCTCACAAGCCCCCTGGCCACCAGCCTGAGCGTGCTGCTGCTGCTGGCGGAGGGCTGGCTGCTGCTCAGCGGCCTGTTGCCGCTGCTTCTGGCTTGGCGCCGTTTCAGCGATGGCCGGCCCGAGGCCGATGCCGCCCAGGCCCGTTGGCAGGCGAGCAGCTGGCGCCCCTGGGTGGATGTGCTGCTTCCCACCTGCGGCGAACCCCTGCCGGTGCTGGAGCGCTGCCTGCTGGGGTGCATCAGCCTCACCTACCCGCGGCACACCGTGTGGGTGCTGGACGACGCGGGCAGGCCGGAGGTGGCAGCGCTCGCCGCGGCCTACGGCTGCCGCTACCAGCACCGGCCCCAGCGGCTCCACGCCAAAGCCGGCAACCTCAACGCCGGCCTGGCCCGCAGCAATGGCGAGCTGATCGCGGTGTTCGATGCCGATTTCGTGCCCCAGCACCACTTTCTCGAGCGCACGATCGGCCTGCTGCTGGAGCCCCAGGTGGCCCTGGTGCAAACGCCGCAGCACTTTCTCAATGCCGATCCGGTGATGCGCAACCTCGGCCTGGAGGCCTGGCTGCTGCCGGATGAAGAGAGCTTCTACCGCTGGATCGAGCCGGTGCGCAGTGCCTGGGGAGCGGTGGTGTGCGCCGGCACCAGCTTTGTGGTGCGCCGCTCCGCCCTCAATCAGATCGGCGGTTTTGTGGAGGGGGCTATCTCCGAAGACCTGGTGACCGGCATGGCCCTGGCCGCCCGGGGCTGGCAGCTGCGCTACCTGGGCGAAAAGCTCAGCGCCGGCCTGGCTGCCGAAACCATGCTCGATTTCGTACGCCAGCGGCAGCGCTGGGCCTCCGGCACCCTGCAGGCCCTGCGCCTGCCCCTGGGCCCCCTGCGGGTGCGGGGCCTGGGCTGGGGCCAGCGGTTGGCCTACCTGGAAGGCGCGCTGCACTGGTTCAACACCGTGCCGCGGCTGCTCCTGCTGCTGATGCCCCTGAGCCTCGGCCTGCTGGGGGTGGTGCCGATTCGGCTCAGCGATGGGGCCCTGCTGGGCCTGCTGCTGCCGCTCTGGGCGGCATTGCTGCTGAGCACAGGCTGGCTCAACCG
>VGQC01000158.1 GCA_016882385.1 Cyanobacteria bacterium M_DeepCast_100m_m1_067 | reverse complement strand
TGATGGAAACCTCCTCCCCTGCCCTGTCCGTGGCCCTGGCGGTGCTGGCGGTGCTGCTGGGGCTCACGGGCTTTGGCATCTACCTGGCCTTTGGCCCCCCGTCCAAAGGGCTCACCGATCCCTTCGATGACCACGACGATTGATCCAGGCCTGGATCAGCCGCCCTGGGGCCTGGAAACCCGAAAGCGGGCCAGCTGCCAGGGCCTGAGCTGATCCAGACACGCCGCCTGCCGGTTCTGCTCATCTTCAGATTCAGCCTGCACCTGCCATCCAGCCGGCCAGCACAGACGCTGACGCTGGGGACTCAGGTTCTGCAGCGTGATCCAGACCGCCCCTGGCCCATCCAGCGGGCGCATGGCGATCAGCTGCACGGCGTCACCACCGAAGGGCCCGCCCACCGGCAGCTCCGCCGCCACGACCCCCTGGGCCGGTCGCAGCCAGGGAGGCTCACGGAAGCGGCGGGCCGCCTGCGGTACCGCCTGTTGCCGCCAGCCCTGGCCGCAGGGCATCAAGGCCAGCCGCAGCCGCTGCAGGCCGTTATCGGCGCTGGGGTCAGGCCAGGTGGGGGCCCGCAGCAGCGACACCCCCAGCCGTTCCGCCTCGCCGGAAACCCCCTGGGGCCCATCCAGCAGCACCGCCAAACCGCCCATCCCTGGGGCGGCCTGGCTCGCCAGCCAACTCACCGCGGGCACCTCCCAGCGGGCCCGCTCCCGCGGTGTCGCCGGCTGGGCAGGCCGCTCCAGCACGCCACCGGCCGTGTCGGCCGCCACCCGCACGGCGGGCTGGGCCAGCGGGATCTCCAGCCGCAGCAGCTCATGGCGCTGGCGCCAGTCCACCTGCAGGTGCAGCTCGAGATAGGAGCAAGCGGCCCGCAGCTGCACATCCAGCCGCAGGGCACTGTGGCCACAGCGGCCGCGCCACACCAGCCGGGTGCACAGGGGCCCCTGCTCCGCCAGCTCGGGCACGCCATCCCACGTCAAGGGCAGCGGATGGTCGCGGTAATCAGCGGCGATGTCCCAGGCATCCCAGAACTCGCCGTGGTCGCGCCAGCGGCACCACTGCAGGGGCTCCGCCAGCTGGGGCTGGCCCTCGGCATCCCACAGCTGCAGCACCCCTTCGGCCCCCAGTTCGGCGCTGAGCAGGCCGTTCCCCAGACGCCAACGGGGCGCCCCTTCCGCCTGCCGTGGGGTCAGCTGCACCGGCTGCTGCACGGCCCCGGGTGCCAGCGGTGTGGGATCCGCGCTGCGCCATAGCCCCTGCGCCGCAACGCCAGTCGGCCGCGGCAGCTGCACCCACACCCCTCCACCGGGGGCCGGCTGGTAGGGCAAACCGCAGGCGGGCCGCTCGCCGCCGGCCGCCCGCTGCCAGTGGCCGTTGGGCAGGCGAAGGGTCTGGGCACCAGCGGGTTGGGGTTGCAGGTCCACCAGCCACCAGGACTGGGCACCCTGGGGCGGAATCGGGGCCCTGCCGCCCAGCGAAACTTGGCCGGTCAACCAGCGCTGCAGGGCCTGATCCCGCTGGGCGCAGGCCGCGCGGCGGGCCGCACGCCACACCGGCTCCGCCTGCTCAAACACCTCC
>VGQC01000157.1 GCA_016882385.1 Cyanobacteria bacterium M_DeepCast_100m_m1_067 | reverse complement strand
ACATCTTGGAATGCACTTAAGTTTCGATAGAGAGTCAGGCGATGGGTTTGATTCGCGCGCGCGTCCAACTGCTGAACCCCAGCTGCCCTGATGTCCAGGGCCTGGAGGCCACAGCCCTGGCGGATTCAGGTGCCGTGCACCTCTGCATCCCCGAGCATCTGGCGCTGCAGCTCAAGCTGCGGGAACTGGAGCGCCGCGAAGTAGTGCTGGCCGATGGATCCCACCGCAGTGTTCCTTACATGGGGCCGGTGGAGGTGCGTTTCGCGAACCGCCGCTGCTTCACCGGAGCGATGGTGTTGGGGGATGACGTGCTGTTGGGCGCCATCCCCATGGAAGACATGGATCTGGTGCTCCAACCGCAGCTTCAGCAGCTGACCGTGAACCCAGCCAATCCCAACCTGCCGCTCAGCATCGCCAAAGCCGTCTGAGGCATCAGCGCGGCAGCGCCGCCATCAGGCTGCCCATCTCGATCGCCTGCAGGCCGTAGCTCCAGCCGAGATTGCTCTTGATGCCGGCCCGCTCCAAGGCCTGCTGCATGGTGTCGGTGGTGAGCACGCCAAAGATCACTGGCACGCCGGTGTCGCGGCTCACGGCGGCCACCCCTTTGCTCACTTCCGCCACCACCACGTCGAAATGGGGGGTGTCGCCGCGGATCACCGCCCCCAGGGTGATCACCGCCTGGTAACGGCCACTGGCGGCCAGACGCTGGGCCACCAAGGGGATCTCAAAGCTGCCGGGCACCCAGGCCACATCAAGTTGGGAACTGTCGGCGCCGGTGTCGATGCCGTGGCGCGACAGGCAGTCCAGACAGCCGCTCAGCAGCTTGCTGGTGACCAGATCGTTGAACCGGGCCACCACCACCGCGATGCGCAGGGCCTGCGCACCGGTGAATTGGCCTTCAAAAACGCTCACAACAACGGATCTCTGATCCGATCAGCCTAAACAGTGCAGTTTCAGGGGCTTCAGCCGGGCCTCAGACCACGAAGAAGCTCATGCCCCAGTTCACCAGCACCAGGGCCACCCAGGCCAGGCCACCCAGCAGGATCAGGCGGTTGGAGCGGCCGCTGGTGTCGTCGCTGGCGTAGAGCACGGGCACGGCCACGATCAGGGCGAACGACATCACCACCAGAGCCAGAACGGTGAGGGTGTTGAGGATCGTCATGGAACAGCGGCTGGGCCGGCCGGTCAGTTGGTGGATTCTCCCATGGGGGTTTCCGCGCCCCTGGGGCCCTTGCCGTGATCCTTCACATGTTGTGGCCGCAGGAGGGAGCAACGCTTCTACGATCAGGCCCCTCGCCCCGCTGAGCCGTGGCCGCGCCCGCCGAGCAGCCACTCCAGATCACCCTGCAGGGCGACCTGTTCGGCGCCGCACAACCCCAGGCAGCCCCTGCAGCGGCCAGCCCGGAACCCACCGCCGACCCCGAGGCCACCGAACAGCTGATTGCCGATGCTGAGCGGCGCCCGCGGGCGCGGCAACGGCCGATCAACAACAACACCAAGGCCGACGAACCCGCCGCCACCGCAGACACACCGCCGGGCGACAGCGACCTGCCCCCCTGGCACCACCACAGCCTGGTGGACCCGCAGCAACTCACCCCGATGCTGCGCCACTACGTGGA
>VGQC01000156.1 GCA_016882385.1 Cyanobacteria bacterium M_DeepCast_100m_m1_067 | reverse complement strand
GCTGGCCTGCATCACCGTGCCCAGCAGCGCCGCCACCTGCGCCGGCTGGACGGCCCTGGCCAACCTGTATTCCGAGCAGGGGGCCTTCCAGGGGGATGTGGCCCTGGAGCGCTGCCCCGATCTGCTGGTGTTTGACCACGCTCTGGTGCTGCAGGCGCCGCCCCGCACCCTGGCCAGTGGCATCGCCGACGCCATGGCCAAGTGGTACGAGGCTTCGGTGAGCAGTGGTGCCAGCGCCGATGGGCTGGTGCAGCAGGCGGTGCAGCAGGCGCGGGTGCTGCGGGATCAGCTGCTGCTGGAGGCGGAGGCGGCCCTGCAACAACCCGGCTGCGAGGCCTGGGGCCGGGTGGCGGAGGCCTGTGGCCTCACGGCCGGCCTGATCGGTGGCATCGGCGGCGCCCGCTGCCGCACCGTGGCGGCCCATGCGGTGCACAACGGCCTCACCCAACTGGCCGCCAGCCACGGCCAGCTGCACGGCGAAAAGGTGGGCTACGGAATCCTGGTGCAGCTGCGGCTGGAGGAGCTGATCGGCGGCAACGGCCTGGCGGCCCAGGCGCGCCGCCAGCTGCTGCCCTTCTTCCAGGCCCTGGGGCTGCCGGTGAGCCTGGCGGATCTGGGGCTGGGCCAGGCCAGCCTGGAGGAGCTCAACGCCGCCGCCGCCTTCGCCTGCCGCGAGGGCTCCGATCTGCACCACCTGCCCTTCCCCGTGGGCCCCAGCGACCTGCTGGCCGCCATGGTGAGCACCACGGTGGGCCAAACGGCCACCGCCGCTTAGGTGACCCTGGAGACCCCAGCCAGCGGGCGGGCCCTGGTGGAGCGGGCCGCCCGCACCCTGCTCGACCCCCTGGGGCAACGGCTGGCCGCCAGCGTGCAGTGGTGGGAGCTGCCGCCGCTGCCGGAGCAATGGCCCGTGGCGGTGCTGGGCCAGGGGCCACCGCTGCTATTGCTGCACGGGTTTGACAGCTCCCATCTGGAATTTCGGCGCCTGGCTCCACTGCTGGCGGAGCAGCACCAGCTGTTCATCCCCGATCTGCACGGCTTCGGCTTCTGCCCCAGGCCGGTGGGGGGCACCTACAGCCCCGAGGCGGTGCTGGAGCACCTGGAGCGGGTGCTGGAGGCGGTGTTGCAGCGCAGCGGCGCGGCCCGGGTGGGCCTGATCGGCGCCTCCATGGGCGGAGCGGCGGCCATGGAGCTGGCCCGGCGCTGCCCGCAGCGGGTGGAGCGGCTGCTGTTGCTGGCCCCCGCGGGCCTCAGCGGCCAGCCGATGCCGGTGCCGCCCCTGCTGGATCAGCTGGGGGCCCGCTTCCTGGGGCTGCCGGCGATCCGCCGCGGGCTGTGCCGCAGCGCCTTTGCCCAGCCCGACCGCGACGTGGGCCCCGCCGAACTGGAGATCGCTTCCCTGCACCTGGCCTGCCCCAACTGGGCCGGCGCCCTGGCCCGCTTCGCCCGCAGCGGCGGCTTCGCCGGCAGCGGCAGCCCCTTGCCGCCCCAACCGATCCAGGTGATCTGGGGCCGCGAGGACCGCATCCTCAGCCGGCCGCAGAAACAGGCGGTGCAATCTCTGTTAGGAGAGCGCATCACCGAGCTGGAGGGGTGCGGCCATCTGCCCCACATCGACCAGCCCGCCACCGTGGCCCGT
>VGQC01000155.1 GCA_016882385.1 Cyanobacteria bacterium M_DeepCast_100m_m1_067 | reverse complement strand
GCGCTGCTGCAGCCCGGCGACACGATCATGGGCATGGACCTCAGCCACGGCGGCCACCTCACCCACGGTTCGCCGGTGAACGTGAGCGGCAAGTGGTTCCAGGTGGTGCAGTACGGGGTGGATGAAGCCACCCAGCAGCTCAACTTCGACACCATCCGCCAGCTGGCGCTGGAGCACAAGCCGAAGCTGATCGTCTGCGGTTACTCCGCCTATCCGCGCACGATCAACTTCGAAGCCTTCCGCGCCATCGCCGATGAGGTGGGGGCCTACCTGCTGGCCGACATGGCCCACATCGCCGGCCTGGTGGCCGCTGGCGTGCACCCCAACCCCGTGCCCGTTTGCGATGTGGTGACCACCACCACCCACAAGACCCTGCGGGGCCCCCGCGGTGGACTGATCCTCTGCCGCGATGCGGAGTTCGCCAAGCAGTTCGACAAGGCCGTGTTCCCCGGCACCCAGGGCGGCCCCCTGGAGCATGTGATCGCCGCCAAGGCGGTGGCCTTCGGCGAGGCCCTGCAGCCCAGCTTCCAGGCCTACGCCCGCCAGGTGGTGGCCAACGCCCAGGCCTTGGCGGCCCGCATCCAGGAGCGCGGGATCGCCGTGGTGAGCGGCGGCACCGACAACCACCTGGTGCTGCTGGATCTGCGCAGCATCGGCATGACCGGCAAGGTGGCCGACCTGCTGGTGAGCGATGTGCACATCACCGCCAACAAGAACACCGTGCCGTTTGATCCCCAGTCGCCGTTCGTGACCAGCGGCCTGCGCCTGGGCACCGCCGCCTGCACCACCCGCGGCTTCGATGAGGCGGCCTTCCGGGAGGTGGCGGATGTGATCGCCGACCGGCTGCTGAATCCTGAGGACACGGCCATCGAGCAGCGCTGCCGCGAGCGCGTGGCGGCCCTCTGCAGCCGCTTCCCCCTCTACAGCGCGCAGCGCACCCTGCAGCCCGCTTGAACGACTGGCCGCCGTGGGCCCGCTGGGGGATCGCCGCGGCGCCAAGCCCTGCCTAAGCTTCGGCCCACCGGGTCCGCTTCGGCCTTGACCGTCACCGTGCAGCGCCCCCGATGATCTCCAGTCGGCCGGATCTCGCTGCCGTGCTGGCCTTCGGCTGTGCGGCCCTGTTCACGGCCTTGATCGTGCCGGTGGTGCGGGGCCTGGGGCTGCGCTGGGGCCTGATTGATCAACCCGATGCCCGCAAGCAGCACACCGCGCCGATGGTGCGCCTTGGGGGTGTGGGCATCGTGGCCGGCTTCGTGCTGGCCCTGTTGCTGATCTGGTGGCTGGGGGGTTTCGTAGCCCTGCCGCCCCTCCAGGACGCCCAGATCTGGACCACCCTGGCCGGCTCCCTCTGTTTTTTTGTGATCGGCCTGGCGGACGATCTCTTTGCCTTGCCGCCGCTGCCGCGGCTGGCGGGCCAGCTCCTGGTGGCGATGGCGGTGTGGAGCCAGGGGGTGCGCATCGGCGCCATCGACCTGCCCTTCAATCCCTTCGGCGGGGCCCCCGGCGCGATCGAGCTTTCCGATGGGCTGAGCCTGCTCACCACGGTGATCTGGCTGGTGGGCATCACCAATGCGATCAACTGGCTCGATGGCCTCGATGGCCTGGCCGCCGGGGTGAGCGGCATCGCAGCGGTGGGCCTGCTGT
>VGQC01000154.1 GCA_016882385.1 Cyanobacteria bacterium M_DeepCast_100m_m1_067 | reverse complement strand
CCCCGGTTATCGAGGAAAAAGGCCAGCCGCATCAGCCCAGAATGGCAGGCCTTGCACGGGTGGCCATGGGGCGTTGGCGGTGGGCGGCGGCGGCTGTGGCCCTGGCGCTGCTGGTGTGGCTGCCCCTCGGGATCGCCGGCCTACCTCTGGATACCCCGGATGGCTTCCTGCATCTGGGCTGGAGCGTGGCCTGGGTGCGCCAGTTGCAGGCGGGCTGGCTGTGGCCCACCTGGAGTGATCTGCCCTGGGCGGGGGCCGGCAGCTTCGCCCTGCTGATCTATCCGCCGCTGTTTCGGGTGATCAGTGGCCTGCCGATGCTGATCGGGGTGCCGCCCGACCAGGCCATCGCCGGCGGCCTGCTGGTGATCCTGCTGGTGAATGCCCTCGGTGCGGCGGCCCTGGCCCAGGCCTGGTTACGGCCGGGGGGGTGGCGCTGGCTGTTGCTGCTCACCGCCGCCCTCAACCCCTACCTGTGGGTCAACCTCTACGTGCGCGGTGCCTGGCCGGAGGCCCTGGCCCAGGCGTTGCTGTGGTGGCTGGCCCTCGGGCTGCTGGGGCTCGAACGGAGGCGCCGCTGGGGCATTCCCCTGAGCACAGCGGCCCTGGCGGGCATCGTGCTCAGCAATTGGAATGGGGCCCTGCTCAGCGGGCTGATCTGGGCCCTGGCGGGCTTCGGGCTCTGGCGCCAGGGCCGCTGGCGGGGCTGGCTGCTGAGCAGTGGCCTGGCCCTGGGCCTCTCCAGCCCCTTCTGGCTGCCGGCCCTGCTGGCCCTGGGCAGCGTGCGCCCCCCCATGCCGGCGGGGTTATTCCCCACCGAATTTTTCTTTGGCGGCGGCGGCGGGCCGCGCACCTTCGCGGATCTGCTCTGGGTCCAGGGGCTCTGCCTGGCCCTGCTGCTGGCGCTGCGCGGGCTGGGCTGGGGCTGGCGGGGGTGGCGGCCGAACCCACAGGTGAGCGTGCTGGCCCCCTGGGGGTTGTGGATCGCGGTGCTGGGCCTGGTGTTGATGCTGCCCCCGGCCCAGGCGGTCTACGACCTGCTCACCCCCCTGCAGCGGATCCAATTCCCCTGGCGGTGGTTGGCCCCCGCCTGGCTCGGTGCCCTGCTGTGGTTGTGCAGCCCAGGGGCCCTCGAGCCCCAACCCGCCCGGCGGCGCTGGGGCGTTGCCCTGCTGGGCCTGGCGGCCCTGGGGCTCTGGGGTGACAGCCTCGGGCGCTTCGCCGCCAACTGGGTGGGGCACGCCCCCAGCGGCTCGGAGCAACGGGCCCTGCGCCGCCTGCTGGCCTGCGATCCGCTGCAGCCCTGCCCCGATGGCGTTCAAGCCCTGCCGGCGCAGGGCGAGCTCAGCAAACGCTTTGTGGCCCTGGCCGATGGCCGCATCGCCCTCAGTGGCGTGCCGGATTACAGCCCTGCCGGGATTCCGGAGGCGAGCTGGAACCCGCGGCTGGCAATCTTCTGGCTGCCGCGGTGGCCCCAAACCCCCTGGGCTCAGTTCCAAGGGGCCGGCCAGGTGGCTCTGCTGCACCGGGGGCCGCAGGAACGCACGCTGCTGGTGCAAGCCAACCAACCGGGGCGCCTGAGGCTGATGCAGTGGGCCCATCCCCGTTGGCGGGTGCAGTGGCGTGCCGCCGCCCGAGGCCGCCAGCCTGAAGAGCCCTGGAGCGCACCACTGGCCC
>VGQC01000153.1 GCA_016882385.1 Cyanobacteria bacterium M_DeepCast_100m_m1_067 | reverse complement strand
GCCACAGGAGCCATCAGGCCCAGGGCAGCAGGCGCCAGAAGAAGCTTCTGGAACAGTTTCATGGTCCTCACACCAAAAAGAGGAATTGGACGCAATGCGTCACCTCTCATGATTAGGGGCGGGTTCCAGAGCAGAAAGACCCCGTGTGCCACAAACCGCAATGACACGTAGCCCTCGCTACATGGCCGCCGCCGCGGGGCTGCTGGGCCTGGGGCCGCTGCTGCTCAGCGCCGCCCCCCGCAGCCCCCTGGCCCACGATGAGGGCTACTACATGCTGCAGGCCCGCTGGATCGGGCTCAGCGGCCACTGGCTGGCGCCCCAATGGTGGGGGCAGCCCCTCTACGACCGCACCATCGGCGCGCCATGGCTGATCGCCGCCAGCCAACAGCTGCTGGGGCCGAGCGGCTGGGCCGCCCACCTGCCCTCCCTGCTGGCGGCCTGCGCCAGCCTCTGGATCACTGCCCAGCTGGGGCGCCAACTGCTGGGCCCCGGCCGGGGCTGGCTCAGTGCCCTGCTGCTGGCCCTCACGCCCCTGTGGCTCAACTACGCCCACCAGGCCAGCCAGGACATGCCCCTGCTGGCCCTCGAACTGCTGGGGCTCTGGGCCCTGCTGCGGGCCACCCCCGGCTGCGGCGCCGCCTGGCCCCTGCTGGCGGGCCTGTGGATGGGGCCCGCCTTTCTGATCAAGGGCTTCATGGTGGCCCTGCCCGCCGCGGCCCTGGCGCCCCTGCTGCTGCTGAAACGGCGCCATCTGCTGTGGGATGGGCGCTTCTGGGGCGGCATAGCCCTGGGCTGGCTACCGGTGGCCCTGTGGCTGGGGCTGAGCCTGCAGACGTATGGCCCCTCTGTGGTGGGAGGGCTGGTGAAGAAGCTGCTGTTTCTCTCCGGCAGCGACACCTACAGCGCCGGCCCCCTCTATTACCTGTGGAACCTTCCGGCCAACGCGGCCCCCTGGAGCCTGGCGGCGCTGGCGGGCCTGGCCTGGGGCTGGCGCCGCTGGCGCGGTGAGCAGCGGCTCGTGCTGGTGGTGACACCGCTGCTGCTGTTGGCGCTGCTCAGCGCCTTCCGCACCAAAACCCCCTACTACGGCCTGCAGCTCACCCCCTTTCTGGCCCTGTGGGGCGCCGCGGCCGTGCGCTGGTGGGCTGAGGGCGGGGCGGCCCGAACCCGCTGGCTGGCCTGGGGGCTGGGGGCCCTGGGGGGGCTGCTGCTGGCCACGGGGCTCGCCCTGCTGTGGCCGGGCACCCCCCTGCAACTGGCGGTGCCGCCGCTACCCAGCTGGGTGCTAGCCGCCGCGGCCCTGGCGGTGGGCTTGAGCTGGGGGCTGCTGCCGCTGCAGCGCAGCCCGAGAGGCCTGTTGGCGGCGCTGCTGCTGGGGCCCTGGCTGGCGCTGGTGCTGCTGGTGCAGGCGGGCCTGTTCACCGACCGCAGCCCCCTGCAGCGCCTGGCCCTGCAGGCCCCCAGCCTCCAGGCCGCCCTGGGGGAAGGCCCGGTGGCGGTGGTGGCCCCGGAGCCCCTCAGCGGCGAGGCCCACAGCCAGCTGATCCTGGTGGCCCTGGGCAGCCCCACGCTGGGGCCGCGCCTGAATGCGCTGGAGCAACTGCCGCCAGGGCAGTGGGCCTGGATCCAGCGGCAGCAGCTGCCCGCGGCGCCATCGGCGCCGCTCAGCACCGTGGCGGCGGGCGATGATCTGGCCCCATGGACCCTCGTGCGCCGCAACCCAGCCCCCG
>VGQC01000152.1 GCA_016882385.1 Cyanobacteria bacterium M_DeepCast_100m_m1_067 | reverse complement strand
CTGAATCCATCGTGTGCCTTCCTTGCAGATCCGTACAAAACGGCACGTCCAAGGTGGGCATGCAGCTGGGGGGCAGCCATGGAGGCGCACGGAAGCTTTCAGGCCAGATCCAGGCTCAACTGGGCCACCGCAGGGTCAGCGGCCGGGGGCCCGCGCCGGCTGCGCCGAGACGAAGCGCGCAGGCCGGAGCGGCGGGAGCCGTGGCGCTGCTGAATCGCATCAGCGGTGGCTGCAAAACCCTGCTCACGCCGCAGGCTCCAGAGGCGATCGCGCGCCGTGGCCGCCGCGGTCATCCAGTCGACGATTGATGCCGGATAGTCGCGGCCCAGCAGGCATCCGGCCCGCTCCTGGGTGGCGAGATCCATGGTCCAGGGCTGGTGGAGGTGCACCGCCGGCACGTTCGCCAGCTCCGGCAGCCACCGCCGGATGAACACACCCTCGGGGTCGTGATCGCGCCCTTGCTTGATCGGGTTGTAGATGCGGATGGTGTTGATGCCGGTGGTGCCCGATTGCATCTGGCACTGACTCCAGTGGATGCCCGGTTCGTAATCCACAAACAGCCGGGCCAGATGCAAGCCGCTATCGCGCCAAGGCAACCACAGCTGGTAACTGGCCACCGACTGCAGCATCGCCCGCATGCGGAAATTGAGCCAGCCGGTGGCGATCAGGGAGCGCATGCAGGCATCCACAAACGGCAGGCCGGTGCGCCCTTCAGCCCAGGCCGCCAACCTGTCGTCGCCAGCCCCATCGCCGCTGCGCAGGCCAGCGGTGAGGGGATGGAGCTCGCGAAACTCCAGGCTCGGCTGGCTCTCCAACTTCTGGATGAAGTGGCAGTGCCAGTGCAGGCGCTCATCGAAACGCTGCAGGGCCCGCCGCCAGGGCATGGCCGTGAGGGCCTGGCGCCGCTCACGGGTGCGCTGCACCACCTCCCGCAGCGACAGCGTCCCCCAGGTGAGGTGCGGCGAGAGCCGTGAACAACTGACTTCGGCCGTGTTCGGACTCGACAAGCCGAACTGGTAGGTGCGGCTGCGCTGCTCCAGAAAGCTCTCCAGCACGGCCAGCCCCTGGAAGCGGCCTCCGGCCTGGCGCTCGGGGCAAGGGTCTGCGGCCATCCCCAACGCCTCGGCGGTGGGGATGGGGCCAGGATCGAGGCCGGCCAAGGGTGTCAAGCGCTCAGGGGCGGGGCTGATGGCCTCGGCCATGCGCTGCTCCCAACGCCGGGCCCACCCCTGGCGGCTGCTCAACCGGCGGGTCACCCCAAAAGGAGGGATCTCTCTCCAGGCGATGCCGTGCTGCCGGGCCCAGGCCGCCACCCGCCTGTCGCGGGCGTAGGTCCAGCCATTGCCCGTTTCCTCATGGCTCCAAAGCCCGGCAATGCCGAACTGACGGCGGGCCCGCTCCAGCACCTGCTCAACGGTCCCGACGCGCACGATCAGTGGCTGGCCCAGGCTCGCCAGAGCAGCGCGGAGCTCAGCCAGGCTTTCACGGCAAAACGCCCACTGGCGGGCGGAGCTATCGGGCTGCTGCCAGAGCTCAGGTTCCACCACATAGAGCGGCAGCACGAGCCCACTCCCAGCCGCCTCCAGCAAGGGCCGGTGATCCACGCAGCGCAGGTCCCGCTTGAACCAGACGAGATGAAGGGGGCCCATGACGCGCAGGGGTCAGCGCCGGCCGCAGCGCTGCTGCACTCCCAGCAATCTGGAGAGGTGATCGGAGAAGGCGCCGGCATGGCAA
>VGQC01000151.1 GCA_016882385.1 Cyanobacteria bacterium M_DeepCast_100m_m1_067 | reverse complement strand
AGCATGGTCTGTCCGGCGGGTGACAGGGAGTGACAGGCGCCAGATGGGCCCTGAACGACCCTGCGGCAGCGGCATCATCCTATGGGTCGTGATCGCCTTCACCCATGCCGGAGGCCCCTGAGTGCGGCGTTCGCTCCTGGATTGAAACGTTTCAGGCGCAAACCCGGCTGGATTTGAGGCCCCTATGGCGGCTTGAGGGGGCTGATGGCGGCGGTGGTTTGGCCCTTGAGGACCCCTGGGGTGCCCGCGCCCGCCCCGATTGGCATGCCCGCGGCCTGGTGATCTGGCCGCGGGGCGGTCGCTGGCGGCAGCTGCAGCTGCTGTTGGTGTGTCCGCCCACCTGGCGCCACCAGCAGCGGGGGGATCGTCTGGCCCGCCTGGTGCTGGGTTGGTGGGCCGATGCGGTGGAGCTGCGGGTGGATGGGGTGCTGGTGCACCAGGGGGATCTGTTCGACACCGCCTGCCGCTGGCCCCTGCCGGAGGCCTGGTGGCAGGGGCAACCCCTGCAGCTGCAGCTGCGGCTGCGCTCCCCGTTGCACGACGACGGCGCCCTGATCACCAGCCAGCTGGAACAGGAGCCCCGCGATCCGGTCGACCCCACCGGGGTGCTCATTGCCCAGCAGCTGGCGCTGGCGGAAAGCCGCCTAGATGGCCCAAGTCGCCAGGCCCTGGCGGCCCAGCTGGCGGAGCTGGACCCCCGTGATCCCGTTAGCGCTACGGCGTTGCAGCCCTGGCTGCGGGCCCAGGCCGACCACAGACCCTCCGGTGGCTTCCACGTGCTGGGCCACGCCCATTTGGATCTGGCCTGGCTGTGGCCAGTGGCCGACACCTGGCAGGCGGCGGTGCGCACCTTCGAATCCGCCCTGGCGCTGATGCAGCGCCACCCCCAGCTGTACTTCGCCCACTCCAGTCCGGCCCTCTACGCCTGGATCGAGCAGCACCGGCCGGAGCTCTTTGCCCGCCTGCGCCACGCGATGCAGGAGGGGCGGTTTGAGCCCATCAATGGCCCCTGGGTGGAAAGCGATTGCGTGCTGCTGAGCACGGCTTCGCTGCTGCGGCAATTTGAGCTGGGGCAGGCCTACAGCCGCAGCCGTTTCCCCGAGTGGCGCCACGATCTCTGCTGGCTGCCCGACAGCTTCGGCTTCGCCGCCGGTCTGCCGGCGCTGGCCCGGGCCACCGGGGTGAGCTGGTTCTGCACCCACAAGCTGGCCTGGAATGCCAGCCATCCCTTCCCCCATCGCCTGTTTCGCTGGCGGGATCGCAGCGGCAGTGAGCTGCTGGCCCTGGCCACCGCCCCCATCGGCACGGACGGCGATCCCCTGGCCATGGAGGCTTTCCGGCAGCACTGGCAGGCCGCCACGGGGGTGGAGCAGGCCCTGTGGCTGCCGGGGGTGGGCGACCACGGCGGTGGCCCCACAGCTGAGATGCTCCAGCAGCTGGAGCTGTGGCAGCACCAGCCCCTGGCCTGCGGGCAGCGGCACGGCAGCCTGCGGCACTACCTGGAGGGGCTGGAGCCCCTGGCCCCAGGGCTGCCGGTGTGGCGCGATGAGCTTTACCTGGAGCTGCACCGCGGCATTGCCACCAGCCGGCCGGATCAAAAGCGCCACAACCGCAGCCTGGAGCGCTTGTTGCGCGAGGCGGAGCTGGCCCAGGCCTTGCTGGCGTTGATGCCGGACGGCATCCCAACCGCCCTGGCCCAGCCCGATTGGCGGCCCCTGCTGTTCCAGCAGTTTCACGACATCCTTCCCGGCACCTCGATCC
>VGQC01000150.1 GCA_016882385.1 Cyanobacteria bacterium M_DeepCast_100m_m1_067 | reverse complement strand
CTTCTACACCGGGACCCAGAAGATCCTCGACACCGAGGGCCGCGTGGACCGCTTCATGCGCAAGTACGGCATGGCCGGTGCCTCCGACGCCGCTGCGGAGACCACGCCCGCCAAGGCCAAGGCTGAGCCAGCCGCTGCCGCCGCGGACGCCGTCGAAGCCTGATCCACGGATCCGGCGCACCCGCTGGTGCACCCCTCGGCCGGATGCCCCGTGCATCCGGCTTTTTGCTGGCCTGAGCCGCTGCCATGGATGCCTCCTTCCTGAGCGAACGCCTGGAGACCGCCCGCACCACCTTCGCCAGCCTGGAGCGGCAGCTGGCGGATCCGGATGTGGCGGCCAACCCCGCTCAGCTGGAGCCGATCGCCCGGGAGCGCGCCCGGCTCGAGCCCCTGGTGCGTGGCTACGACACCCTGCTGGAGCTGCGCAGCCAGGAGCAGCAGGCCCGTGAGCTGCTGCGGGACCACCGCGGCGACCCAGAGCTGGAGGCCCTGGCCCAGGAGGAGCTGGCGGACCTGGCGCCGCGCATTGTCGAGCTGGAGCAACAGCTCACCCTGGCCCTGCTGCCCCGGGACCCCCGGGATGAGCGCAGCGTGATGCTGGAGATCCGTGCCGGCGCCGGTGGCGATGAGGCGGCCATCTGGGCCGGTGACCTGGCCCGCATGTACGAGCGCTACGCCCAGAGCGTGGGCTGGCGGGTGCAGCCGGTGAGCGCCTCCGAGGCGGAACTGGGCGGCTACAAGGAGCTGATCCTCGCCATCCAGGGGGATGGGGTGTTCAGCCAGCTGAAATTCGAAGCGGGCGTGCACCGGGTGCAACGGGTGCCCGCCACCGAATCCCAGGGCCGGGTGCACACCTCCACCGCCACGGTGGCGGTGATGCCGGAGGCCGATCCCGTGGAGGTGCAGATCGATCCCGGTGATCTCGAGATCAGCACCGCCCGCTCCGGCGGCGCCGGCGGCCAGAACGTGAACAAGGTGGAAACGGCCGTCGATCTGCTGCACAAGCCCACCGGCATCCGCGTGTTCTGCACCCAGGAGCGCTCCCAGCTGCAGAACCGGGAGCGGGCCATGGAGATCCTGCGGGCCAAGCTCTACGAGCGGGAGCTGGCGGCCGCCAATGCCAAGGAGCGCTCGGCCCGGCTGGCCCAGGTGGGCAGCGGCGACCGCAGCGAAAAAATCCGCACCTACAACTACAAGGACAACCGCACCACCGACCACCGCCTGGGGCGCAACTTCTCCCTGGAGCCGGTGCTGCAGGGGCAACTGGCGGAACTGATCGGCGCCTGTGTGTCGGCGGAGCAGCGGCGGCAGTTGGAGCAGCTGGCGGAGCAGAGCGCCGGGCTCGACGCCTAGGCCGCTTGCAGCGCGGCCTCGCCGTCGCCGATTTCCCAGCCGTTCACGTATTTGGCCCATTCGCGGTGGCCGCCGCTGGCCATCTGGCGCTGGGCCTCAAACAGGGGGCCGCTCAGGGGGCGCCGCGGCTGGCGGGCCAGGGGCATGCCCGCCTCCCGCGGGGTGCGGTTGCCCTTGTGCACGTTGCAGCGCAGGCAGGCCGTGGTGACGTTGTCCCAGCTGTGGGGGCCGCCGCGGCTGCGGGGCAGGATGTGGTCGATCGAGAGGCGCTCGCCGCTGCAGCCGCAGTATTGGCAGCGGTTGCCGTCGCGGTGGAACACGTTGCGGCGGGTGAGGGGCAGGGGCCGGAACGGCACCCGCACAAACTGGCGCAGCCGGATCACCGTGGGGCGGTTGAGGCCGGGCCGCAGCAGCTGATCCGTGGCGTGC
>VGQC01000149.1 GCA_016882385.1 Cyanobacteria bacterium M_DeepCast_100m_m1_067 | reverse complement strand
ACCACGATGGGCAGCTTCGCCAGGGCCCTGGGTCAGGCCCTGGGCCGGCCCAGCCTGTTGCCCGTGCCCGGGCCGATCTTGCAACTGCTGCTCGGCGACGGCGCCCAGGTGGTGCTCGAGGGTCAGCAGGTGCTGCCCGAACGCCTGCAAGCCCAGGGCTTTACCTACCACTACCCCCAGCTCAACGCTGCCCTCGCCGCTGCCACCAGCCCAGCACCCCACTGAGCAGGGCGGCACCCATCAGCAGTCCGATCGCCGGGGTGAACAGCGGCTCCCATAGCCGCTGAAACAACGCCAGCGGTGCTTCCACCTTCTGGCTGTGTAGCACCACCGCCGTGGCAAACCAGAGGGCCCCGGCGATCACCACGAACACATCCACCACCAGCACGGTGTCCATGGCTCCTTTGAGCCGTTGCAGGGGGCTTGGGGAGGATTGGGGCGCCGTCATGGCCGATCGGGGGAGCTGAGGGCGGCAGGATTCGCCAGAAGCTCCATGATCGCCGAGGTCATCGCGGCAGTGCCGCCGGGCTTGCCGATCCGCTCCAGGCCGATTGCGGCCAGGTTTCGCCGCAATCGGGGGCCGTGGTGGGGATCGCGCTGCTGATCGAGCAGGGTCTGCACCAGGCGGGCGGAGGCAGCCAGGGTGCGGGCCTGGCCACTGGGGCCGGGGGCACAGTGCACGCCGGGGCCAAGCAGGCGGCGCTGGGCCTCGGCAAAGCCCCCCGTGAATTGGGGGCCACGCCCCGCCAGCTGCAGCACCGGTTTGCCCAGCCCGACGGCCTGCTCGGCGGCTGTGCCGGCGGTGCACAGCACCAGCGCCGTGCCCCGCAGGATCGCGGTGAACTGCCCCCAGCCCAGCTCCAGCTGCAGGGGGCCGCGCACCAGGCGCATCGCCTCCTGGTCCTCCGCTCCCCCGTCCTCTGCCTTCTCCAGCCGCCAGCCGAGGGCCTGTCCCAGTTCGGCGATGCGGCGGCGGTCCAGGTCGGGCACCAGGGCGGCTCGCAGTCGCAGCCCCTGGCGTTGCACCCAGTGCTCCGGCAACTGCGCCAGCACCTGCAGCATCAGGCCTAGGTTGCGGGCCGCTTCCGGCAGGCGGCTTCCTGGCACCAGCGCCAGTTCCAAGCCTGCCGCCTCCGCTTCCGGCGGGTGCTGCTGCCCGTGGGGGTTGGCGACGCTCACCACATCGAGGAAGGGATTGCCCAGAAACTGCACGGGCCGCGCCAGTTGCCGTGCGAGGTCGGTGGCGGTGAGGGGATCGCGGCTCCAGATCGTCCGGATGCCGGGCTGGGCGAGCAGCCAGCCGCAGGGCCAGGGCAGCCGCAGGCGGCCCTCGTAATGGCTGGAGTAGGCCACCAGATACACGGCGGCGGGCAGACCCGACAGCCAGCCCCCCAGCACCGCCAGCACGTCGCCCACGGCGACCACCAGGCCGTAGTGCCGCCGGTGGCGGCGCAGCAGCAGCAGCCGGCCCAGCACGTAGAGCAGCTGGCCTTCCACCAGCTCGCTGAGGCGTCCGCCCAGGCTGGTGTAGCCGAGGCCGCCGGTGCTGCAGCTGCGGGTGCGGCCCAGCACCGGCACCCCCAGCTGGCGATAGGGGTTGCCGTGGCCCACCAGGGGCAGGGCTGCCACGGGGATACCTCGCCGGATCAGCTGGGCAGCCACCAGGGCGCCACTGAGGTCCTCCCCGTGGCCGTTGCTGAGCAGCAGAACCGGTTTCAACCCGCCAGCCAGGCCTTCACCTTGTCCATCGCCTTCCAGCCCGGTTTGCGCTGGAGGCCATCGGCGATCGACTCCTGCAGTTC
>VGQC01000148.1 GCA_016882385.1 Cyanobacteria bacterium M_DeepCast_100m_m1_067 | reverse complement strand
CATGTGAGGGGTTGGGCCAGGGGCCGCCCCTGGGGACGCTGCTGGATGGGGCAGCTGGGGTAGCTGACCCGGTTGGATCGACTGGATTTGGAACGCGTTGCGAAAGAAAACGAAAAAAACATCACAAATGACATAAACGGATATGGATCTCGCACCGGTGGACCGCCATCCCCCGCAGGGAATCACACAAGGTGGTCTGGCTGAACAATCTGACGCGTGGGCCTGTCTTGGTCGGCAATCCCCAGGAAGCGCAGGGGATGAATGGTGCTTGCTCCGGCCTGCGCGAGCTCTGCAGCCCGCCGGCTTCTGCCGGATGTGGAGATCTTAGACCGAATCCCAACCCAACCAGTGCCGCCAGGATCAGGGCATGGTCTGCGGCTGCAGGGGCAGGGATTCAGGGCAGGGCCAGTGGGGGCAGGGGGACTTGAACCCCCACAACGTTGCCGTCTGCGGATTTTAAGTCCGCTGCGTCTACCAATTCCGCCATGCCCCCGGCCTGGGCATCCTAAATTCAATGCACTCCACAGTCCCGCTGTGCCGCTGCCCGGATTGCTCTCCTCCATCTCCCCGGACACGCTGCTGGTGCTGGCGGCCTACGTCGTGCTGGGCGGCGCCTACCTGGTGGCCGTCCCTCTGCTGCTCTACGCCTGGATGATCAAGCGCTGGACCGTGATGGGCAAGCTGGAGCGCTTCGGGGTCTACGGCCTGGTGTTCCTGTTTTTCCCTGGCCTGATCCTGTTTGCCCCGTTCATCAATCTGCGCATGGCAGGCCAGGGCGAGGGCTGAACCCATGACCAACGGCAAGGCCCTGCTACTCGCCCTGGGGGTCTTCGCTCTGGGGGGCCTGGGTTATGCGCTGTTTCAGTTCGGCGGGTTTGAGGGCTTCTCGGCTGGCATCGCTGCCTCAGCGCTGTTGATGGTGCTGGTGCTCGCCTGGACCGGCAGCTATCTGTTCCGGGTGGTCACCGGCCAGATGACCTTCATTCAGCAACGCCGGGAGTACCGCGAGGCCTACGACGCCTTCACCACCGAGGAACTGCAACGCAAGTTTGAGTCCCTCAGCCCTGAAGAGCAGGAGCGGCTGCTGCGGGAAACGGGCCAACTGCCGGAAGCCCCCCAGGGCGAGGCATAGGCTCACGGGTCAAAGCCCCTTCCGCTGCCGTGACTGCCGCTGCTGCTGTGACTGCCGCCCCCACTCCGATTCAGCAGCGCTTCACCGCCCTGCGGCAACAGGGCCGCTGCGCCCTGATGCCCTTTCTGATGGCGGGCGATCCCGATCTGGCCAGCACCCGGGCCAGCCTGTTGGCCTTGCAGGCCCATGGTGCCGACCTGGTGGAACTGGGCATCCCCTACAGCGACCCCCTGGCCGACGGTCCGGTGATCCAGGCGGCTGCCAGCCGTGCCCTCAAGGCCGGCACCACCCCAGCTGGCGTGCTGGAGATGCTCAGCTCCCTCAAGGGTGAGCTCAGCATGCCGGTGGTGCTGTTCACCTACAGCAACCCCCTGCTCAACCGGGGCATGGAGGCCTTCTGCGCCGCCGCCGCTACCGCGGGAGCCGCCGGGCTGGTGGTGCCCGACCTGCCCCTGGAGGAAGCGGAGAAGCTCTCGGCGATCGCGGCCGCTGCGGGCCTGGATCTGGTGCTGCTGGTGGCCCCCACCACCCCTGCCGAACGGTTGGCCCGGATCCACCACGCCAGCCGCGGCTTCACCTATCTGGTGAGCGTCACCGGCGTGACGGGCGTGCGCACCAACCTGGAGTCGCGGGTGGGCACCCTGGTGGGCCAACTCAAGGCTCAGGGCGACACGCC
>VGQC01000147.1 GCA_016882385.1 Cyanobacteria bacterium M_DeepCast_100m_m1_067 | reverse complement strand
CACTGCGCATATTACCCACGTGATGCGTGCCTACGGGATACGTGTGTATCTGCCGGGTTGGAGTGGGTCATGGCTGGCTGATCGACCTGCAACACATCAATGCCACCCCTGTTCCGCAGCCCCCCCTACGACGAACAGCTGTAGTGCGACACGCCGCCGGCGTTGAAGAATTGGCGCGGGCGCAGGCGGTCGTAGGTGGCGGCCAGTTCGGCGGGGGGTTCGGCGTAGGGATCGCGGAACACCGCCTGCAGCTCCTGGATCAAGTGGGTGTCGCCGGCGGCGGCCTGCTCGTAGGCCGGGGCCACCAGCCATTCGCGCCAGGTGATGGCGGGGTTCATGCGCCGCATGGCTGAGGCGGTTGCGGCCGGATCCCCCAGCTGCAGGCGCCAGCGCTCAAGCCAGGCCTGCAGCTGCGCTTCCAGCTCGCTGGAGCAGGGCACGTAGAAGCTGGGCTTGAGAGCCTCCACCGATTCGGGAATGGCGCAGAGCCGCCGGAAAAACACCGTGTAATCGGCGCGGGCATTCACCAGCAGCTGCAGCAGCTGCTGCACCAGCTCGGCGTCGTAGCTCGTGAGGCCGAGCTTGGCGGCCCACATGGCTTCGAGCTGCTGGGCCATGGCTCCGGCGAAGCCCTCGCGCAGCTGCTCGAGCTGCTCCAGTGCATCGGCATGGCCCTCCAGCAGTGGCCGCAGGGCGGTGATGAACATGCCGTAGTTGGCCTCGGCCGCCGCCGGCTGGTTGAAGAAGCAGAAGTGCTCGCCGCCGCCGGTCCACGGTTGGAAGCGGGGCTCGAATAATTCGCAGAAGCCGAAGGGCCCGTAGTCGAGCGTGTAGCCGCCGGCGGCGCAGTTGTCGCTGTTGAAGTTGCCCTGGCAGTAGCCCACCCGCATCCAGTTGGCCACCAGGGCGGTGAGGCGGCCGCGGAACAGCCGCGCCAGCTCCAGCACCTGCTGCTCGATTGGCAGGGCGGCGTTGATCTCGGCGCGGTAGTTGCGCGCGATCAGGTGCTCGGTGATCTGCTGCAGCTCCCGCAGCGCAGCGGGGTGGGCCTGGCTGCGGGCCCGGCGGCCGAACAGCTCCAGCTGCCCCACCCGCAGGAACGACGGCGCCACTCTGGTGGTGATCGCCGCCGGGTTGTCGACCATCACGTCGGGGTCGAAGGAGCTGGAGTGCGGCGCATACCAGGGCCGCCGCACGGTTTCCGCGTGCGACACGTAGAGCGTGAGCGAGCGGGAGGTGGGTACCCCCAGGGCATGCATCAGCTCCTGGGCCAGGAATTCGCGCACGCTGGAGCGCAGCACGGCGCGGCCATCGGCGCCGCGGCAGTAGGGGGTGGGGCCGCCGCCCTTGAGCTGCAGCTCCCAGCGCTGGCCGTTGAACAGGCCCTCAAACACGGAGATGGCGCGGCCATCGCCGTAGCCGTTGCCCGTGCCGAAGGGGCACTGCTGGATGTATTCGGTGCCGTAGATGGAGAGGGCGTAACCGGTGGCCCAGCCGTAGGGGCGCATGGGGCCGGCGGCCACGCTGCTGTCGCCGGAGAAGAAGCGGCGGAAGGCGGCGTCGTGGGCGAGGGCTTCGCTCAGCCCCAGCTCCGCAAACAGCGCCGTGCTGTGGGCCACGTACTGCGGATCCGGCAGGGGCGTGGGGGTGACGGGCACGTAGTGGCCGGAGCGCACCTGGCGGGGGCGGTGGTCGCGGCCATCGGCGGTGGCCTGCGGGTCGGGCTGCAGCGCCTCCAGCAGGGAATAGTCGGCGCGCTCGGCGAACTCCTTGAAACTGGATGTGAGCACTGGCCTGGCCTGCGGTGGCCCGCTGAACGGGC
>VGQC01000146.1 GCA_016882385.1 Cyanobacteria bacterium M_DeepCast_100m_m1_067 | reverse complement strand
GCCGCTTTGAAGATGACTTCGCCAGGGCCTGTGGCGTGCCCCACGCCATCGGCTGCAACAGCGGCACCGACGCCCTGATCCTGGCCCTGCGGGGCCTGGGCATCGGCCCCGGTGATGAGGTGATCACGGCTTCCTTCAGCTTCTTCGCCACCGCGGAAGCGATCAGTGCCGTGGGCGCCACGCCGGTGTTTGTGGATGTGGAGGAGAGCAGCTACCTGATTGATCTCGACCAGCTCGAAGCGGCCATCAACCCCGCTACCAAGGCGTTGCTGCCGGTGCACCTGTTCGGCCGCCCGGTGGATATGGAGCGGGTGTGCGCCATCGCCGAGCGCCATGGCCTCCGGGTGATCGAAGACTGTGCCCAGGCCACGGGGGCCAGCTGGGCCGGCCGGCCGGTGGGCAGCTGGGGCGATGCCGGCTGCTTCAGCTTCTTCCCCACCAAGAACCTTGGCGCCGCCGGCGATGGCGGTGCGGTCACCTGCCGCGATGCCGGGCTGGCCCAGGCCATCCGCGAGCTGGCCGTGCATGGCATGCCGCGCCGCTACCTGCACACAGCCCTTGGCTACAACAGCCGCCTCGATTCCATCCAGGCCGCCGTTCTCAATGTCAAGCTGCCCCACCTGCCGCGCTGGGTAGAGCGCCGCGGTGCCATCGCCCGCCACTACCGCGATCATCTGGCGGCCCTGGGTGGCGTGGCGTTGCCGGCAGCCGGACCCGCCGGCCACAGCTGGAATCAGTTTGTGCTGCGCGTGCCCCAGTGCCCCGGCGCCCGCGCCTGTGACGGGGCTGGCATGGCCTGCGTGCCTTCCCCCGACAGTGCCAGTTTTGGCCTGCCCGAGGCCTGCTGCCGCGATTGGCTCAAGCAGCAGCTGCAGGATGCCGGCGTCAGCACGATCATCTACTACCCCATCCCGATCCACCGTCAGCCCGCCTACGCCGAGCTCGGCTATGGCCCGGGATCCCTGCCGATCACCGAACGCCTCTGCACGGAGGTGCTCAGCCTGCCGATCTTCCCCGAGCTCACCGATCAGCAGCAGCAGCGGGTGATCGCGGTGCTTCACAGCGTGGTTGCTCAGCCCTTGATCGTGGCGTAGAGGGCCTTGAAGCGGGCCTGCTGGAGCTTGTGGTTGATCAGCGGAGCCGGGTAGCCGCGCCGCTCCAGGGGTGCGATCTCGCCGCTGATCAGGTCGCGGGTGCTCACGTGGCGCAGCTCCGGCAGCCAGGTGCGGATGTAGCTGGCGTCGGCATCGAACTTGGCGGCCTGGGTGGCCGGGTTGAAGATGCGCAGCGGCTTGGGATCCATGCCGCTGCTGGCGCTCCACTGCCAGCCGCCGTTGTTGGCGGCTAGGTCGCCATCCACCAGGCGTCCCATGAAGGCCGCCTCGCCCCAGCGCCAGTCGCAGATCAGGTCCTTCACCAGGAAGGAGGCCACGATCATCCGGCAGCGGTTGTGCATCCAGCCGCTTTCGTTGAGCTGGCGCATGGCGGCATCGATGATCGGCATGCCCGTCAGGCCGTCGCGCCAGGCCTCAAAGCGGCCGGCGTCGTTCTCCCAGGGGAAGGCGCGCCACTGGGGCCGGTAGGGACCCTCTGCCAGCTCGGGGAAGTGAAACAGCGCCTGCTGGTAGAACTCGCGCCAGGCCAGCTCCTGCTCCCATACCTGGATGGAGTGCTGCTCTTCCTCGCTGCGAGCCAGCGGCCGGGCTTGCTGGGCGGCGGCCCAGGCCTGGCGCGGGCTGAGCGTGCCGAACTTGAGGGCGGCGCTCAGACCTGAGGTGCCGGCCTCCCCGGGGATGTTGCGACCCGGTTCGTAGCCCAGTAGCGGGATCGAGCGGCCATCCCCGTCGCAGAAGGCCTGGAGCTGTTGTTGGGC
>VGQC01000145.1 GCA_016882385.1 Cyanobacteria bacterium M_DeepCast_100m_m1_067 | reverse complement strand
GCCACCTGGTCGGCCAGGGTCGATTCGGCCACACCCCAGAAGCGCAGCATGCGGCTGGCAAACACCCCCTCGGCCAAGCCAGCGGCACGCAACCAGGGTGCGGCGGTGGCCTGCCACATCGCCTCCATCTCGCTGGGTACCCCAGGGAAGGTGAGCACGGTGAAGCCCGGCTGGATTCCGGCTCCAGCAGGCGGGGTCCAGATCATCCCCGGCGCCGTGCCGGTGGGATTGGGCAACACCTGGGCTCCGGCGGGCAGGAAGGCCTGCTGGCGATTGCTGGGGGAGCACACCCGGCCCCGGGCGCTGAGGCGGGCCTGGATCTCCGCCCAGATCTCAGGGTGCTCCACCAGGGGCGTGTCGAAGGCGGCCGCCAGGGTCTCGGTGGTGAGGTCGTCGGGCGTGGGGCCGAGCCCACCGGTGGTGATCAACACCCGGCAGCGACCAGCCGCCTCCCGCACCACCGCCATCAGCCGCTCGCGGTTGTCTCCCACCACGCTCTGGCGGTGGTGAGGGATGCCCAATGCCGCCAACTGCTCCGCCAGCCAGCGGGCGTTGCCATTGGTGATATTGCCCAGCAGCAGCTCGGTGCCGATGCAAAGAATCTCCGCGCTCACGGCCTCAGCGCTCCGAGCTGGATGCGGGCCGCTGCAGGGCCTGGCGCGTGCTCACCAGCACCCAGATCAACACCGCAGTGGCCAGGGCCAGCCAGAGAAAACGCATCTCGGCATTAACCAGCACCAGGGCCAGCGACCCCAGCCACTGGGTGAAGGCGTAGATCAGCAACACCGTGCGGCGATGGCTCAGCCCAGTGCGCAGCAGGCGATGGTGCAGGTGGCGCCGGTCGGGATAGAAGGGGGAGTGGCCCTCGCTGAGGCGACCCATGATCACCGCCGACATGTCGGCCAGCGGCAGCGACAGGATCAGCAGGGGCAGCAGCAGGCTGACGCTGGTGAGCCCCTTGGCCGGGCCAACGATGCTGATCGCCGCCAGAGCAAAGCCCAGGAAATAGGAACCGCCATCGCCCATGAAGATGCGGGCGGGATTGAAGTTGTGGCGCAGAAAACCGAGGCAACTGCCCGCCAGAGCCGCGGCCAGCAGGCCCGCGGCCGGTTGGTGCAGGCTGAAGCTCACCGAGAGCAGGCCAATCGCGGCGATGCCGCTGACCCCGGCCGCCAGGCCATCAAGCCCATCCAGCCAGTTGATCGCATTGGTGATCCCCACCAGCCAGATCAAGGTGGCCAGCAGGCTGAGCCAGTCGGGCAGGGGCAGCTGCAGATCCGCCCCCCCGAACCAGCCCATCGGCAACTCGATGCTGCCGATCCGCACCCCCTCGTTCCACACCACCATCGAAATCGCCAATTGGCCGCCGAGCCGGGGCAGGGGCGGCAGGGCGAACAGGTCGTCGGCCAGACCGATCAGGAAAAAACAGAGGGCACCGGCCAGGGTCGTCCAGATCAACTGGTCTTTGTCGGGGGCCAGATCGGCAAACCCCCCCAACACCCAGGTGAGGCCTAGGGCCAGGCTGAAGGCAACCACGATGCCCACCCCACCGAGCCGCACCATCGGAGTGGTGTGTTGCTTGCGGGGATCCGGCGCATCCACCAGCCCCCAACGCAGCCCGAGGCGACGCACCAACGGGACCACTAGCGCCGTACACAAAGCCGCCACCGCGAAGGTCAGCAGGGCGGCCGCGTTGGGGCTGTAGGCGAGGGTCACAGGGCCAGACCGAAGGAAGCCGGGGGGCGGCCTTTGGGGCCCACCTTACGGGCGTATGCCGGGATCAGGCGTGCTGCAGCTGACGCTGCGCATCGGCGATTTCGCCGTAAAGCGGAAAGCGCTGACACAACGCCGCCACCCGCTCGCGGCAGCGCAGCTCGATGGCGCTGTCTTCGGGGTTGAG
>VGQC01000144.1 GCA_016882385.1 Cyanobacteria bacterium M_DeepCast_100m_m1_067 | reverse complement strand
GCCACGTTGTACTCGTAGCTGGCGGGGGTCTTGGCGTCGGCCATCAGCGAGCCGTCCATCATCACCGAGGTGAAGCCGTTGGCGGCGGCACCGAAACAGGTGGCGGGGCTGTTGCCGTGGTCCTGGTGCATCACCACCGGGATGTCGGGATAGGTTTCCACCGCAGCCAGGATCAGGTGGCGCAGGAAGTTTTCACCGGCGTACTGGCGCGCGCCCCGGGAGGCCTGCAGAATCACCGGAGAGTCGGTTTCGTAGGCCGCCTCCATGATCGACTGCACCTGCTCCAGGTTGTTCACGTTGAAGGCAGGGATGCCATAGCCGTTCTCAGCGGCATGGTCGAGCAGCAGCCGAAGCGGAACGAGCGCCATGGGAAAACCTCTCGGGGTCGGAAGTAGGGACTGGAGGGGAGTCTAGGGGATGCCCTTTTGACCAGAAACGGACCTAGCGGCCTGACTGGTGGGCCCAGTCGCAGCAGCGTTGGCTGCGCACCGCTTCGCCTAGGCCAGGCACCATCGGCCGGCCTTCCCGCACCGCGGCACTCCACCAGCTGTGGATTCGCTCCACGGGGGCAATCCGGCCGTCGGCCCAGGTGCGGGCGAAGCTCCAGCGGGCGTCAGCCTCCACCGGCCGCAGGGGCTCGCCCGCCTGGGACTGCCACAGCCCGAAGCCGTGCACATAGTCGGCCTGGTTGTCGGAGCCGAGTACGGCGGTGCCGTCACGGCCGTAGAGCTCCAGCCAGCATCCCCGTCCCCGGCGGGCCACCGAGGCCAGATTCAACTGGGCCGGCACCCGTTGCCCCTGGGGGGTGTCCAGTTCGAGCTGCACCAGAGCGATGTCTTCGGCATCGACGCTGGCAAGGCGACCGCTGCCATCGGCCAGCGGCCGCTCCCGGATGGCCGTGCTCAGCTGGGCCTGCAGGGAGCAGGTGGGTCCCACCAGCCAGTGCAGGGTGTCGAAGGCATGGGTGCCCAGGGCGCCCAGCACGCCGCCGCCTTCGGCGGCCTGGGAATACCAGCTCCAGGGGCGGGAGGCGTCGGCGCGGCTGCCCATCAGCCAGTCGAATTTCACCAACACCAGCTCCCCCAGGCTGCCGCTCTCCAGCAGGGCGGCCAGCTGCTGAAACAGGGGCACGGCCCGGTATTCAAAGTCGACCGCCACGGTGAGGCCCCGTTGCAGGGCCAGGCGCTGCAGGCTCTCCACCTGCTCGGCGCAGAGGGCCACGGGCTTCTCCAGGAGCAAATGCTTGCCGGCTTCCAAGGCCCGCCGGGCCAGATCAAAGCGGGGTGCCGGGGGGGTGGCGATCACGATGGCCTCCACCGCGGGGTTGGCCAGCAGGGCGTCAAAGTCGCAGTGGCCCGGAAGCTCGGCGCTGTGGCAGGCGGCCTCCAGCCGCTCCGGCCGGGGGTGCCAGAGAGCCACCGGTGTGGTGCCGGGGCAGGCCCGCAGGGCCGGCAGGTGCACCGCCTCGCCAAAGCCCAGGCCGGCAATGGCAACGCCTAGGGGTTTCTTCATGACAGGGCCTCAGGCGCGGCGGCGCACACCTCGCCGATCACGCTGCTGATCAGGGAGTCTCCGGCGGCCGGTTGCCACTCGGCCCCGAACTGGGGCAGGCCGTTGATCGAGGTGTCGCGGAACAGCGCCTGGCCGCAATCGATCTCCATCACGTACAGATCACTCACCGGGCGGGGCTTGTCCTCAGTGGTAGCGGGCTGAAACCGGCTCAGCACCGACACATTGCCGCCGCGGCTGCGCCGCAGGCTGCCGCCGTCCCACCACTGGCGCCCTTCGCTGGTGCTGGCCACTTCGTGCCAGTCGACGGGGCCAGCCAGTGCAGGGCCAGCTGTGCCCACGACCACTGCCACCAACAGCAGCAGGGCTGCGATTCGGGACACCATCGTGGA
>VGQC01000143.1 GCA_016882385.1 Cyanobacteria bacterium M_DeepCast_100m_m1_067 | reverse complement strand
CCATCCATCGCTGCCACGGGCCAGCGCCCACCAGCTCCGCCAGCAGGGGCTTGAGGGCTTGGCAGATCTCGCGCACCCGTTGACGGGCGGCCTCCGGGTCCAGCGCCCGCGTGTTGGCCAGCACGAACAGCAGTGGCGAAGGATGGGCCAGCCCCCACCGCAGGGTTTCGGCATCCCAGCGCAACAGCAGCGGGCAACTGTGCACGGTCTGCGACCCGGTGGGGTCGTCATCCAGCACGATCAGCTTCCACCGCTCCGCCATGGCACCATCGTGCCGTGATCTGTCCTGAGCCCAGCGCGCTGCAGGAGCTGGTGCGGGATCTGCACCGGCAGGCCATGCCCTGGCTGCCCAGTGGCCTCGGCAGCCGCCTGCACTGGGGCGCCCCGGTGCAGCCCGCCCCGGGGGAGAGCAAACCCCTGGTGGTGAGCACCCGCCGGCTGGATCAACTGCTGGAGCACCGGCGGGGTGACTTCACCGTGACCGTGCAGGCCGGGCTGCCCCTGGCCCAGCTGCAGGAGGCGCTGGCGGAGGCCCACCAGTGGCTGGCGCTGGATTGGCCCTGGGGCAGCGGCACCCACGGCCAGGGCAGCGGCAGCGTGGGCGGCCTGGTGGCCCGGGGCCTGGCGGGGGGGCTGCGGCAGCGGCACCTGGGGGTGCGCGACCAGGTGATCGGCCTCAGCCTGCTGCGGGCCGATGGCACCGTGGCCCGCGCAGGAGGCCAGGTGGTGAAAAACGTGGCCGGCTACGACCTGATGCGCCTGCTCTGCGGCAGCTGGGGCAGCCTCGGGCTGATCACCGAAGTCACCCTGCGCACCCTGCCGCGGCCCCGCCACCGCAGCGGCTTGCTGCTGCAGGGCCCCGCAGAGGCCTTGGAGCCCCTGCGCCGGCTCTGCCTGGGGGCAGCCCTGGCACCCCAACGGCTCGACTGGTGGGCCCCAGCCCTGGCCGACGGCGAGCAACCGGCCCTCCTGCTGGCCCTGGCCAGCATCAGCACCGCCGCCCTGGCCGACCAGCTGCAGCAGCTGGCGGCCGCCGCGGCCCAGCAGGGCCTCATGGCACAACAGCTGCCCCAGGAGCAGCTGGAGGCCCTGGAAAGCCGTGGCGGGGGTAGCGGTGCCGAGCCCGCAGCCCAGGGCTGGCTGCTGCAGTTGGGGGTGCTGCCCGCCCAGGCCGTGGAGCTGCTGGGGGATCTGCAACGGCTCCAGCTGGCCTGCAGCCTGGCGGCCGGAGCGGGCCTGGGGCTGGCTTGGGCCCCTGCAGCCGCCCTGGCGGATCACCAGGTGGAGCAGCTGCGCCGCCGCTGCCGCGCCCTGGGGGGCCAGCTGATCGTGTTGCAGCAACCGGCCTCGGCGGCACCACCCCTACCCAGCTGGCTCGACGCCCCGGCACGACCCTGGATCGAGGCGGTGAAGCGGGAATTCGATCCGCTGCAACAGCTGGCCCGCGGCCGGCTGCCCGGGGTTCAGGCCTGAAGCAGCTGGTAGCGGCAGCGCAGCTGGCGGCACTCACCGGGCTGCAGCCACAGGCAACGCTCACCACTGGCCAGGGAACCCCGCGGGGCGGTCCAGGGCTCGAGGCACACCATGGGGCGGGGCGGATCGCTCCACACCACCGCCAGATCCAGCGGGGTTTCCATCTGCAGCTCCACAGCGGAGCCCGAGCCCCGGTCGAGCAGCCGCACGGCATGGGTGGGGCCGGCCAACAGATCAATGCCCGCTGGCAACTGCCGCAGCTGCTCGGCGGTGCCGGCGGGGGCCATGGTGTGGTGATTGAGGCAAGCCTCTGGCAACCCCTCCAGGGCGGCATCGGCCAAGGTGCTCACCTGCAGGTAGGGATGCAGCCCCAGGGAAAAGGGCATCGCGGCGGTGCCGCTGGCCAGCTGCTCCACCTCAGCGGTGATCGCCAGGGCCG
>VGQC01000142.1 GCA_016882385.1 Cyanobacteria bacterium M_DeepCast_100m_m1_067 | reverse complement strand
AGCGCAACACCCCCGTGAGCCGTAGCCCTTCCGCCGCAGGCCCGGCGGCCTGGGCGGGGGCCACCACGGGGGCGAAGGGATCGGCCCGGCCCACCGGCAAGGCCGCCAGCACCTGCTGGGGGGAGGGCAGTGGCGTGAAGCCCGCCCCTGCGGCCGTGGGGGCCGCTGGGGCCTGGGCGGCGGGGGCCGCAGCAGCCCGGGGGGGCGGATCCTGGCGGGTCACGGAGTTGGGGGCGCCGCTGCACCCCGCCAACAGCACCAGACCCATCAGCGCTGCAGCCCTGGGCAGCGGGCGATCAGGTTGGGGGCGTGCGTCCATAGCCGCTCTGCACCAGATCCCGGAAGCGATCCAGGTTGGCCTGGAGCTCTTTGGTGACAATCCCCCCCAGGATGGTGGGTTCCATCAGCGGCGCCAACACCCCGGGCAGCTCATAGCTCACCGTGAGTTTCACGGCGGTGGAGCCCCCCTCCGGGTAGAAGCGCACGGCCCCCTTGGTGGGCAGGCCCCCCACGGATTCCCAGTGCAGCTGCTGGGCCTCCACCCGCTGGGTGATGCGCGCTTTCCAGTGGAAGCGGAATCCCTGGGCCGCCAGAGTCCAATCGGTGAGATCGGGATCGCCGGCGGTGGTGGTGACCGATTCGATCCAATTCATCCAGCGGGGCATGGCCTCCAGGTCGCTCCACACGGTCCACACTTGCTCCACCGGGGCCTGGATCTCCGTGGTGACGCTGTGTTCAAGCCAACGGCCCATGGTGTTCAAGAACGGTGGAGGTCAGGCGACTGCGGCATTGGAGGCGAGCTCCACCGGCCTGTCCAGGATGGCGGCGGCGGCCAGACGCCCGCTCATGGTGGCGCCTTCCATCGAATCGATGTAGTCCTGTTTGGTGTAGCTGCCGGCCAGGAAGAAGTTGCCCACGGGGGTGCGCTGGTCAGGCCGGTAGGGCTCCATGCCGGGGGCTTCGCGGTACAGCGACTGCGCCAGTTTGACCACATTGCTCCACACCAGCTTGAGGTTGGCGGCGGAGGGGAACAGGCGCCGCACCTGCGCATCGGTGGCGGCCACGATCTCCTCCGTTTTTTTGGGGATCCAGGGGTCACCGGGGGTGAGCACGCACTGCAGCAATGAACCCACCCCCTCCTTGCGGTAGTCCACCGGGCTGGCCAGGGCCAGGTCGGCGAAGCAGCTGAAATCGGCGTCGGCGGTGTAGAGGAGGTTGTCCAGGCCGGCGGGGCGGGTGAGGTCGCGGCGGGCCGCCTCCTGCAGGGCGCCGTCGCCCAGTTCGGTGACCCAGCCGTCGTAACGGAGCTGCACGGTGGCCACCGGCACCGCCTCCAGTTGGTAGAGGTTGTCGAACAGGGGCCAGCGGCGCCAGGCCTCGGGAACCAGCCGCTGAATGCCGGGCACATCACAGGCGGCCAGGTAGGCATCGGCCTGCACCTGGCGATCCCCCTCGGGGGTGCCCAGGCTGAGGCCCGTCACCTGGGTGACGCCGTTCACCTCCTCAAACTGCACGTCGGTGACGCGGTGGCGCAGGTGCAACTGACCGCCGCGCTGCTGGATGTACTCGAGGATCGGGCCGGTGAGCCAGCGGTGGGGCGATCCCTTGAGCAGGTTGAGCTTGGAGGCCTCGGTTTTGGCCGCGAACATCATGAAGATGGTGAGCATGCAGCGGGCCGAGATCGCCTCGCAATCGATGAAGCCGAGGGCATAGGCGATCGGATTCCACATGCGGCGGATGCTCTGCTCACTGCCGCCGTGGCCGAGGAACCACTGCTGGAAGCTGATGCGGTCCAGGTCGCGGATCACCTTCATGGCACCCTCGTAATCCACCAGGCCCCGCACGATCGGGCTGGTGCCCAGGGCCAGGGCATTGCGCAGCTTGTCGAGCCAGTCGAGCTGGGGGGTGGTGAAGAAGG
>VGQC01000141.1 GCA_016882385.1 Cyanobacteria bacterium M_DeepCast_100m_m1_067 | reverse complement strand
TCAGCAGTGGCGAGCAAGTCGCCACCAATCCCCGTTCCTTGGCGAGCACGAGCACTGCAGCGGTGCCCATGATCGCCAGCCCCTGCTGTCTGGCTTCTGCGCGGCCGCAACGATCGTCGACGACCAGGAGGACCGACTGCCCGGCCGCTTGCTGACGCAGGGCCAAGCCAATCGCGCTGGCCTCTCCTGCATCCACCCCAGGGTTGATCGGCCGGTAGGGATGCTGCTCAAGCTCAATGGCTGGCGCGATCTGCAACCAGCCCTGCTGACAACTCAGCTGTAGGGAGACCAGACCTGGATAAGACTGCGGATCTACGGGCGCAGGGGCCAGGCCGATTTCTGCTGCAATGACGTCCGTGATCCAGACCTGGTCAAACAAACCGGGCAGCAGCGCCAACTGATCAATGCGGGCCAAGCCAATCAGGGGGCCCGCATCAGCAATCACCACCTTCATCTGCGGTGGCCTTCAGTTGTGCTCACCCAGCCAGCGCCGTGCAGCAGCAAGATCCGCATCCAGTTCGACCTGATCTGACGCAACGACAGGGATCTTCAAGGAGGAGAGGATCTCAAGAAAGCGAGGAAGGGGAAGTCCCGCAATTTGCGCTGCTGATCCCACCGAGATCGACCCCGAACGAAACAGCGACAGCGCCAGACCGGAGCGCACCGCCGCCGTATCCGGCAGACCGAGCCGATCCAGAGCGACCACCAAGGCTGTGGGTTGCTGGTGACTGGTAACCAGCGCCATGGCATCTGCTTCCGCGGCCTTGAGCACCGTGGATGGGTTGCTCTTGAGCTGCCGCACTGAAAAAGCCTGCATGGTGTTCCTGCGCCGTGTGACCATTCTGCGTGGCAATGGTGCGTTTTGCTCAGGTCTGGCTCCGGCCATAGGGAGCGGTCCGACGTCGCCGCTGCTGGATGGAGCCACAAGCGCCAACCCCGCTTCATCCCCAGCTACTGGCCCTTCTACCAAGGCTGCAGCTGGTGGGTGACTGCTGGAACCTGCTGGCTGAGCCCGATGGCAGCGATCGCCGCGAGCACTACCTGAGCCGCGGCGAGCGCGAACCCGAGGGTGCATACCACCGCCGGCTGGAGGCGGCTCTGCCTTCGGGCTTCTTTCGCGATGCCCTGCGCACCTTTGCCGGGATGCTGGCCTCCAGCCACTGGTGTGAACTGCCCCCGTCGCTGCAGGCGGTGATCAGCGATGTCGATGGACGAGACACCGACCTGGGCGTGTTCCTGGAGCGCGCCGACCTGCTGGAGCTCAGAGATGGCGCTGCGCAACGGCGATCGGCTCTCGTTTGCTCCGCGTCAACCCCGTTGGCCGGCCAACTTCATTGTCGCCGGACATCCCGCTCTGGAACACTGCATCAGGCGTAGCGAGGCTGGCTGGCGATGAGGGGCTCGATCGTTCTGGCCGCCGATGATCCGGCCAACCTGGCTCGCTTTTATGCCGCCCTGCTGAACGCCGATCCCCAACAAGGTTGGGGCGCGACCCACTGGCGCGTGCCCTGGCCGGCCGGTGGCTTCCTCGAGCTCTACGCACCCTCCGGCAGACGGCCCCAACCAAGGCAGCCGGGACGGATGGCACTTTGCCTGCAACAGACCGTTGACGCTGGAGATCCGGCTGCCCTTCTCCAAGCCTGGATCGAGCAGGCCACCGCGGAGGGGGGATCGCTACTGGAGCCGGCGCGGCACGAACCCTTTGGGGTGGAAGCCTGGTTGCAGGATCCGGAGGGCAACCGCCTGCTGCTGTTGGTTCAGGCCTGAGCCGCGCGGCGGTAGCGGCGCAGCAGCGAGGAATTGACGATCACCGACAGCGAGCTCAGAGCCATCGCCGCACCGGCAATCATCGGGTTGAGCCAGCCCAGGGCCGCAATCGGCACGCCGAGGCTGTTGTAGATGAAGGCCCAGAACAGGTTCTGGCGGATCTTGTTCATCGTGGCCCGCGACAGGCCGATCGCCGTCACCACATCGAGCAGGTCGTTGCCGAGCAGCAACAGATCGCCC
>VGQC01000140.1 GCA_016882385.1 Cyanobacteria bacterium M_DeepCast_100m_m1_067 | reverse complement strand
AGAACTCGCCGTGGTCGCGCCAGCGGCACCACTGCAGTGGCTCCGCCAGCTGGGGCTGGCCTTCGGCATCCCACAGCTGCAGCACCCCTTCGGCCCCCAGTTCGGCGCTGAGCAGGCCGTTCCCCAGGCGCCAACGGGGCGCCCCTTCCCCCTGCCGTGGGGTCAGCTGCACCGGCTGCTGCACGGCCCCGGGTGCCAGCGGTGTGGGATCCGCGCTGCGCCATAGCCCCTGCGCCGCAACGCCAGTCGGCCGCGGCAGCTGCACCCACACCCCTCCACCGGGGGCCGGCTGGTGGAGCAAAGCGCAGGCGGGCCGCTCGCCACCGGCCGCCAGCTGCCAGTGGCCGGCGGGCAGGCGCAACGTGTCTGCACCAGCGGGTTGGGGTTGCAGGTGCACCAGCCACCAGGGCTGGGCCGCATGGGGCGGGATCGGGGCCGCAGCGGCTTGGCCCGTCAACCAGCGCTGCAGGGCCTGATCCCGCTGGGCGCGAGCGGCGCGGCGAGCCGCACGCCACACCGGCTCCGCCTGCTCAAACACCTCCGGGATCGAGGTGCCGGGAAGAATGTCGTGAAACTGCTGGAACAGCAGCGGCCGCCAATCGGGCTGTGGCAGGGCGGTTGGGATGCCGTGCGGCATCAACGCCAGCAGGGCCTGGGCCAGCTCCGCCTCCCGCAGCAGGCGCTCCAGGCTGCGGTTGTGGCGCTTTTGATCCGGCCGGCTGGTGGCAATGCCGCGGTGCAGCTCCAGGTAAAGCTCATCGCGCCACACCGGCAGCCCTGGGGCCAGGGGCTCCAGCCCATCCAGATAGTGCCGCAGGCTGCCATGCCGCTGCCCGCAGGCCAGGGGCTGCTGCTGCCACAGCTCCAACTGCTGGAGCATCTCGGCCGTGGGCCCGCCGCCATGGTCGCCCACCCCCGGCAGCCACAGGGCCTGCTCCACCCCCGTGGCGGCCTGCCAGTGCTGCCGGAACGCCTCCATGGCCAGGGGATCGCCGTCCGTGCCGATGGGGGCGGTGGCCAGGGCCAGCAACTCGGCGCCGCTGCGATCCCGCCAGCGAAACAGGCGATGGGGGAAGGGATGGCTGGCATTCCAGGCCAGCTTGTGGGTGCAGAACCAGCGCACGCCGGTGGCCCGGGCCAGCGCCGGCAGACCGGCGGCGAAGCCGAAGCTGTCGGGCAGCCAGCAGAGATCGTGGCGCCACTCGGGGAAACGGCTGCGGCTGTAGGCCTGCCCCAGCTCAAACTGCCGCAGCAGCGAAGCCGTGCTCAGCAGCACGCAATCGCTTTCCACCCAAGGCCCATTGATGGGCTCAAACCGCCCCTCCCGCATCGCCTGGCGCAGGCGGGCGAACAGCACCGGCCGGTGCTGCTCGATCCAGGCGTAGAGGGCCGGACTGGAGTGGGCGAAGTGCAGCTGGGGGTGGCGCTGCATCAGCGCCAGGGCCGATTCAAAGGTGCGCACCGCCGCCTGCCAGGTGTCGGCCACGGGCCACAGCCAGGCCAGATCCAGATGGGCGTGGCCCAGCACGTGGAAGCCGCCGGAGGGCCGGTGGTTGGCCTGGGCCCGCAGCCAGGGGCTCAGTGCCGTCGCGCTGGCGGGATCCAGGGGGTCCAGGTCCGCCAACTGGGCCGCCAGGGCCTGGCGAGCAGGGCCATCCAGGCGGCTTTCCGCCAGGGCCAGCTGCTGGGCGGTGAGCACCCCGGTGGGATCGGCTGGATCACAGGGCTCCTGCTCCAGCTGGCTGGTGATCAGGGCGCCGTCGTCGTGCAACGGGGAGCGCAGCCGCAGCTGCAGCTGCAGGGGTTGGCCCCGCCACCAGGTCTCCGGCAGGGGCCAGCGGCAGGCGGTGTCGAACAGATCCCCCTGGTGCACCAGCACCCCATCCACCCGCAGCTCCACCGCATCGGCCCACCAACGCAGCACCAGGCGGGCCAGGCGGTCGCCCCGCTGCTGGTGCCGCCAGGCGGGCGGACACACCAACAGCAGCTGCAGCTGCCGCCAGCGACCGCCCCGCGGCCAGATCACCAGGCCGCGGGCATGCCAATCGGGGCGAGCGCGGGCACCCCAGGGGTCGTCGAGGGCCAAACCACCG
>VGQC01000139.1 GCA_016882385.1 Cyanobacteria bacterium M_DeepCast_100m_m1_067 | reverse complement strand
CTTTTTTGCCCCGGGATCTCGCCGTCCTGTGCCGAATCCCTGGGGAGACCTTCCTGCATGAGCGCCGAAAGCCAAGCTTCCACGAAAATTCAGGCCGCCTATGGCGCCGAGCAGATCCAGGTTTTGGAAGGCCTGGAGCCGGTGCGCAAACGGCCCGGCATGTACATCGGCTCCACCGGACCCCGGGGCCTGCACCACCTGGTGTACGAGGTGGTCGACAACGCGGTGGATGAGGCCCTGGCCGGCCACTGCGACCAGATCCTGGTGGTGCTCAACGACGACGGCTCCTGCGCCGTCACCGACAACGGCCGCGGCATCCCCACCGACATCCACCCCCGCACCGGCAAGAGCGCCCTGGAAACGGTGCTCACCGTGCTGCACGCTGGCGGCAAGTTCGGCTCCGGCGGCTACAAGGTGTCCGGCGGCCTGCACGGCGTCGGCGTATCGGTGGTCAACGCCCTCTCCGAGTGGGTGGAGGTCACCGTTCACCGCCAGGACCAGGTGCACACCCAGCGCTTTGAGCGCGGTGCGCCGATCGGCATTCTGAAATCCGCGGCCGGCGAGAAGGGCCGCACCGGCACGGCGGTGTGCTTCAAGCCGGACATCGAAATCTTCTCCACCGGCATCGAGTTCGATTACCAGACCCTCTCGTCGCGCCTGCGCGAGCTGGCCTACCTCAACGGCGGCGTGCGCATCGTCTTCCGCGACGACCGCGCCGCGGCGCGCAATGCGGCCGGAGAAGCCCACGAGGAAATCTATTTCTACGAAGGCGGCATCAAGGAATACGTCGCCTATATGAATGCGGAGAAGGACCCGCTCCACCCCGAGATCATCTACGTCAATTCCGAGAAGGAAGGCGTGCAGGTGGAGGCTGCGCTGCAGTGGTGCGTGGATGCCTACTCCGACAGCATCCTCGGCTTTGCCAACAACATCCGCACCGTGGATGGCGGCACCCACATCGAGGGTCTGAAAACGGTGCTCACCCGCACCCTCAACACCTTTGCCAAGAAGCGCGGCAAGCGCAAGGACGCCGACACCAATTTGGCCGGCGAAAACATCCGCGAGGGTCTCACGGCCGTCCTGTCGGTGAAGGTGCCCGATCCGGAATTCGAGGGTCAGACCAAAACCAAGCTGGGCAACACCGAGGTGCGCGGCATCGTCGACACCCTGGTGGGTGAAGCCCTGAGTGAATACCTGGAATTCAACCCCTCGGTGATCGACCTGATCCTCGAGAAGGCGATCCAGGCCTTCAACGCCGCCGAGGCCGCCCGCCGGGCCCGGGAACTGGTGCGCCGCAAGAGCGTGCTGGAGAGTTCCACCCTGCCCGGCAAGTTGGCCGACTGCAGCTCCCGCGACCCCTCCGAGTCGGAGATCTACATCGTGGAGGGTGATTCGGCTGGTGGCTCTGCCAAGCAGGGCCGCGATCGCCGCTTCCAGGCAATCCTGCCCTTGCGGGGCAAAATTCTCAACATCGAGAAAACCGACGACGCCAAGATCTACAAAAACACCGAGATCCAGGCGCTGATCACGGCCCTGGGCCTAGGAATCAAGGGCGAAGATTTCGATGAGAAGAATCTTCGCTACCACCGGATCGTGATCATGACCGACGCTGACGTTGACGGCGCCCACATCCGCACCCTGATCCTCACCTTCTTCTTCCGCTATCAGAAGGCGCTGGTGGAAGGGGGCTACATCTACATCGCCTGCCCGCCGCTCTACAAGGTGGAGCGCGGCAAGAACCACACCTACTGCTACAACGAAAACGACCTCAAGACGACGATTGAGGGCTACGGCGAGAAGGCCAATTACACCATCCAGCGCTTCAAGGGTTTGGGCGAAATGATGCCCCAGCAGCTCTGGGAAACCACCATGGATCCCAGCACCCGCATGATGAAGCGCGTCGAGATCGAAGATGCCCTGGAGGCCGATCGCATCTTCACGATCCTGATGGGCGACAAGGTGGCCCCGCGCCGCGAGTTCATCGAAACCCACAGCGCCAGCCTCGACCTGGCCCAGCTGGACATTTGATGCGGGGTCCCCGCATCGTGCAGCCTGCAGCTTGGCGCTGGGCGGCCCTGCTTGGTTTGGCCCTGATC
>VGQC01000138.1 GCA_016882385.1 Cyanobacteria bacterium M_DeepCast_100m_m1_067 | reverse complement strand
TGCTGCAGCAGCACCGGGCGGGGCACCTTGCCCTTGCGGAAGCCGGGCAGCTTGATGCTGCGGCTCAGCTTCTCCACGGCGGCGTCGTAGCTGGCCTGGCTGCGGCCGCCGGGGATGGCCACCTCCAGGGCCACGCGGCTGCCCGGGCGGGGGGTGGCCTTGACGGTCAGCGTGGTGGCGGCGGCGGCAGCAGAGCTCATGGAAAACAGTTGCAGCCTTTCATCCTAGAAACTGACCGTTCCGAGCCCTGAACGCGTATTGTTCACTCGGCGCACGACGAAAGCGATAGCTTCCCAATCAGCAAGGTTTCGGTCTGAATGCAGGCCTGTTCTTTGCGGCAGCTTCTTGCCCCCGGCACGGGTCCGTTTCAGCCCGCTCCGCTTCCGCCACCAGCTTTCGATTCCATCCCCGCTCCCTTGACCGCCGCCCAGACCGCCCCTTCCCCCACCCCCCTATCCCTGCCCAACCGACCCCTGCGGGTGGCGGTGTTGGGCGCCACTGGCGCGGTGGGCCAGGAGTTGTTGGAGCTGCTCGACGAGCGGCAGTTCCCCGTGGCGGAACTGATCCCCTTGGCGTCGCCGCGCTCCGCGGGCCAGAGCCTGCGCTGGCGTGATCAGGCGCTCACGATTCAGCCCGTGGAGGCCTCGGCCTTTGACGGGGTGGATGTGGTGCTGGCCTCCGCCGGGGGTTCGGTGTCGAAGCAGTGGGCCCCGGTGGCGGCCCGCGCCGGCGCCGTGGTGATCGACAACTCCAGCGCCTTCCGCATGGATCCGGAGGTGCCGCTGGTGGTGCCCGAGGTGAATCCGGAGGCCGCCTTCGGCCATCGCGGCATCATCGCCAACCCCAACTGCACCACGATCCTGCTCACCCTGGCCTTGGCGCCGCTGGCGGCCAAGCGGGCGATCCGGCGGGTGGTGGTGAGCACCTACCAGAGCGCCAGTGGCGCCGGGGCCCGCGCCATGGAGGAGTTGCGCACCCTCAGCCGAACCGTGCTCGAGGGCGGTGAACCGGTGAGTGCGGTGCTGCCCCATTCGCTGGCTTTCAACCTGTTTCTGCACAACTCTCCGCTGCAGCCCAACGGCTACTGCGAAGAGGAGCTGAAAATGGTCAACGAGACCCGCAAGATCATGGGCACGCCCGAGCTGCGGCTCTCGGCCACCTGCGTGCGGGTGCCGGTGCTGCGGGCCCACTCGGAAGCCGTCAACATCGAGTTTCACGAGCCTTTCCCGGTGGACGAGGCCCGCGCCCTGCTGGCGGTGGCGCCTGGCGTGGAGCTGCTGGAAAACTTCGAGGCCAACCGCTTCCCCATGCCCACCGATGTGACGGGTCGGGATCCGGTGGCCGTGGGTCGCATCCGTCAGGACCTCAGCGAGCCCAATGCGCTCGAGCTCTGGCTCTGCGGCGATCAGATCCGCAAAGGTGCCGCCCTCAACGCCATCCAGATCGCCGAACTGCTGATCCAGGGCCCGGCGGCTTCGCCAGGAGGTGCCGCTTGAGCAGCACCCCAGGGCCAGGGCCGGCTGCGCCATTTGGGCGTGTGCTCACGGCGATGGTGACGCCATTTGCTGCCGATGGCTCGGTGGATCTGGCGCTCACGGCCCGGTTGGCCGATCACCTGGTGAGCCAGGGGTCCGATGGCCTGGTGGTGTGCGGCACCACCGGCGAGTCGCCCACCCTCAGCTGGGCGGAGCAGCATGCCCTGTTTGCGGCGGTGAAGGGCGCCGTGGGCGACCGCGCCAAGCTGATTGCCGGCAGCGGCAGCAATTGCACCGCTGAGGCGGTGGAGGCCACCCGGGAGGCGGCGGCCCTTGGTGCCGATGGTGCCTTGGTGGTGGTGCCTTACTACAACAAGCCCCCCCAAAACGGCCTGGAGGCCCATTTCCGCGCCGTGGCCGCGGCGGCTCCCGAGCTGCCCTTGATGCTTTACAACATCCCGGGCCGCACCGGCACCAGCCTGGAGCCGGCCACTGTGGCCCGGCTGCTCGACTGCCCCAACGTGGTGAGCTTCAAGGCCGCCAGCGGCACCACCGAAGAGGTGAGTGCCCTGCGGGCCCTCTGCGGCGACCGCCTGGCCATCTACAGCGGCGACGACGCCCTCACCCTGCCGATGCTGGCGGTGGGCGCGGTGGGCGTGGTGAGTGTGGCCAGCCATCTGGCAGGCCCTGAGATCAGCGCCATGATCCGCGCCTTCCTCGCCGGCGATCTGGCCGAGG
>VGQC01000137.1 GCA_016882385.1 Cyanobacteria bacterium M_DeepCast_100m_m1_067 | reverse complement strand
ATCTGCTCAAAGCTGGCGATCACCTCCGCCAGGGGAGCACCCTGCTGGTAGCGCTCCAGGGCCTGTTCAAACAGGGAGCTTTCGGCGGTGGTGTCGGTGCTCATGGGCGCAGTGGTCGTGCCCTCAGATTCGCACCCGGATGGATTCACACCGCAAAGGAGCTGCCACAGCCGCAGGTTTGGCTGGCGTTGGGGTTGGTGAAGTTGAAGCCGCCGCCGATCAGGGCGGAGGAGAAGTCCAGCTGCATGCCGTAGATGTACAGCAGGCTTTTGGGGTCGCTCACCACCGTGAAGCTGGGGGCGTCGGCTGGTTCGTAGAGGTAGCGCTCATCGTCGGGCTGGATGGCGCTGGCATCGATGAAATCCATCGTGTAGCTCATGCCGCTGCAGCCGCCTGAGCGCACCCCCACCCGCAGCACCTTGCCCTCCCCCTGGGCGGGCAGCAGCGTGGCCAGCTGCTTCATGGCGCTCTCGGTGATCAGGATGCCCTTGCCATCGCGGCCGGTGTGGGTGGCCTGCGGCGGTGACGGCTGCGCGGACTGCGTTGCGGTTTCCGGCTGAGCGGTGCTGGTTTCGGTGCTCATCGTGGGCGGCGGGCCGGCGTCGCCCCATCGTATGAACGCTGCCCATCCCCTGCCGTGGCGGCCGTCTCCATAGAGTCGTGCCCATTCAGCAGGGGCAATCAGGTGCGCGTCGCCATCGTGGGATCGGGTCTGGCCGGCTTGGCGGCGGCGGTGGACCTGGTGGATGCCGGCCATCAGGTGGATCTGTATGAGGCCCGGCCGTTCATGGGCGGCAAGGTGGGCAGCTGGGTGGATGAGGGCGGCAACCACATCGAGATGGGGTTGCATGTGTTCTTCTTCAACTACGCCAACCTCTTCGCCCTGCTGCGCAAGGTGGGGGCGATCGACAACCTGCTCCCCAAGGACCACACCCATTTGTTTGTGAACAGCGGTGGCGATCTGCGGGAGCTGGATTTCCGCTTCGCTCTCGGTGCTCCGTTCAATGGCCTCAAGGCCTTCTTCACCACCCCCCAGCTCGACTGGCTCGACAAGCTGCGCAATGCCCTGGCCCTGGGCACCAGCCCAATCGTGCGGGGCCTGGTGGATTACGAGGGCGCCATGAAGGTGATCCGCGACCTGGATCGCATCAGCTTCCAGCAGTGGTTCCTCGGCCACGGCGGCAGTGAGCAGAGCATCCGCCGCATGTGGAATCCGATCGCCTACGCCCTCGGCTTCATCGATTGCGAGGCGATCTCGGCCCGCTGCATGCTCACCATCTTCATGATGTTCGCGGCCAAAACCGAGGCCTCCAAACTCAACCTGCTCAAGGGATCGCCCCACCGCTGGCTCACCGGCCCGATCCTCGAGTACATCCAGCAGCGCGGCGGCCAGTTGCACCTGCGCCACCGCGTCACCGACGTGCAGTTTGAAGAGGTGGACGGCGTCACCCAGGTGACGGGCCTCAGCCTGGGCACCCCCGAGGGGGATCGCCAGGTGCAGGCCGATGCCTACCTGGCCGCCTGTGATGTGCCCGGCATTCAGCGGCTGGTTCCCGAGGCCTGGCGCCGCTGGCCCCTGTTCGACAACCTCTACCAACTGGAGGCGGTGCCGGTGGCTACCGTGCAGCTCCGTTACGACGGCTGGGTCACCGAACTGGGCGACGGCGCCCTGCAGGAGGCGGCCCGGCGCGACCTCAGCCGCCCCGCCGGCCTGGACAACCTGCTCTACACCGCCGACGCCGATTTCAGCTGCTTCGCCGACCTGGCCCTGGCCAGCCCGGTGGACTATCGCAAGGAGGGGGTGGGCTCCCTGCTGCAGTGCGTGCTCACCCCCGGTGACCCCTGGATCCCCAAGAAAACGGAGGAGATCGTGGCCGCCACCGATGCGCAGGTGCGCCGCCTGTTCCCCTCCGCGGCCAACCTCAAGCTGGTGTGGAGCAATGTGGTCAAACTGGCGCAGTCGCTGTACCGCGAAGCCCCCGGCATGGAGCCCTACCGGCCTGACCAGCGCACCCCGGTGGGCAACTTCTTCCTGGCCGGCAGCTACACCAAACAGGACTACATCGATTCGATGGAAGGCGCCACCATGAGTGGGCGCCTGGCCGCCGCCGCCATCCTGGACAGGCCGGTGGAGCTCGCCTCCAATGCCGCAGTCGCCTGACCTCCACCGTTCTTGAGCACCATGGGCCGTTGGCTTGAACACAGCGTCACCACGGAGA
>VGQC01000136.1 GCA_016882385.1 Cyanobacteria bacterium M_DeepCast_100m_m1_067 | reverse complement strand
GGGGGCACGAGCCTGGCCACAGGGCGGCCGTGGCGGGTGATGGTGATCTGCTCGCCGGCACCGACCGCATCCAGCAAGGCAGCGAGGTGGGTCTTGGCTTCAAACGCACCAACGCTGCGCATACCCACAATTCCAACTAGCTGCAAACCAGTTTATGCCCGGGTCGGCGCGCCCGTCTTCTACGTCGTGTAATCGGCGTTGATGCGGACGTATTGGTCGGAGAGGTCGCAGCCCCAAGCCACTCCTGAGCCGGGGCCGGCACCCACCACCAGGCGGATCAGCACCGGGTCGTTGCGCAGGTAGGCGCTGGCGGCGGCGCGATCGAAGAGCAGGGGCTGGCCGGCAGCCATCAGCTGGTGCTCGCCCAGCCACAGGGCCACCGCCTCGGGATCGAAGGACACCCCGGCGCGGCCGGCGGCGGCCACGATGCGGCCCCAGTTGGGGTCGCGGCCGTGCACGGCGCACTTCACCAGGGACGAGCCGCAAACGGTGCGGGCGATGGCGCGGGCACCGGTGTCATCCGCCGCGCCCTCCACCTGCACCTCGATCAAACAGGTGGCGCCCTCGCCGTCGCGGGCGATCGCCTTGGCCAGGTGTTGCGACACCGCCGTCAGGCCGGCCTCCAGCGCCTCGAAGTGCTCGGGGCTTAAGCGCTCGCCGGCTGCAAAGGCCAGGAACGTGTCGTTGGTGCTGGTGTCGCCGTCCACCGTGATCGCGTTGAAGGAGCGGTCCACCGCGCGGCGCACCATGCGCTGCCACACCTCCGCCGGCACGCCGGCATCACAGGTGAGGGTGCCGAGCATCGTGGCCATGTTGGGGTGGATCATTCCCGACCCCTTGGCCATGCCGCCGATGCGCACCCGGCGGCCGCCCAGCTCCGCCTCCAGGGCGATCTGCTTCTCCACCAGATCGGTGGTGAGGATTGCCCTGGCCGCCGCCGCGCCCCCCTCGGCGCTGAGGGCCGCCACCAGCGGATCGAGGCCCGCCAGCAGGGTGGGCATCGGGATCGGCACACCGATCACGCCGGTGGAGCAGATCAGCACCTGCTCAGCTGCCAGGCCCAGCCGATCGGCGGCGGCCTGGGTGGCGCGCTGGCTGTCGATCAGGCCCCGATCGCCCGTGCAGGCGTTGGCCTGGCCAGAGTTGGTGAGCACCGCCCGGGCCTGACCGCCACTGGCCTGCAGGCGCTCAGCGCAGAGGTCGACGCAGGCAGCCCGCACCAGGGAGGTGGTGAAGGTGCCAGCGCACACGGCGCCCTCGGGGGCCAGCAGCAGGGAGAGATCAGGCTTGCCGGAGGCCTTCAGCCCCGCCGTGATCCCCGCCGCCAGGAAGCCGGCCGGGGCGGTGATGCCGCCGGGAATGGGGTGCCAAGGTTGGGTCAAGGCGCTGCGGCCACTGGCTGCATCCTGAACCACACTGGCCCGATGGCCTCCACCCCCCAGCGCCGCATCGGCCTCACCGGCGGCATCGCCAGCGGCAAAAGCAGCGTCGGCCGGCTGTTGGCGGCGCGGGGGCTGCCGGTGCTGGATGCCGATGTCTATGCCCGCGAGGCGCTGGCACCCAGGAGCCCGGGGGCGCAAGCGGTGCTGGACCGCTACGGCACGCTCGATCGCACCGCCCTGGGGCGGATCGTGTTCGCCGATGGGGCCGAGCGGCGGTGGCTGGAGCAGCTGGTGCATCCGCTGGTGCGCGCGCGCTTTGCCACCGAGCTGGAGGGGCTCGCGGCAGCACCGGTGGTGGTGCTGATGATTCCACTGCTGTTTGAGGCGGGCCTCGAAGCGCTCTGCAGCGAGGTGTGGCTGGTGGACTGCGAGGACACCCAGCAACTGGCACGGCTGATGGCGCGCAATGGCTTCAACGAGGCCGACGCGCGCGCCCGCCTTACGGCCCAATGGCCCCTGGCCCGCAAACGGGGGCTGGCGGATGTGGTGATCGACAACCGCGGTGGGCCGCAGCAGCTGGAGCAGGCGGTGGAGCGGGCCCTTCAAGCCTGCGCTTAAAGAGTTTGTACAGATGTACAACCTCCTCAAGCACTGCTGAACGCACCACCTGAACCTGAACGCGTCACCCGAACCCAGCTAACCCTTGAGCTGTTGGCTGAGGATCTGGTTGGCGAGCTTGGGGTCGGCCTTGCCGCCGGTTTGCTTCATCAGCTGGCCCACGAAGAAGCCCTGCAGCTTGGTTTTGCCGCCGCGGAAGGCCTCCACCTCCTCGGGGTGGGCCGCCAGCAGCGCCTCCACGA
>VGQC01000135.1 GCA_016882385.1 Cyanobacteria bacterium M_DeepCast_100m_m1_067 | reverse complement strand
TCCCAGCGGTGCTGCCCCTCCCCCAGGCCGTAGGGGGCCAGGGCATCGCTCACCAGCACCACCTGCTCCGGGGCCAGCCGCTGCAGCAGCACCGCCATGCTCGGCGCCACGTGCACCCCATCGGCGATCAGGCCGATCGCCACGTCGCCCCGCAGGGCGGCCGCCGCCACCGGCCCCGGTGCCCGGTGGTGCATGCCGGGCATGGCATTGAAGGCGTGGGTGAGCAGCGTCACACCGAGCTCAAAGGCTTCTTCGGCCTGGGTTTCGCTGGCGGCGCTGTGGCCCAGGCTCACCACGATGCCCCGTTCGGCCAGGGCGGCGATCACCTCAGCGGCTCCGTCGAGCTCCGGGGCGAGGGTTACCAGATCGATGTCGTCATCGAAGCCCTCGATGCGCTCCAGCAGGGCCGCCAGGCTTGGGGCGGCCAGGTGCTGGGCAGGATGGGCGCCGCGCCGCGTTGGCTCTAGGAAGGGGCCTTCCAGATGGGCCCCCAGCAGCTGGCAGCGGCCCGCGCGATGGCTTGCGCGTGCTTCGGCCAGCACGGCCAAGGCCTGGCGCAGGGGCTCGACGCCGCAGGTCACCAGGGTGGGGCAGATCGCTTCAACGCCATCGCGCCAGAGCAGTTCCAGCAGCCGCTCCAGCTGGGGCAAATCGGCGGCGGTCAGCTCCGGGAAGGCCAGCCCCAGGCCGCCGTTGATCTGCAGGTCCACGCCGGCCGGGCTGAGCCAGTCGCCGCCCCAGTCGTCACCGGCGGCCTGGCTGCCATTCGGCAGGGGCTCCACCCGGGAGATCAGGTTGTCGTCGTCGAGGCCGATGCGCCAGCGCTGCTGCGTGCCGTGGCTGCAGCGCCGGGCCTGGGGCAGGCGAACGTTGCTGAGCCAGCGCATGGGCGGAGGGGGCAGATGTGGCGTCCGGGCGGCCAGACGAGACAATGCCATTCTCTGCCTGCTCCAGCGTGGTTGCGCTCCCTTCCCCTGGATCCTCTGCGCCGGATCCCGCCCCCCGTGTGGCGGTGGTGATGGGCAGCGACTCCGACCTGCCCACGATGCAGCCGGCGGTGGACCTGTTGGAGCGCTTCGGGGTGGTGGTGGAGGTGCGGGTGCTCTCGGCCCACCGCACGCCGCTCGAGATGGTGGAGTTTGCCCAGCAGGCCGCCGGCCGCGGCCTGAACGTGATCATTGCCGGTGCCGGCGGAGCGGCCCACCTGCCGGGGATGGTGGCCTCACTCACCACCCTGCCGGTGATTGGCGTGCCGGTGCAGAGCCGGGCGCTCTCCGGGGTGGATTCGCTCCACTCGATCGTGCAGATGCCGGCTGGCATCCCGGTGGCCACGGTGGCCATTGGCAATGGCGCCAACGCCGGTCTGCTGGCTGTGCAGATCCTGGCCGTTGCGGATCCTGCTTTGGCGGCCGCCATCGCCGCCTACCGCACCGAGCTGCACGATCAGGTGACGGCCAAAGACCGCCGCTTGGTGGAGCTCGGCAGCCGCGCCTACCTGGAGCAGATGGGCTGATGCTCGAGCGCCTTGTTCTGCCCCCCTGGTTGAAAGCCGGCCTGGCCCTTCCCCTGCTGGTGCTCAACCTCTGGGTGCTGCGGCAGCTGCTGTTGCCCCTGGCGCCCTTCCCAGCGCTGTTTGTGGGAGCCGCCTTGATCGCCTTCTTGCTCGATCTACCCAGCCGCTGGCTGATGGGCCGCGGCTTGCCGCGCTGGCTGGCCTACGCCCTGGTGGTGGGTCTCAGTTTTGGCCTGCTCGCTTTGGCGGCCGTCTGGCTTGTGCCGCGGCTGATTGAGCAGCTGGGCGAGCTGATCACAACCTTGCCCGGCTGGTTGGCCCAGGGCGAAACGCTGCTGCAGCAGTTGCAGGCCTGGGCTGGGACCCGGGGGCTACCAAGTGACTTTGGCGACCTCAGCAGTGAATTGCTGACGCGCACCAGCCAGCTGGCCCGCCAGGTCAGCCAGCAGCTGCTCGCGTTGCTCGGCGCCACCGTGGGCCTCACGGTGAACACGGTGATCGTGCTGGTGTTGGCGGTGTTTCTGCTGTTGGGCGGGGAGGGCATCAGTGCTGGCCTCGCCCAGTGGCTGCCACCGCGGGTGCGGGAGCTGGTGGTGACCACCCTGAATCGCACCTTTCGCGGCTATTTCGCCGGCCAGGTGGTGCTGGCGTTGATCCTCAGCGCCGCCCAGATCGTGGTGTTCACGCTGCTGGGCATTCCCTATGGCGTGCTGTTTGCCGTGGCGATCGGCTTCACCACCCTGGTGCCCTATGCCAGCGC
>VGQC01000134.1 GCA_016882385.1 Cyanobacteria bacterium M_DeepCast_100m_m1_067 | reverse complement strand
GCCTGATTTGGCCACGTGGCGCTGCAGCCCCATCTCTGCTCAACTGGTGCCCACCGCGATTGCCGTCTCTTTTGTTTGCAGGCTTTGCCCTTCGCCGCGCCACCAGCCTCTCGGGCCGCATGGCCCGTTGGGGGCTGGCGATCGTGGTGCTCTATGCCCTAGTGGCGTTGCTGACGCCGCTGTTGGTGCACATCGGCTGGCTGAGCGATCCCAATGCCGGCCTGCAGAACCCCATCTATGCGCCGCCTTCGCTGGCCCACTGGTGCGGCACCGACCGGCTCGGCCGCGATGTGTGTGTGCGCACCCTCGCCGGCAGCGGCGTGGCCCTGCAGGTGGTGCTACTTGCCCTGGTGATCGCCCTGGTGATCGGCGTGCCGCTGGGCATGGTCAGCGGCTACCTGGGCGGCTGGGTGGATCGCGTTCTGGTGCTGCTGATGGACACCCTCTATACCCTGCCGGTGCTGCTGCTCTCGGTGGTGCTGGCCTTCCTGCTCGGCCGGGGCCTGCCCAACGCCGCCGCCGCCCTGTGCGTGGTCTACATCCCCCAGTATTTCCGGGTGGTGCGCAACCAAACGGCCCAGGTGAAGGCGGAGTTGTTTGTGGAGGCCGCCCAGTCGCTCGGGGCCGGCCCGATCTGGATCCTGCGCCGCTACTTGCTGCGCAACGTGATCACCTCGGTGCCGGTGCTGCTCACCCTCAACGCCGCCGATGCGGTGCTGGTGCTCGGCGGCCTCGGCTTCCTCGGCCTGGGCCTGCCAGAAACGATCCCCGAATGGGGCGGCGACCTGCAGCAGGCCCTCACCGCCGTGCCCACCGGCATCTGGTGGACCGCCCTCTACCCCGGCCTGGCCCTGTTTGTGCTGGTGCTGGGCCTGTCGTTTCTGGGAGAGGGCCTGGAGAGCTGGCTCAGTGGGGCCGACGGGCAGCGGTCGGGATCCTGAGGGGGAGATCCTGAAGCTCACAGCGGCCGGGCACGGCGTGCGGAGCGCTTTTGGGTTTGTTGAACGTTCTGTTGAACAAAACCAAGTTGCCGATTCTCCTTGTTTCCTGAGCCGCCTTCTCAGCCGGCTCCCCAGCGCGCTCATCCGCGCGCTCCTCCGCGAGCGCCGAGTTTTTTGCTTGAAGCCGCGCCAGACTCGGTGGGTGTGAAGGCCGAGCCCATGCCCTGGTGGTTGGATCTGCTCCTGCTGGGCGCCGCCGTGGCCCTCTGGTTCAGCGGCAGCGCCGACCCCGGCGACGTCTGGGGTCTGTTCCAGAAGCTGCTTGCCGCGGTGGCTCTGGCGGTGGTGCTGCTCGGCGGCCGACAGATCCCGCTGGAGTTGCTGGCCCTCGGCGTAGCCCTGTGGCTTCCAAGCGCCCGCCGGTTTCAGTAGTCCGGTTTCAGTGGCCTGGTTTCAGTAGCGCAGCTTGATCGTGCGGGGCAGCTCCTCGCTGATGGCGCCCTCGGCATCGAGGCTCGGGTAGGGCCGCCCCTCCCGCTGGCACCAAGCTGCCACCTCCGGGTAAGCCCACTCAAACAACAACGGGCCGTAGCGCTCCGCCGGCACCCCTTCGCCGCAGGTGGGCAGCACCCCGGCCACCTGCCGCTGGCGCAGCGCCTCAAACAGCAAGGTGGCGCAGGCCACGCTCACGTTCAGCGACTGCACCATGCCCTGCATCGGGATCACGATCGGCTGGTCCACCAGCGCAGCCGCCTCGGAGCTCAGGCCCCACTTCTCGGCACCCAGCACCAGGGCACTCGGGCCGGTGAAGTCGCAGGCGCGGTAGTCCACCGCCTCCACCGACAGGTGGGTGCCGTAGAGCCGGAAGCCCTGGTCCTTGAGCCGCTGCAGCAGGGCCACGCTGTCGCTGTGGCGGTGCAGCGGCACCCACTTCTCGCTGCCCTTGGCCGTGCAGTTGAAGGTGGGGGTGCGGCCTGCCAGGCTCACCACATGGGCCTCCAACACCCCTACGGCATCGCAGCTGCGCAGGATCGCCGAGAGGTTGTGGGGCTTGTCGACGTGCTCGAGCACCACGGTGAGGTCGCCCATGCGGCGATCGAGCACGGCCTTGAGCCGCTCGAAGCGGCGGGGCAGCAGGGGCATTGCGTTGGGGATCTGGCGTCAAGGGCCGTCGCGCCATCCTCAATCAACACCAATCAGCCTCACGCCACCCGGGTCTGGGGCGTGCTTTTGGGGACGGATCTGATGTGTTGAACAGCTTGTTGCACACATGCAAATCGCCAAGGGCACATCCCCACCTACCCGGGCGCAAAGCTCCTTCGATCAGCGGGTCTACGCCGTGGTGGCCCAGATCCCCCGTGGTCAGCT
>VGQC01000133.1 GCA_016882385.1 Cyanobacteria bacterium M_DeepCast_100m_m1_067 | reverse complement strand
TGGCTCCTCGATGTGGCCAGTGCTCGTCAGGAGCTTTATCCCGTCGCCGCCAACAACCCCATCGTCAGTTCTGGCTCCCTCATGCAGGACTTGGCTCGCCGGGATTTCAGCGTCAATGCCATGGCCCTGATCCTTGATGCCACAGGTTTGAACGGACGTCTGTGCGATCCGCACGGTGGGCAGGCGGATCTTGCACGGCGTCAGTTGCGCTTTCTGCATGACCACAGCCTGCGGGACGATCCCACGCGCTTGGTGCGTGCTGCCCGTTACTGCGCTCGATTGGGTTTCACCCTGGCTCCTGAGGCGTTGCCACAGGTTCAAGCCACGCTGTTGGCCTGGCCCTGGATGTGGCGGCCAGGGGATGCGCCCGCCTCGGCGCCGCCAGCGCTGTCGACGCGTCTGCGGATGGAGTTCGAGCTCCTCTTGGTGCGGGAGCCCTGGTGTGAAGCTCTGAAGGCCTTGCATCGGTGGGGCGGGATGGTTCTGCTCGACGCTGGGCTTCAGGGCCGCAGCGACTGGTTGGGGCGTTTGCGTTGGGCGCGGCGCTTTGGCCTCAGCAGGCTGACGGCCCTGGTGGCTAACGCTCAAGATCCTCTGGCTCTGGCTGACCGTCTCCAGTTGCCCCGGGCGCAACAGTTGGGCTTGCAGCAAATGCTGCGTCTGCAGACGCGCCTGCAGGGGCTGCCCCCCTTGAGCCCCTCTGCTTGGTGCGAACTGCTCGAGGCCCCCGGGTGCTCCCCACAAGCTGTTGCTTTGGCTGTGGTGCGTGGTGTTCAGCCTCGGCGAGCGCTGTGGCGATGGTGGGCACGGTGGCGTCATCTCCATTCCCCTCTGACTGGGCGACAACTCATGGCGCTCGAAGGTTTGTCGCCGGGCCCCGCCCTGGGCCAACGACTGCGGGAGCTACGGGCTGAGCGCCTTGATCAGTTGGGCTAGGGGCTGAACGGCAAACTGGGTTGACACACCGCTGGAGATCATTCGGCTTGGCTGCGGAGACACTGCAGAGCTTGAGGGGCATGGTCGACCTGCTGCCGCGGGACACCGAGCTCTGGCAGTTGGTGGAGGCCACAGCCCGGGAACACTTCCAGCGGGCTGGGGTTGACGAGATTCGAACGCCGCTGTTGGAGCAGACCCAGCTCTTTTGCCGCGGCATTGGCGCGGCCACCGATGTGGTGGGCAAAGAGATGTACACCTTTCAGGACCGTGGCGACCGTTCTTGCACCCTCCGGCCGGAGGGCACCGCCTCGGTGGTCCGCGCTGCGCTTGAGCATGGTTTGCTCACGCAGGGGCCGCAACGCCTCTGGTACGGGGGGCCGATGTTTCGTTATGAGCGCCCGCAGGCGGGCCGGCAGCGCCAGTTCCATCAGATCGGGCTCGAATTCCTGGGCCTCGGGGAGCCCCGTTCGGATGTGGAGGCCATCGCCATCGCTTGGGATTTGTTGATGGATTTGGGGGTGGGTCCGTTGGCCTTGGAGCTCAACAGTTTGGGGACCGCAGAGGATCGCATCCACTATCGCCAGACCCTGGTTGCCTTTCTGCAGGCGCACCGTGCTGATCTGGATGTTGATTCACTGGATCGACTGGAGCGCAATCCCCTGCGCATCCTGGATTCAAAACATCCAGCCACGCAGGCCTTGTTGGCAACAGCTCCGATGTTGTCCGAGGCCCTGAGCCCTGCGAGCCAGGATCGGTTTGAGCAGGTGTTGGACGGGTTGAGGACGTTGGCGATCCCGTTTCGGATCAACTCCAGATTGGTGCGGGGCCTTGATTACTACTGCCATACGGCTTTTGAGATCACCTCAGATCAGCTGGGGGCCCAGGCCACCGTGTGTGGTGGTGGGCGGTATGACGGTCTGGTGGATCAATTGGGGGGAACGCCAACCCCGGCCATCGGCTGGGCCCTGGGGCTGGAGCGCCTGGTGTTGTTGCTTGCCCAGCCGGATCGACTGCGGCCAGCACCATTGAAGCCACACCTCTACGTGGTGAATCGTGGAGCTGGTGCCGAAGCGGCGGCCTTGGTTCTCGCTCGGGCACTTCGACGCCATGGCTTGCGTGTTCAGTTGGACCCAGGGGGTGCTGCGTTCTCCAAGCAGTTCAAGCGGGCTGATCGCAGCGGTGCCCCCTGGGCTGCGGTACTCGGTGAAGAGGAGTGGTCGAATGGTCAGGTGTTGCTGAAGCCGCTGCGGAGCGCTCAGTCAGATCAGTTGTGTGCGTTGGATGACGTCGAAGCCATGGCAGCTCGGTTGCAAGCGTGAGTGTTGTCTCGCCAACGGTTTCCATTGTGGTTGCCACCTGGAACTGTGCCGACCAGCTGGAGCAATTTTTAGAGAGTTTATTGCTGCAGAGATGGTGTGATTGGCAGCTGGTCTTGCT
>VGQC01000132.1 GCA_016882385.1 Cyanobacteria bacterium M_DeepCast_100m_m1_067 | reverse complement strand
GTTGGCGTAGGCCTGGCGGTTCACCCGCACCAGGCTGCCCTTCTTGATCGCGGCCGACGCCGGGGTGCTGGCTGCGGCGGCCTCAGGGGCGGTGGCGGGGGCGTCGGCCATGGCGCGCAACGGATCTGCGCTGCAGGCTAGGCCCCGCGTGCCGCGGCTTGGTGGGGCCAGCTGCTTAGCGTTGAACCAGTGCGATCAGGAATGCGGCATGCGGATTCTGCTGGTGGGCTGCAGTGGCTTTGTGGGCCGGGCCCTGGTGCCGCTGCTGCTGCAACACGGCCACCAGCTCACCCTGGTGAGCCGTTCACCCCAGCCGCTGCCAGCCCTGCAGCACGAGCAGCTCACCCGCCTGCAGGCCAACCCCGCCGATCCCGCCGCCTGGGGGCAACCGGCCCTGCAGCAGGCCCTGGCCCATGCCGAAGCGGTGGTGAACCTGGCGGGTGAGCCGATCGCCGAGAAGCGCTGGAGCCCCGCCCACCTGCAGCTGCTGCACGACAGCCGCATCCACACCACCCGCGCCCTGGTGGCCGCCCTGGCGGCCCTGCCCGCCGGCCAGGGCCCCACGGTGCTGCTCAATGGCTCCGCCATCGGCTACTACGGCACCAGCACCACCGCCAGCTTCACCGAAACCAGTGCCGCCGGCAGCGATGTGTTGGGGCGTCTCTGCCAGGCCTGGGAGGCGGAGGCCCAGGCGGCCGCCGCGCGCTGCCGCTTGGTGATCCTGCGCATCGGCATCGTGCTGGGGGGGGATGGAGGCGCCCTGGGCAAGATGCTGCCGGTGTTTCGCCTGGGCTTCGGCGGGCCCATCGGCGATGGCCAGCAGTGGATGAGCTGGATCTCCCGCCACGACCTGTGCCAGCTGATCGCCCAGGTCCTGAAGGATCCGGCCTTCAGCGGCACCTACAACGCCGTGGCCCCCGAGCCCTGCTCGATGGCGAGCTTTGCGGCGGCCCTCGGCCGCTGCCTGGGGCGCCCCAGCCTGCTGCCGGTGCCCGGCCCCCTGCTGCAGCTCCTGCTCGGAGATGGCGCCAAGGTGGTGCTGGAGGGCCAGCGGGTGCTGCCGGAGCGCCTGCAGCAGCAGGGCTTTGCCTTCCGCGATGGCCAGCTCAGCGCGGCCCTCGCCGCCGCCACCAGTTGAGGGCCCAACCCAGCACGCCGCTGAGAATGGCCGATCCCATCAACAGGCCGATGGCGGGGGTGAACAGCGGCTCCCACAGCCGCTGAAACAGATCCAGGGGGCCCTCCACGCCGCGGCTGTGGCAGAGCACCGCCACGCCAAACCACAGGGCCCCCGCGATCACCACAAACACATCGATCACCAACAGGGTGTCGATCCAGCCCTTGAGCCGTTGGCCCCAGCTGGGTTCGGTGGCGTTGGTGCTGTCAGCCATGCTGTGCGCCGCCGAGCAGATCGCTCAGATCGGTGGCCATCCTGGCGGTGCCACCGCCGCTGCCGATCCGCTCCAAACCCAACCGTTGCAGCTCCGTTGACCAGTGTGGGTGGTGTTGCAGGCGCTCCAGCAGCTGCTCCAACAGCCTGGCGGTGCCATTGAGTTGAGCGTCGCTGCCGCTGGGGCCGTCTGCACTGGCGCACACCACCCCCGGCCCCAGCAGCCGCCGCTGCGCCTCAGCAAAGCCCGCCGTGAATTGGGGCCCCTCCCCCTCCAGCTGCAGCACCGGCTTGCCCAGCCCCACGCATTGCTCCGCGGCGGTGCCGGTCATCGAGAGCAGCAGATCGCACTGCTGAATCACCGCGGCAAACCGTCCCCACTCCAGATGCAGGGTCAGGGGGCCACGCACCAGTCGGCATTGGCTGGGGTTGTCGAGTTCCAGTCGCCAGCCCAGGCGACTGGCCAGGGGCGCCACCTCCTGGGGGGTGAGCTTGCCCACCAGGGCCGCATGCAGCCCCAGCCGGGCGGCGGGCCTGAGCCCCTCGGGTAGCCGCTCCAACACCCGCAGCATCAGCTCCAGGTTGTGCAGCGCCTCCGGCAGCCGGCTGCCCGGCAGCAGCCCCAGCCGTTGCTGTGGCGCCCCCGCCAGCGGTTCGGAGGGTTTGAGGGCCCCATCGAAAAAGGGGTTGCCCAGAAACCGCACCGGCCGGCCGAGCTGGCCGCTCAGATCGGTGGCGGTGAGCTGGTCGCGGCTGTAGATGGTCCGCAGCCGGCGGCTGCGCAGCAGGGCACCGCAGGGCCAGGGCAACTGCAGCTTGCCTTCGTAGTGGCTGGAGTAGGCCACCAGGTAGACGGCCGTGGGGCGCCGGCTCAGCCAGGCGGCCAGCACCGGGATCACATCCCCCACCACCACCACCAGCTCGTAGCGGCGGGCGATGCGCAGCAGCAGCGCCAGGCGGCTCAGCAGGTAGAGCACCTGGCCCTG
>VGQC01000131.1 GCA_016882385.1 Cyanobacteria bacterium M_DeepCast_100m_m1_067 | reverse complement strand
ATCGGGCCCTGATAGAAGCCGCGCTCACCCTGGGCTGAGAGCCGCTGCAGGCTTGCAGCCAGCAGGGGCTGACGCCAGCGGTCGCCGGGGCGCAGCGGACGCGCCAGGAACAGCGCGTTGGAGGTGGGGTCGGCGCGGAGCAACGGCGCGGCCTGCTGCAGGGAATCGGCCAGCTCCTTGCCCACGGGGAAGCCACGGCTGGCCAGCCGGATGGCAGGCGCCAGCACCGCCGCCCGGGGCAGCCGGCCGTAGCAGCGGTGCGTGAGCAGCAGCCCGGCGGGGGTTCCCGGCACGGCCACACTCAAGGGGCTGCGGGTAGCCCGCGCACGGTCCACCTCACCATCGGCGCCGAGGTACATCCCAGCCGTGGCCGCCAAAGGGGCGGTTTCGCGGAAGTTCACCGCCACGGCCGTGCCGCGGCCCAGGCGGATCTCTGCGGCCGCAGGACAACCGCGAGATGCCGCCGGCGACACACCGGGCAGCCACAGCACCAGAAACCCGCCTCCGCCCAGATTGCCGGCCTGGGGCAGGGTGACCGCCAGGGCGAAGGCCGTGGCCACGGCCGCATCCACCGCGTTGCCGCCGCGGGCCAGGATCTCAGCCCCGGCCTGGGAAGCCCACTGCTCCTGGCTGGCCACCATGCCAGCCGATGACCACTGGGGATGGACGCGCTGGCTGCGCTCCTGCAGGATCTCGGCCTGGGCCGGGGAGGCCAGCAGCGCCGTGATCGCCAGCGCCAGGGAGCGAGCCCTCATGGCTGCTCCGGCGCGCTGTAACCACCACCGCCCGGCGTCTCGATCCGCAACGCCTCCCCGGGCTGCAGCGTCTGCTCAAAACAGCCCTCCAGCTCCCGGCTGGAGCCATCGGCCCCGATCCAGCTGTTGCGGCCGCACGCCCCCGCCTCGCCGCCGGCCAACCCCGCCGGCGGAACGCGGCGCGAACCGGAAATCATGGAAACGTCCATCGGCGCCAGGAAGCGCAGCTGGCGCAACACCCCATCGCCACCGCGGAACCGGCCAGCCCCGCCGGAGCCGGCGCGGATCGCAAAGCGCTCCACCCGCACCGGAAAGCGACTTTCCAGAATTTCCGGATCGGTGAGCCTGGAATTGGTCATGTGGCTCTGCACGGCTGAAGCACCCGCATAGCCAACGCCTCCTGGATGCCGGCCGGCACCAGTGCCACCGCAGATCGTTTCGTAGTACTGAAGCTGGGCATTGCCGAAGCTCAGGTTGTTCATCGTGCCCTGAGCCGCAGCCTGGATGCCCAGAGCGGCAAACAGGGCATTGGTCGCCGCCTGGGAGATCTCCACATTGCCGGCCACCACCGCCGCCGGGGGACGCGGATGCAGCAGGGTTCCCTCTGGAACGATCAGCTCGATGGGCTCAAAACAGCCGGCATTGAGAGGGATCGACTCGCCCACCAGACAGCGGAACACATAGAGCACCACCGCCTTGGTGACAGCCAGGGGGGCATTGAGATTGCCGCTGTGCTGGGGCGAACTGCCGCTGAAGTCGACGCGAGCGCGTCCGGCCTGGGCATCGATGGACACGGCTACCGCGATGTGGGCGCCATGGTCGAGCTCCACCCGGGCCCGACCGCTGCGGAGCCGCGCCATGGCCCGGCTCACCGCCTCGGCCCCATGGGCCTGCACATGGGCCATGTAGGCCCGCACCTCCTGCAGGCCATGGCGATCCACCAAGCGATCCAGCCCGTCTACCCCCAAGCGATTCGCAGCCACCTGGGCCTGGAGATCGGCGAGCAATTGGTCGGGGTTGCGCACCGGACGGCAACCGGCAGCGAGCCGTTGCCGCCACAACGCCTCATCGAAGCGGCCATTGGTGAAGAACGGCACGTTGTTGAGCAGCAGCCCCTCGTCGGCGATCGTGCGGCTGAAGGCCGGCATCGAGCCGGGGGTGATGCCCCCCACATCGGCATGGTGGCCCCGCGAGGCCACAAAAAACGTGGGCACCTGGGCCCCAGGCCCCGATCCTGGCGCGAACACGGGTGTGATGGCCGTGATGTCCGGCAGATGGGTGCCGCCGTTGTAAGGGTTGTTGGAGAGCACCACATCCCCTGGCGCCAAGGGAGGGTGATCGCCCCGCGCGATCGCGCCGAGCAGGCTGACCACGCTGTCTCCCATCGAGCCCAGATGCACCGGAATATGGGGCGCATTGGCCACCAGCAACCCGGCGGCGTCAAACAGGGCGCAGGAGAAGTCGAGCCGCTCGCGGATGTTCACCGACCGGGCGCTCTGCTGCAGGCGGCCACCCATCTGCTCAGCGATGGCCGAAAAACGGTGGTTGTAGAGCTCCAGAACGGTGGGGTCAGGGGTTGCGCTGGGGTCAGGAGGCGCGGCAGGGGTCGCAACAGACCGTGAAACCGAATGTGAAACAGGTTGTG
>VGQC01000130.1 GCA_016882385.1 Cyanobacteria bacterium M_DeepCast_100m_m1_067 | reverse complement strand
CAACGCCACATGGCCTTCAGCGAAGAGGCGATGCGCTACGGCCTGCCCCTGCCCAGAGGCGTGCTGCTGGTGGGCCCCCAGGGCACGGGCAAGTCGCTCACGGCCAAGGCGATCGCCCACAGCTGGGCCATGCCGTTGCTGCGCCTCGATGTGGGCCGGCTGTTCTCCGGGCTGGTGGGGGCGTCCGAAGCCCGCACCCGCGACATGATCCAGCGGGCCGAGGCGATGGCCCCCTGCGTGCTCTGGATCGATGAGATCGACAAGGGGTTTGGGCTCGGAGCGGGGGGCGATTCCCGCAGTGACGGTGGCACCAGCCAGCGGGTGCTGGGCACGGTGCTCACCTGGATGGCGGAGAAAACGAGCGCCGTGTTCGTGGTGGCCACCGCCAATGGCGTCGACAAGCTGCCGGCGGAGTTGCTGCGCAAGGGCCGCTTCGACGAGATCTTTCTGCTGGACCTGCCCAGCCCCGCCGAGCGCCGCGCCATCCTGGATCTGCAGCTGCGCCGGCGCCGGCCCGCCCACGCCATCCCCTTGGACGTGCTGGTGGACCGCACCGTGGGCTTCTCGGGCGCCGAACTGGAGCAGACCGTGATCGAGGCCATGCACCTGGCCTTCGCGGAGCAGCGGGAGTTTGGCGAGGCCGACCTGATCGCCGCCGCCAGCCAGGTGGTACCCCTCTCGCGCACCGCCCGGGAGCAGCTGGAGACCCTGCAAACCTGGGCCAGTAGCGGCCGGGCCCGGCCGGCGAGCCCGCCCTGAAGGGGGCGGTGATGTCGGGGCGTAACGAACTCCGACATCAGGTAACAAGCCTCGGCATCAGGCCAGGCCAAACCTGAAAACGCCCTTACGGTCTGGCCCATGCCGCCCGCCGCACCGTGACCCCGACCCCCAACAACCGATCTGAAGTGGTAACCCAGCTGGCCGTGGCCAGCCTCGGGGCAGGGATCGTGACAACGGTGGCGGTGGCCCAGGGACAGAACCCCCTCACCGCCCTGGGCATCACCCTGTTCTCAGCCCTGGCCGCCGTGATGGTTGGCCAGGTGATCTAGCCAAGCGTGGATGCCCGCTGATTTCCGGGCCCAGCTGCCCGCCCTGGCCAACAAGACCTACTTCAACTATGGCGGCCAGGGGCCCTTGCCCACCTCTTCGCTAGAGGCCATCACCGCCTGCTGGCGCACCATCCAGGAGCTGGGGCCCTTTACCGGCGCGGTGTGGCCCTTCATCGCGCAGACCACAGGCCGGCTGCGTCAGCACCTGGCTCGCTGGTTTGGCGTCGGCCCCCACCGCATCGCCTTCACCGAAAATGTGACCAGCGGCTGTGTGCTGCCGCTGTGGGGTCTGCCCTGGCAGGCCGGCGACGAACTGCTGATCAGCGACTGTGAACATCCCGGCGTGGTGGCCGCCTGCCGGGAACTCGCCCGCCGCGAGGGGCTGCTACTGGCCACCCTGCCGGTGGCGGATCTGCGCGGCACCCCCAGCGACACCGATGCCCAGGTGCTGCAACGCCTGGAGGAGCAGCTCACCCCCGCCACCCGGCTGGTGGTGCTCTCCCATCTGCTCTGGAACACCGGCCAGGTGATGCCGATCGCCGCCGTGGCCGCCGCGCTGGTCGGCCATGGCCGCCATCCCTGGCTTCTGGTGGATGGGGCCCAATCGCTGGGCTCCATCCCCGTGGCGGACGCCGCCGCGGCCGCCGACATTTATGCCTGCACCGGTCACAAGTGGTGCTGCGGCCCCGAAGGCCTCGGGGCCGTGGCCCTCTCAGAGCGGATGCTGCAGGAATCCCAACCCACCCTGATCGGCTGGCGCAGCCTCAGCCACGAAGGCAACAGCCAAAGCGAGTTCCATGGCGACAGCCGACGCTTCGAGGTGGCCACCTCCTGTGTGCCCCTCTACGCGGGCCTGGAGCAGTCGCTGCTGCTGCTGGATGCGGAAGGCACTGCCGAGCAACGGCTGGACCGGATCCAACGGCGCAGCAGCAAGCTCTGGCAGGGTCTCCAAGCACTGTCAGCCGCAACGCCACTGCTCGAGGTGCCACCCCCGGCTGGCCTGGTGAGCTTCCAGCTCGGCGACGAGCGCCCCGAAGCCGTGGTGGAGCGGCTCGGACAACGCGACATCTGGCTGCGGAGCCTCGACAATCCCCATTGCCTGCGGGCCTGCACCCACATCAGCACGCGAGACGACGAGATTGACCAGCTGCTGGCAGCACTCGCCAACAGCTGAGGGACCGAAGCCCCTCAGCTGCCCGCCCTGCGCTCAGGACGCCTCTTCGCTGAACACGTTGCGGTAGACCCAGCCGGCCAGCAGGGCGCCCACAATCGGGGCCAACCAGAACAGCCACAGCTGACCAACCGCCTCGCCGCCAACCCACAGGGCGACGCCAGTGCTGCGGGCGGGATTCACCGAGG
>VGQC01000129.1 GCA_016882385.1 Cyanobacteria bacterium M_DeepCast_100m_m1_067 | reverse complement strand
GGAAACAGCCGCCGCAGCTCCGTTTCCAGGGCCTGGCGATCGCGGACGTGGCGGGGTAGATCCCCGGGCCGTTCGCCCCAGGGCAGCGCTGTCGGTGGGGTGGGCTCGGGGGCCACGGCCAGGGGCGGTTGCCCTGATCCTGGCGCCGGGGCGGCTGCCGGCGCGGGTTGGGGGAGAATCCTGCGATTGCACTGCAGCGCCCCGGCGGCGCACCACCCCCATGCTTCTCGATCTGCGCGGCAAGAAGGCCCTGGTGACGGGCATCGCCAACAACAAGTCGATCGCCTGGGGCATCGCCCAGCAGCTGCATGCCGCCGGCGCCGAGCTGGGGGTCACCTATCTACCCGATGAGAAGGGCCGCTTCGAAGCCAAGGTGCGCGACCTCACCGCCCCCCTCGCCCCCACGCTGTTTGAACCCCTGAACGTGCAGGACCCGGCCCAGATCGAGGCGGTGTTCGACCGGGTGAAGCAGCAGTGGGGTTCGATCGATGTGCTGGTGCACTGCCTGGCCTACGCCGGCAAAGACGAGTTGGTGGGCGACTATTCCGCCATCTCGCCGGAGGGCTTCGGCCGCGCCCTGGAGGTGAGTGCCTATTCGCTGGCGCCGCTCTGCCGCTACGCCAAGCCGCTCTTTAACGAGGGGGCCAGCGTGATCACCCTCAGCTACCTGGGGGCCGAGCGCGCCATCCCCAACTACAACGTGATGGGTGTGGCCAAGGCGGCTCTGGAAGCCTCCGTGCGCTATCTGGCCGCTGAGCTGGGCGCCGACAAGCAGGTGCGCGTGAACGCCATCAGCGCCGGCCCGATCCGCACCCTGGCCAGCTCCGCCATCGGCGGGATCCTCGACATGATCCACAACGTCGAGGAAAAGGCCCCCCTGCGCCGCACCGTGACCCAGGATGAAGTGGGCGGCACCGCCGCTTTCCTGGCCAGCCCGCTCGCGTCTGGCATCACCGGTCAGGTGATCTATGTGGATGCGGGCTACTGCATCACCGGCATGTGAGCGGCACACTGAGTCCGGAGGGTTGTTTCGCGGAGCCTTGATCGATGCGCACCGGTGAGATCCACCGCGTCACGGGTGAAACCGATGTACGCGTGCAGCTCGACCTCGATGGCAGCGGCCGCTGCCAGGCCAGCACGGGCGTGCCGTTTCTCGATCACATGCTCCATCAGATCAGCAGCCACGGCCTGATCGACCTGGAGATCCATGCCGTGGGCGACACCCACATCGACGACCACCACACCAACGAGGACGTGGGCATCGCCATCGGCCAGGCCCTCGCCCAGGCCCTCGGCGATCGGCGCGGTATCCACCGCTTCGGCCACTTTGTGGCGCCCCTCGATGAGGCCCTGGTGCAGGTGGCCCTCGATTGCAGCGGCCGGCCCCACCTCAGCTATGGGCTGCAGATTCCGGCGCCGAAGATCGGCAGCTATGACACCGAGCTGGTGAAGGAGTTCTTCGTGGCCGTGGCCAACAACGCCGGCCTCACCCTGCACCTGCGCCAGCTGGATGGGGTGAATTCGCACCACATCGTGGAGGCGGCCTTCAAGGCTTTTGCCCGCGCCCTGCGCCAGGCCACCGAGGTGGATCCCCGTCGGGCCGGGGCTGTGCCCAGCAGCAAAGGCGTGCTCGAGCGCGCCGGCGCCTGATGGGTGATGGGTCTGCGGCGCTGTACGGGGTTGGTACCACTTCCGCTTGAGAGTGGTACCAACCCTGTACAGCCTCCAAGCGGTCAGGAGCCGCCCGCCGCAGGAGCCGCGTCCGTCGCTTAACACTCCGTTACGCGATGATCGGGATTCGCCTGCGCCGATCGCCATGACCGCCACCGGGACCCCCTCGACCCCAGCGCCCCCCGCCCAGGCCGCCCGCTACGACCGTGCCGATTGGGCCAGCGCCTTCCGCAACGTGGGTGTGGAGCTCCAGGCGGTGCCCGTGGCCGCGGCCCGTGGGGCGATCCCGGCGGAGCTCGAGGGCACGCTGTACCGCAATGGTCCTGGTCGCCTGGAGCGCGGCGGCCACTGGGTGCATCACCCCTTCGACGGCGACGGCATGATCACCGCCCTGCGCTTCGATGGCGGCCAGGCGGAGCTGAGCAATCGCTTCGTACGCACGGAGGGCTGGCTGGCGGAGGAGCAGGCCGATCGTGTCCTCTATCGCGGTGTGTTCGGCACCCAGAAGCCCGGCGGCCCTGTGGCCAACGCCTTCGACCTGCGCCTCAAGAACATCGCCAACACCCATGTGGTGCGGCTCGGGGATCAGCTGCTGGCCCTGTGGGAGGCGGCTGAACCCCATGCCCTCGACCCCGACAGCCTGGAGACCCGCGGCCTCTCGCGCCTCGATGGGCTGCTGAAGCCCGGAGAGGCCTTTAGCGCCCACCCCCGCTTCGACCCCGGCCACCACGGCCGCCCGGCGATGGTGACCTTCGG
>VGQC01000128.1 GCA_016882385.1 Cyanobacteria bacterium M_DeepCast_100m_m1_067 | reverse complement strand
GGGTGTCATGGCCAACCGTTGTCCCTGGGCCTTGCTCCCAGCCGGGGTTTACCGAGCCAGCACCTCTCGATGCTGCTGGTGCGCTCTTACCGCACCTTTGCACCCTTGCCTGTGCGGGAGGCAAGCCCCCCACCATCGGCGGTGTGTTTCTGTGGCACTCTCCTCACGGTCACCCGCACTGGGCGTTACCCAGCAAGCCTGGCCATTGGGGAGCCCGGACTTTCCTCAACCGGTCCGTTCCTCCAGCCCGGGGGCCTGGGCGTTTGCCGGTTGCGATCACCTCGCCTGCTTTCAAACCCCATAATGCCGATGCGGCTTGGCCGCGAGGGGCTGTAGCTCAGCCGGATAGAGCGACGGTTTCCTAAACCGTAGGTCGTGGGTTCGAGTCCCGCCAGCCCCGCTTGCTTCCCCTGCATGGCTTTGCGGATCGGTAGCCCCCACTACAGGTGGTGGGGTGCCGAACCGGGCCACTGCCGCTAGCGTGGCCGCAGTTGCCACGGGGCCATGGCACAGCTGCATGATCTCCGGCTCAGATTGTTGGTGCAACAGGAGAGCGAGCGCATCGTCGACACCCTCCCCGACGGGCTCGACCTCTCCGTGATCCAGGCCCGTTGCCTCTGTTGGCTAGCCCTGTTGGCGGAAGCCCACGAGGACAGCGCCAACGACGCCGTGGCCGAGGGGGATACGGATCAGGCCATGGCCTGGTTCGCCGACTCCATGCGTCTGCGGGACGTGATTCAAGTGGTCAGCTCCATTGAGATCCCCATCCCCGGTGCCTGTGAGGACGACGACGCGGATGCCGGCGGGGAAGGGCCTCTCGCGGCTTGATGCCATGATGGGTTCTTAGACGCCACGGGAACGCGGTGCCGGAAGAGCCCTGCCAATGCCCTGATTGCCAGCGGTTCTACCGGGAACACGATCGCCTGATCCGTGAAAATCCCACCCTGCGTCAGCAACAGGAACTGAGCTGGGCGGCCCTGCAGTCGTTCCGCACCCTGGCGGGCCGTGTGCTGGAGGACCTCCAGAAAACCCAGCCCGACGCTGATCCCGCTCTCGCAACAGCCGCCTCCGGTGCCGCCACCAGCGGCTCCGCAGATTCGGGCGATCCGGACGCCATGGCCCAGGCCCTGGCGGATCTAGAGAACATCAACGCCCATCTGTTTTCGATTGAGGCCCTGATGGAGCGCATCTTTGATGTGCGCGTGCCCGAAGCCGTGGAGCAGAAGTTCCGTGAGCTGGCCGGTGAGCTGGCCCCTGATCCGCTCAATGCCGATCGGCTGCGCCTCAACCGGCTGCTGCACCAAACGCCGGATCTGCCCGGCTGACGAGCCGCGCGATCATCCCCTCCTCATCGGCGGCGATCTGCCGCCAAGTCACCGATCCCAGCCAGGCCATGGAGCTCCTGAGCTCCTCCAGCAGCTGCGGGTCATGGGCGCCAATGCCACCGCTGAGGGCGATCTGATCCACGCCCCCCAGGCTGGCGGCCATGGCCCCGATGCTGGCCCGCAGCTGGTGCAGAAACACGCCCACCGCCAGCTGGGCGCCGGCATGGCCGTTCGCCGCCGCCCGCCGCAGCTCCCGCCAGTCGCCGCTGAGGCCTGAGAGGCCCAGCAGACCGCTGTGGTGCTGCAACCCCTGCTCCAGGGCATCCAGGCCCAGGCCCTGGCGCTGCAGATGCAGCAGCAGGCCCGGGTCCACGGAGCCACTGCGGCTGGCCATCACCAGCCCCTCCAGGGGGGTGAAGTCCATGGTGGTGTCGATGCTGCGGCCGTTCTGCACCGCCGCCAACGAGCAGCCCGCCCGCAGGGCGCCGCCTCCGCCACGTGCTGATGGTTGAGCCCATGGAAGCCGAAGCGGCGAATGCCCCCTTGGCGCCAGGCGGCTGGCAGAGCGTAGGTGCGGGCCTCCGGGGGCAGGCTGTGGTGAAAGGCCGTGTCAAAGCAGGCCCATTGCGGCAGTGCGGGCCGCAGGGCCTGCAGCCAGCGGATCGCCTCCAGGGCAGAGGGGTTGTGCAGCGGGGCCAGGGGGGTGAGGGCCTCCAGCTGCTCCAGCACGGCGGCATCCACCCGGGTGGGGCCGATGAAGCGCTCGCCACCGTGCACGAGTCGATGGCCCGCCGCCTGGATCTGCGGCCACCAGGGTTGCAGCTGCGGCTCCAGCCAGCCCTGCAGCTGCTCCCGAAGGGCACCCCTGCGCTGGGTGGATACCTCCCACAGGCGCTCTGCGCCGCCGGGGGCGAACAGCGCCACCTTGAGGGTGGAGCTGCCCACATTCAGCACCAGCACGGCTCAGCCGTCCAGGTTGCAGGTGATCGTCACCGGGAAGGCCTCCGCTTTCCAGATGCGCTCGGCGTATTCGCGGATCGAGCGGTCGGAGGAGAAGAACCCCGTACGGGCCGAGTTGAGCAGCGACAGGCGGTTCCAGTTGCG
>VGQC01000127.1 GCA_016882385.1 Cyanobacteria bacterium M_DeepCast_100m_m1_067 | reverse complement strand
GCATCTTGATGCTCAAGCCCGGTCATCGGCCGGATTCACCCCCAGCGCCGCCACCAGCGCTTCGGCCACGTTGCCAGCCTCCAGCAGCTGCAGGCCCAGCCCAGCGGCCGCCTTGGCCAGACCCGAGCCCTTGGGCACCACCGCCCGCGTGAAGCCCAGCCGTGCCGCCTCCTGCAGCCGCAGCTCCAGCTGCCCCACCGGCCGCAACTGGCCGCCCAGGCCCAGCTCGCCCACCAGCACCGTGCCGGGCGGCAGGGTGAGGTCGCGGTAGCTGGCCACCACCGCCGCGGCCACGCCGAGATCCGCCGCCGGCTCCTCCACCTCCAGCCCACCGGCCACCGCCAGGTAGCAGTCGAAGCGCGACAGGGGCAGGCCCAGGTGTTTTTCGAGCACCGCCAGGATCTGGTGCAGCCGGTTGGCGGCGATGCCGGTGGCGCTGCGGCGCGGGCTGGCATAGCTGGTGGTGCTCACCAGGGCCTGGAGCTCCACCACCAGCGGCCGGGTGCCCTCGCAGGCCACGATCGTGGCGGTGCCGGCGCTGGGCTCGTCGCTGCCGAGAAACAGCTCGCTGGGGTTGGTCACCTCCGCCAGGCCCCGATCGCGCATCTCAAACACCCCCAGCTCGTGGGTGGCACCGAAGCGGTTTTTGACGGCCCGCAGCAGCCGGTGGCTGGCGAAGCGGTCCCCCTCGAAGGTGAGCACCGCATCCACCAGGTGTTCCAGCACCTTGGGGCCCGCCAGCGCCCCCTCCTTGGTGACATGGCCCACCAGCAGCAGGGCCGTGTCCTGGCGCTTGGCAATGCGGGCCAGGGCGGCGGCACATTCCCGCACCTGGGACACCGAGCCCGGGGCGCTGCCCAGCTCGGCATCGTGCAGGGCCTGGATGCTGTCGATGATCGCCACCGCCGGCCGCAGCGCCTCCAGCTCCTGGAGGACGAGCTCCAGGTCGGTTTCCGAGAGCAGCTGGAAATCAGCTCCAGCTGCGGGTTCGCCGCCTGCATCAGCGTCGCCCGCGGCAACCTGGGCCAATCGGCGCCAGCGCAGCTTCACCTGCTGGGCCGATTCCTCGGCACTCACATAGAGCACGGAGGCCCGGCCGGCCATGGAACGGGCGCTCTGGAGCAGCAAGGTGCTCTTGCCGATGCCCGGATCACCGCCCACCAGCACCAGGGATCCCGGCACCAGCCCGCCGCCGAGCACCCGATCCAGTTCGCCATAGCCGCTGCTGAGCCGCTGAAGCGGCCGTTCCCCCACCGCGTGGATCGGCTCGGAGCGCCGCGGCTGGCCGGCAGCAGTCGCCATCCCCGCCACCAGCCCCGCCGAGGGCTCCGCCACCGGGCGGCGGCGCCGACTATCAGCAGCCGGCGCTGCCTTCTGCTCCACCAGGGTGTTCCAGCTGCCGCAGCTGGCGCACTTGCCAAAAAACTGGCGCGCCTGGGCCCCACAGCTGGTGCACACAAAAACAGAGCTGGGCTTGGCCACGGGCAGGGCTGCGAAAGAAGGGCTGTATGAAGAAAGGTGGCGTTGAATGAAAAGTTTGCCCCTCTGGCCTTTTCAGTAGGGGCTATCTGATGTAGCAGCCCGGCTGCAGTGATGACGGCTTCCGCCCCCTCCACCATCTCCGGAACCCACCACGGCAAAGAGACCATCCTGGTCGTCGATGACGAAGCCAGCATCCGGAGGATTCTGGAAACCCGGCTCTCGATGATCGGCTACCAGGTGGTCACCGCCAGCGATGGCGTCGAAGCCCTGGAGCTGTTCAAAACCACCCAGCCCGACCTGGTGGTGCTCGACGTGATGATGCCCAAGCTCGATGGCTACGGCGTCTGCCAGGAGTTGCGCAAGGAATCGGATGTGCCGATCGTGATGCTCACGGCCCTGGGCGACGTGGCCGACCGCATCACCGGCCTGGAGCTCGGGGCCGACGACTATGTGGTGAAGCCCTTCAGCCCCAAGGAGCTGGAAGCCCGCATCCGCTGCGTGCTGCGCCGGGTGGAGAAGGAAGCCGTGGCCGGCATCCCCAATTCCGGGGTGATCGCCGTGGGCGACCTGCGCATCGACACCAACAAACGCCAGGTGTATCGGGGCGACGAGCGCATCCGCCTCACCGGCATGGAATTCAGCCTGCTGGAGCTGCTGGTGAGCCGCAGTGGCGAACCCTTCAGCCGCGGCGAAATCCTCAAAGACGTCTGGGGCTACACCCCTGAGCGCCATGTGGACACCCGGGTTGTGGATGTCCATATCTCCAGGCTGCGCTCCAAACTGGAAGACGATCCGGCCAACCCCGAGCTGATCCTCACGGCTCGCGGCACCGGCTATCTGTTCCAACGCATCGTTGACGCCGTTGCCTCCGAAGGAACCTGACAAGCGCGCCAAGCCCAGCCGGGCCATCCGCCGGCTGGTGATCTGGTATCGCCGCAACGCGGCGGT
>VGQC01000126.1 GCA_016882385.1 Cyanobacteria bacterium M_DeepCast_100m_m1_067 | reverse complement strand
GTGGCCGGCTGTACGCCGCAGTCCCTCCCGGCCGCGAAACCGGCCGGGGCTTCCGATGTCCCCGTGGAACCCACCCCTTTGATTCCAGCCTGTCAGGCTGCCTCCCAAGGAGCGGTTTGAGCCGGTGAGCGCCGCTTTGGCTGGTCAGCACCAATCCCTGGGCCTGGTCAACACTCTTCGTCTCGGCCTGTTTCAGGGCTGCCTTGGCTGCCTGGCCGTGGTTTTTGCCGGGCTGCTCAACCGGGTGATGCTGAGTGAGCTCGGGTTTCCTGGTCTGCTGGTTGGAGGTGCCCTGGCCTTTGAGCAGTTTGTTGCGCCATCGCGGGTGCTGTTCGGTCAGATCTCCGACGCCCATCCTGTTGTGGGTCGCCACCGCATCCCTTACATCTGGCTTGGCACGGCGTTGTTCTGCGGCCTGGCCCTGTTGTCAATCCCCATGATCTTTCATGTGGGTCGTCTGCTGGAACGTGCTTCCCAGCCGGAGCTGGGCCTGGGGATCGCTGGCCTGTGCGGCCTCTTTGCCCTCTATGGGTTGGCGATTTCTCTGGCCACCACTCCTTATCTCGCCCTGGTGATCGATCGCACCAGCGAAGCCGAGCGGCCCCGGGCCGTGGGCATCATCTGGTGCTTGCTCACGGTGGGCATCGTCATCGGCGCGATCGCCATCAGTCTCAACCTGCGCAGCTTGGATGGCATCACCGATCCAGCCCTTCTGGAGCCTGTGTTGCTGGGGTTTATGGCCAAGGTTGTGGTGGTGGTGCTGGCCCTCACGGTGGTCGCCACCCTGGGGCTCGAGCCCGGTGGCGTCAGGGACCCGTCTGGTTCGGGCAGCGCGCGCCGCGACGATGCCATCACCCTCGCCCAGGCCTGGGCCCTGATCACCTCCAGCCGTCAGGTGCTGGTGTTTTTCTCCTTTCTGGTGCTGTTCACCCTGGCGCTGTTTCTCCAGGACCCCATCCTGGAAAGCTATGGAGCCGACGTGTTTGGCATGCCGATTGCCGCCACGGCCTCCCTCAATGCGTTCTGGGGCATGGGCACGCTGGTGGGCCTGCTGCTCGCTGGTCTCTGGATCGTGCCAAGGCTTGGCAAGTTGGCCACGGCCAGGCTGGGCTGTCAGCTGATTCTCGCCAGCCTCGTGCTTCTAGCCCTGGCGGGTCTGGTGGGCCGGGTGCCGGTGCTTCAGCTGGTGATGCTGCTGTTCGGCCTGGCGGCAGGCATCGGCACCAACAGCGCCCTGGTGCTGATGCTGGATCTCACCCTGCCGGAAGCGGCGGGCACCTTTGTGGGTGTGTGGGGATCGGCCCAGGCCCTCTCCCGAGCCCTTGGCAAGGTGGTGGGCGGTGGTTTGTTCGACCTGGCTCGGACGCTGCAGCAGCTCTTCGACCTGCCAGCGTCCACCTATGCCCCCTATGCCCTCGTGTTCACTGCGGAGGCGGGTGTGGCTTTTGCTGCTTTGCTGTTGCTGAGCCGCGTCAACCTGCGCCAGTTCAGGGAGGATACGGGGAGGAGCCTCAGCAAGGTGCTGGCCCTCGAGCTCGGATGAACGCTGATTCCACCACCCTCCCGGCCCCACCTCTCAGTTCTGGTCTGGATGCCCTGCTCGATCGGGTGGCCGAGCGCCAACGCGCCGATTTTGGCCACATGGCCTCGGATCTCAAAGCGGATGGCAGCCTGATCACCGCCTGCGACCGCTGGAGTGACGCCACCCTGGTGGAGGGATTGGCCCAGCTGTATCCCGGCGAGGGAGTCCTCAGCGAAGAAGGGGACAAAACCGTGCCAGGAAGCGATGCCTACTGGGTGGTGGATCCGCTCGATGGCACCACCAACTTCGCTGCTGGCATCCCCTATTGGGCCATCTCGCTGGCACGTTTTGAGGGCGGTGTCCCGGTGCTGGCGGTGCTGGATGTGCCGCCGCTGCGCCAGCGCATCGTGGCGATCCGCGGCCAGGGAGCCTGGCGCAATGGCCGTTTGCTCCTCCCCCCGGCCGGACAGAGCTACCCCGCCGGCTGTGCGTCGTTGTGCAGCCGCTCGATCGGGGTGTTGCAGAAACTGCCCAACCAACGCTTCCCCGGCAAGATCCGCCTGCTCGGCGTGGCCAGCCTCAATCTGGTGAGTGTGGCCATGGGCCAGACGGTGTCAGCCCTGGAGGCGACTCCCAAGATCTGGGATCTGGCCGCCGCCTGGTTGGTGCTCAGCGAGCTCGACTGTCCGATCCGTTGGTTGGTGCGATCGCCGGAGGCCATCAGCGCCGGCTCCGACCTCTCAACGGCCGACTTTCCTGTGCTGGCCGCGGATCGACCGGAAACCCTCGCCCGTTTCATGCCGTGGGCCGAGGCGCTGGTGGCTTGATCCTTGATCTGTGGCCAACTGGGGTGTTATGTTTTTGGACTGCGCGCAAGGGGAAGCCCAAAGCGAGCAGGCTTGCAAAGGAGGAGGCGAGAGCCGACGATGTTGTAAGTTTTCTGAGTCGCCGGGAGGCGACGTTCC
>VGQC01000125.1 GCA_016882385.1 Cyanobacteria bacterium M_DeepCast_100m_m1_067 | reverse complement strand
TGCCCCTGGGCGGCGCCCTGGAAACCGAGCTGCCCTTCCTCCCCGAGGGCCCGCTCCGGGTGGGCATCACCTCTGGAGCCTCCACCCCAGATCGAGTGGTGGAAGACGTCATTGAGCGGCTGATCGAACTCTGCGCCGCGTGAGTCCGGCGCGTGGGTGTCCGGGTGTCACAGCGGGCGCCGAAAGGGCGCTGCAGTGGCTTTACATTGATTAAAGATCGAGTGGGTCCGTCTTCGGCGGCTCAATTGCCAGGAGTTGCCGCTGTTGTCATTGCTGTTGTCGACCGCACCGCTGGACATGAACTTCACTCCGGCCGACGACAGCCCGGCGAGCAGGGCGGTGAGCACGTCCCCGTTGCTTCGCCATAGCGATGATTCCCGGGTGCGGCGCTACGCCAGCGCTTTCGCCGACGTGATGGAAATGCGGGCCAGCGCCCCCGTGGTCGCCCACTACCTGGATCACCACGAGGGCTGGTTCCGTCGCTGCGCCGTGCCGATGACCGTGCAGCCCCTGGGCTGCCAGGGCTACGCCCTAACCCTTGGCACCTTTGGCAACTTCGGCTTTGAAGTGGAGCCCACCATCGGCCTCGAACTGCTGCCCCAGGACCAGGGGCTTTACCGAATCCTCACGGTGCCGAACCACGGCAGCGATCCCAACCTCGACGGCCTCTACGACGTCGAGTTCAACGCCTCACTGCGCCTCGACGAAGCCAGTGGCCGGGCCACCGACGAGGATCCCAGGCCGCTGACCCTGGTGCGCTGGGAACTCGACCTCAGCGTCTGGATCCGCCTGCCGGGGGTGATCACCCTGCTGCCCGATGGGCTGGTGCAGTCGAGCGGCGACCACCTGCTGAAGCAGATCGTGCGCCAGATCTCCCGCCGGCTTACCTGGAAGGTGCAGGAAGACTTTCACGCCAGCCACAACCTCGACTGCCCGCCCAGGCGGCACGCCCAGTTCTGAGGGCTCAGGCTGGCTGAAGCTTCAGGCGGGCCTGTTCTCCCAGATCTTGTTGAGGATCTGCAGCCCAGTGAAGGCCTGCCAGAGGAACAACGTCATCATCGCCATGTTCAGGCCCACATGGGCCTTGCGGGCGATCAGGTTGCCCTGTTGCATCAGGGGGGTGAGCGCCACAGCGAGCGCAATCAGGCAGGTCATGGCGATGCCCACCAGCAGGTGCGGCCCCACGAACAGCTTGCCGTTGTTCAGGTAGGTGACGGCCATGCCGCCGAAGGTGCCCAGCACCATCAGCACCAGGATCAGGCTGCCGATCTGGAAATGGCGTTTGGCGAACTGGCCCTTGATCAGGGTCTTGCGGGTTTCGGCGTCGGCGGTGCGGGTTTTCTTGGCCTTGATACCCAGGAACATCCCATAGCTGGATAGGGCCAGCAGGCCCCCCATCAGCAGGGGATGGAGAAAGTTGAGGTTGTAGGCGAGCGCTTCAGGCATGGCGTCGGAGGGGACTGGCAATGGGCACCGGCGATGAAGACCGGGAGCGGGGCAGAGCGGTGTGGCAGCGAAGCTACAGCTCACCCTGCCCCTCAGGGAAATTCGGGGGAATTCAGTGAAGGAAATGGCGCTGGCCGGTGACCACCATCGCCAGGCCCAAGGCATTGCAGGCCGCGATCGAGTCGGCATCGCGCACGCTGCCGCCAGGCTGGATCACGGCTTTGATGCCATGGCCTGCGGCCAGTCGCACGGTGTCGTCGAAAGGGAAGAAACCATCACTGGCGAGCACCGCACCGCGAGCTTTGTCGCCGGCGGCCTCCAGGGCAAGCCGGGCTGAGCCCACCCGGTTCATCTGTCCGGCACCGATGCCCAGGCTCTGGCCATCCCGGGCCACGGTGATGGCATTGGAGCGCACGTGGCGCACCAGCTTCCAGGCAAAGCGCAGGTCGTTCCATTCCGAGCTGGTGGGCTGGCGCTCGCTCACCACCTGCCAAGCGCTCTCGTCCACCGGCTGGTCATCGAGCGCCTGCACCAACACACCGCCGAGCAGGCTGCGCAGCTGCCGCCGCGAGGCCCGCACAATCGCTTCGGGGGCCAGCTCCAGCAGCCGCAGATTGGTGCGGGCAACCAGCCGCTCCCGGGCCGCAGCCTCAAAGCCCGGCGCCACCACGCACTCGAGAAACAGGCTGCCGAGCTGCTCAGCAGCCCCCAGATCCACCGGGCGGTTGAGCGCCACGATGCCGCCAAAGGCCGAAAGCCGATCGGCATCCAGGGCCCGGGTGAGGGCATCGGCCCCGTCGCGGCCCGTGGCCACCCCGCAGGGATTGGTGTGCTTGACCACCACCGCGGCCGGCTCGGCTCCAGGGCCGTAGCCAAACTCCCGCACCGTGGCGAGGGCCGCGTCGAGATCGATCAGGTTGTTGTAACTGAGCTCCTTGCCCTGCAGTTGCTCAGCGGCGCCCCAGCCGGCAGCGGGCTCGCTGTGCCAGGTGGCCTGTTGATGGGGGTTTTCGCCGTAGCGCAGGCTCTGGCGAGCGGGCAAGGCGAGGCGCAGGGGCGCCGCCCCCTCCGCAGC
>VGQC01000124.1 GCA_016882385.1 Cyanobacteria bacterium M_DeepCast_100m_m1_067 | reverse complement strand
AGTCAGCACGCCAGATCTCCAAGACAGCCCGCCGCAGGGTGCCGACGACGACGAGGCAGCGGTGTTGGCGATCGACGATGCCGATGATTTCGGCGATGACGCCAGCGACGCCGCCGAAGCGGATGCCCACCTCGACTTCGACGATGACGACACGAGCGATTCGAGTGAGGCGTTCGTGGCTGTGCCGTTGCTGCTGGGAGACCACCACGGCGAGCCGGCCCAGTGTCAGCCGCTGGCGGAGGCGCCGCTGCCCGCCAGCATCTACATGCTGGTGGACAAAACCGTGGAGCTCCAGGCCAAGCCGCTCAAGGAGTTCCCGGAGTTGGGGCAGCTGCCCGATGGGGAAGAAGACAGGCAGGCCCTGTTGGTGTTCGCCAATCCGCGCCAGGCCAAGCGCCATTGCGGCCGCACCCAGCGGGTGATCAAGGTGCCCGACACCCGCGTGCTGGAGCGCACCGCCCCCTACCTGATCGCCCAGGGCATCAGCCGTGTGGTGATCGAGGGCAGCCTCTATTCCCTGCCGGGCAGCTGATCGCTGCGGGGAGCCAGCAGCGCCGCGCTGCAGCCGCCGCTGAGCACACCGATCACCAGCGCGATGCCCACCAGGAAGCCGGCGGGCAACGGAGCGCTGCGGCCAAACCCCAGGTTGAGGCTGGGGCGCTGATCGAGGTTTTGGGCGCCGAGGCAGAGAATCGCCAGCAGCAGCCCACCGCCCAGCAGGCTGGCCAGAAGCAGACGCAGGCGCACCACCATCAGGGGATCTGGGATCGGCCGATCCGGAGCTGAAACTGCGCTGAAGTCTGACGGGTCAGGGTTGGGGCGTCAGCTGTTGGGGCCTGGCGGCGTCTGATGCAGCAGGGCGTAGAGCTCGCGCTTGCTGTGGCCGGTGCGTTCGGCCAACAGCTTGGCGGCGGCATTGCTGCTGTGGCCCGCCTGTTGCAGGGCCTCCAGCTCCGCCGTGAGGCTGGCGGTGTCCCAGCTGGGCGGCGGTGGCGGCTCGGCCCCCCCCAGCACCAGGGTGCATTCCCCCTGGGGCGGCGTGCGGCGGAAGTGCTCCAGGGCTGCGGCCACCGTGGGTCCCACCTGTTCTTCGTGCTTCTTTGTGAGTTCGCGGGCGACGCGCAGAGGTCGATCGCCCAGCACCGTCAGCAGATCCTCGAGCAGGTCCAGCAGCCGGTGCGGTGCTTCAAACAGCACCAGGGTGCGCTGCTCGCCTGCCAGCTCCTGCAGCCGCTGGCGCCGCTGGTTGGCCTTGGGCGGCAGGAAGCCTTCGAAGCAGAAGCGCCCGCTGGGCAGGCCGCTGCTCACCAGGGCCGTGGTGACGGCGCTGGGGCCAGGGATGCAGATCACCCCATGGCCGGCGGTGCGGGCGGCCGCCACCAGCACCTCGCCGGGATCGGAGATCCCCGGCAAGCCGGCATCACTGATCACGGCTAACGCTTCACCGCCGGCCAGGGCCTCCAGCAGTTCGGGGATGCGGGCGGTTTGGTTGTGGGCATGGAAGCTCACCAACCTGGGCCCCTGGTCCTTCTGGCGCAGCCCCAGCTGGTGCAGCAGTAATCCGCTGCGGCGCGTGTCCTCACAGGCGATGCGGTCGACGCCGGCCAGCACCTGGCGGGCGCGGGGCGAGAGGTCGGCCAGGTTGCCGATGGGGGTGCCCACCAGATAGAGCACGCCGGGGGCGGGTTCGGGGGCTTGCACGGCTCGGGGGGCTGGCTCCTGCACAATGCTGAACCCTGCGCCTCCATGATGCCGGCCGCCCTGCCCTTGCCCTCGGGCATCGCCCTCGAAGCGCTGCTGGTGGAGCTGCGACGGCTCAGCTGGGGCGCCGCCGACATCTTGCTCGCCTATGGCCGCGGCGAGCAGCCCCCCTACGGTTTTCCCCGGGCACTGAGCGTCGATGAGGGCGGCGAGGGCCCGGTGAGTGCGGCGGATCTGGCGGTGAACCAGTGGCTGCTGGATGGCCTGGCGGCGGCCTTTCCCGCCGCCGCTTGGACCGTGCTCAGCGAGGAGACGGCCAAGGAGCAACTCACCGACGGCCAGCCCTTGGCGGCTGAGTGGCTGTGGATCCTCGATCCCCTCGATGGCACCAAAGACTTTCTGCAGGGCACCGGCGAGTACGCCGTGCATCTGGCCCTGGTGCACCGCGGCGAACCGGTGCTGGGGGTCGTGCTGCTGCCGGTGATGGAGGAGCTGTGGCTGGGGGTGATGCCGGGCTTGGCCGGGGCCAGCGGCGAGGCCTGGTGTGAAAACCGTGCTGGCGACCGCAGGCCCGTGCGTTTCAGTCGGCGGCAGGGGCTGGGCGAGCTGGTGCTAGTGGCCAGCCGCAACCACCGCGACCAGCGGCTCGAGCAGCTGCTTGACGCCCTGGCCCTGGGCAACACCAAGGCCATCGGCAGTGTGGGCGGCAAGGTGGCCACGATCCTGCGCGGCGAGACGGATTTGTACATCTCCCTCTCCGGCAAGAGTGCCCCGAAGGACTGGGATATGGCGGCCCCGGAAGCGGTGCTGCGCGCCGCCGGCGGCGCCTTTAGCCACGCCGATGGCCGCGCCCTGGCCTACAACAGCGGCGATGTGCGCCAAGCCGGTTGCCTGATCGCCAGCCA
>VGQC01000123.1 GCA_016882385.1 Cyanobacteria bacterium M_DeepCast_100m_m1_067 | reverse complement strand
TTCCCTTCGGTGCAATCGCCCGCAGCTCCTCGGCCGTGGTGGTGTAGGCCATCACCAGGGAAAACACTTCCGTTTCCCGCACCCGTCGGGCGATCAGCTCGGAATACTGGGAGCCGAAATCCAGGATCACAATCGCCGGATGGCGTGTCGACTGAGAGGTGGCGTCGAGCCGGGGAGACGCGGTTTGAGACATCGACAACGCTGGGCCCAAGGGCATTCGAACCACCCTAGGCGGCGCCCTCAGGCACCCCGCCGCAGCGCCGTGAGCAGATCCAGACCGACCGGGCCCTGGCCGCAGATCTGGCGGGACCGATCAAACAGCACCGCCCCCACCGCCATCGACTCCTGGCCGTAGCGCGCCAGGTAGCGCTGGCTGCGCTGCTCCACCGCCGCGGCGATGCGCTGGCGGAGCTGGTCGGCCCGGGGGCGATCGCGCTGGGCCAGCTCGGCCAGGGCCGCCTCCACCGTCGGGGCGTCGTGCAAGGCCTGCAGCGCCTCACCGCCCAGGCCCGCCAGGGCCGCCAGGGCCGTGAGCACCTCAGCGCGGCCATCGGCGAGGTGGTGATGGGTGTGGAAGATGCCCCCGGCCAGCTTGATCAACTTGCCCTGGTAGCCCAGCAGCAGCAGCTGTTGCACCCCCGCTTCCGCCGCCGCCACCAGCAACGGGCCGAGCCAGTTGCCCGCCTTCACCACCAGCTCGGGCGGCAAGCCCAGGCGTGGGGCCAGATCGAGGCCGTTCTCGCCGATCACCAGCACCAGATCACCGCCGAAGCCCGGCGCCCCGCAGCGCTGGCGCAGGTCGGTCAGGGCCTGATCCAATTGATCCGGGGCGGCACTGCGCTGCACCTCGGCCTGGGTGCCGATCAGGGCGAGGCCCTCCACCACCCCGAAGGCGGCGTTGCTGGTGCGCTCCGCCAGCCGGCGGCCCTCGGGGATCACCACCTGCAGCTCCAACCGACGCCCCGGCGGCAGCAGGGGACGCAGATTGGCCTCCAGCAACTGGCGGGCATAGGTCGACAGGCAGGGCTCGCCGCTGGCCTGCAGCACCCCAACGCCCGCGCCGGCCCTCAAGACGAGCCAGTCGCCTGGCCCCTCCTGCCAACGCAGCAGCACCCACAGGGCCAGGTCGCGGGTGAGATCGAGCACGCCAGGGCCGGGATCGCAGCGGGCGATGGCCAGCACCCAGCCATCCGCCAGGGGGGCGGCCGCCTCCACCGGCACGCGCTTGGGCTCACTGCCGGGGGCGCCAGGGGCGGCAGCAGGATCGAGCCAAAGCGGCTGCAGCCGCTCCCAGGGTTCACCCCGCAGGGTCAGCAGGGCGGCCCGCGCCGCCGCCGTGAGCCACACCGGCACGGTGTAGCCCCCGGTGAAAGCCCCGGCGGTGTTCTGAGGTTGGATCGACTCGGCCAAGGGCCTGGGGAGCTCTGTTTTTTATGGTGGTCGATTGTGCGGTCCGCCGCCGCCCGCCGCAGCACCCCCGACCCCATGCAGGACAAACTCACCCTGATGATCCCCGGCCCCACCCCGGTGCCGGAAACCGTCCTGCAGGCGATGGGGCGCCACCCAATCGGCCACCGCAGCGCCGACTTTCAGAAGATCGTCAAGCGCACCACCGAGCAGCTGCAGTGGCTACACCAAACCAGCAATGACGTGCTGGTGATCACCGGCAGCGGCACCGCCGCCATGGAAGCCGGGATCATCAACGTGCTGAGCAAGGGCGACCGCGTGCTCTGCGGCGACAACGGGAAATTCGGTGAGCGCTGGGTGAAGGTGGCCCAGGCCTACGGCCTGGATGTGCAGGTGATCAAGGCGGAGTGGGGCCAGCCGCTCGACCCCGAGGCCTTCCGCGCCGCCCTGGAAGCCGACACGGCCAGGGCGATCAAGGCCGTGATCCTCACCCACTCGGAAACCTCCACCGGCGTGATCAACGACCTGGAGACCATCGCCAAGCACGTGCGTGCCCACGGCACCGCCCTCACGATTGCCGACTGCGTCACCAGCCTCGGCGCCTGCAACGTGCCAATGGATGCCTGGGGCCTCGATGTGATCGGCTCCGGCTCCCAGAAGGGCTACATGATGCCGCCGGGCCTGGCCTTCGTGGCCATGAGCGAGCGCGCCTGGGAGGCCTACGGCCGCTCCAACCTGCCGAAGTTCTATCTGGATCTGGGCAAATACCGCAAATCGGCCAAGGCCGACAGCAACCCCTTCACCCCAGCCATCAACCTCTACTTCGCCCTCGAGGCGGCCCTGGAGATGATGCAGAAGGAGGACCTGGAGGCGATCTTTGCCCGCCACAGCCGCCACCGCGCCGCCGCCCAGGCCGGCATGAAGGCCATCGGCCTGCCTCTCTATGCCGCCGAGGGCACCGGCAGCCCCGCCATCACCGCCGTGGCCCCCGAGGGCATCGACGCCGAGGCCCTGCGCAAGGCCGTGAAGGAGAAGTTCGACATCCTGCTGGCCGGCGGCCAAGACCACCTCAAGGGGCACGTGTTCCGCATCGGCCACCTGGGCTTTGTGTGCGACCGCGACGTGCTGACCGCCGTAGCCGCCATCGAGGCCACCCTCGCCGATCTGGGCCTGCACAAGGGCACCCCGGGTGCCGGCGTCGCCGCCTGCGCCGCCGCCCTGGCC
>VGQC01000122.1 GCA_016882385.1 Cyanobacteria bacterium M_DeepCast_100m_m1_067 | reverse complement strand
GTGAGCAGCTCGGTGCCGAGGCCGATCACGAAGCCGAGCATGGCCATGCGGCCATTCCAGGTTTCGGCGAAAGCAACAAAGCCGAAGCGGGAGGAAGAGTCAGCCATGGGGCGTTTCAATTTGTTACGCGAACTGTAACGGGCTGTGAACGGATCGGGCTAGGGGTGGTTCCCGCATGGCCTCTCTTGCACCACTGCTAACCACTGCACCACTGCTAACCACGCAGCCACGGCACCGCTCCAACAACCGCGGAACGGGCGCGCGCCTGCCGCGAAGGACACCTTGCAGAAAAAAGCGGGCGGCGGGAATCGAACCCGCATCATCAGCTTGGAAGGCTGAGGTTTTACCACTAAACTACGCCCGCAGCAGTACAGATGTACTGGAGCAGCTGCTGATCGTTGGCCCGCCAGCGGGGGCTGCAACCTGCAGTTGCTGCATTATGACCTGCCCACCCAGCCCGAAATGGCCGCCTGTGACGCCTGATCTCACCGCGGCCGGCAACGAACCCCTGGGGACAGCTGCGCGACGCCGGCTGCTGTGGAGCTATGGCCTCGGCGACATCGGCACCGGCATGGCCGCCACCCAGCTGGGCTTCTATTTATTCGTGTTCTACACGGGTGTGGTGGGGCTGCCGGCCTGGATGGCCGGCCTGGTGCTGATGGTGCTGAAGGTGTGGGACGGCATCAACGACCCCCTGGTGGGCTGGCTCAGCGACCACACCAAACACCCCTGGGGCCCGCGCCTGCCCTGGATGGCCGGCAGCGCCATCCCGCTCGGCCTGGCCCTGGTGGCGATGTGGTGGGTGCCGCCGGGGGGGGACTGGCAGAAATTCACCGTGCTGGTGGCGATCCAGCTGGTGGCCATGGGCCTCTACACCTGCGTCAACCTGCCGTACTCCGCCCTCGCCTCCGAGCTCACCAGCTCCACCCAGCTGCGCACCCAGCTGAATGCGGGCCGCTTCACCGGCTCAATCCTGGCCGGCCTGGCGGGGCTGGTGCTGGGGGCCCTGCTGGTGGGCCAGGGCGCCTCGGGCTATCTGCGCATGGGCTGGGTGTCGGGGCTGACGCTCACGGTGTTCACCCTGCTCTGCTGCTGGGGCCTGGCGCCCTTCGCCCGCACCTGCCAACGCCCCACGGGCCAGCCCGAGCCGATCCGGCGCCAGCTGCGACGCCTCGCCGGCAACCCGCGCTTTCTGAAGGTGCTGGGGCTCTATCTCCTGCTCTGGTGTGCGCTGCAACTGATGCAGCCGGTGTCGCTGATTTTTCTAGCGGTGGTGATGCGCTTGCCCGAAAGCTGGAGCACCTGGATCCTGATCCCGTTTCAGCTCAGTGCCCTGGTGGGATTGCAGCTCTGGAGCCGGGTCGCAGGACGCCACGGCCGGGTGTGCGCCCTGCGCTGGGGCACCGGCCTGTGGATCGCTGGTTGCGTCGGAGCCACGCTGCTGGTGCCCCTCGATGCCACAGCAGCTCCTCTGGCCAGCCTCAGCAATGGCATCAGCCTGGGCTTGCTGCTGCTCACGATTGTGGTCACGGGCCTGGGGGCCTCCACCGCCTACCTGATTCCCTGGGCCCTGTTGCCCGACGCCGTCGATGCCGACCCCGACAAACCCGCGGGGCTGTACACGGCCTGGATGGTGGTGGTTCAGAAGCTGGGCATCGGCGTCGCCGTGTTTGCCCTCGGCAATGGGCTGAGCCTGAGCGGCTACGAAGCCGCCCAGGGGCTGATCCAACCGGCTTCGGCCCTCACCACCATTCGCCTCTGCATGGGCCTGATTCCGGCACTGCTGATCGTCGCCGGCCTGGTGGTGATGCGACGCTGGCCAGAGAAAGGCCTGCACCGCCAGCCATGAAGCGTCCCGACTGGCTGAAAGCGCCCCGCTGGCTCAGACGCTTTGGCGCCAGCCTGCTGATTGGCGGCCAAGCCGTGAGCGCCATGGCCAAGGGGCACATCGGCTTCAACGACCTGATGCAGGAGCTGATGGAGGCCGGACCCGGCAGCTTCCTGATCGTGCTGATCACCGCCCTGGCCGCGGGCACCGTGTTCAACATCCAGGTGGCAGCAGAACTCTCCAAGCAGGGCGCCAGCGCCACGGTGGGCGGACTGCTGGCCCTTGGGCTGTCGCGGGAGATCGCACCGCTGCTCACCGCCACCCTGCTCACCGGCAAGGTGGCCACGGCCTATGCCGCCCAGATCGGCACCATGAAGGTGACCGAACAGATCGACGCGATCACCATGTTGCGCACCGACCCGGTGGAGTATCTGGTGGTGCCGCGGGTGCTGGCCATGGTGATCATGGCGCCGGTGCAATGCCTGCTGTTCTTCTGGGTGGGGATCTGGTCGGGCCAGGTGAGCAGCACGATGCTCTACAGCATCCCTCCAGCCGTCTTCTGGAACTCGGTGCGCACCTGGATGGAGCCCAGCGACCTGCCCTCGATGCTGCTCAAGGCGTTGGTGTTCGGCCTGCAGATCGCCGTGATCGCCTGTGGTTGGGGGCTCACCACCCGGGGGGGTCCCAAGGAAGTGGGCACCAGCACCACCGGCGCCGTGGTCATGATTCTGGTCACGGTGGCCTTAATGGATGCCCTACTCACCAAGCTGCTGTTCAGCTGATGACGCCCACTGACCCCCTCACCCCTGATCCCCGCGA
>VGQC01000121.1 GCA_016882385.1 Cyanobacteria bacterium M_DeepCast_100m_m1_067 | reverse complement strand
CCTCCGGCAACGCCCGCGGCCTGGCCATGGCCTACGCCAAGGGCATCGGTGGCACCCGCGCCGGCATCCTCGAAACCAACTTCAAGGAAGAAACCGAAACCGACCTGTTCGGTGAGCAGGCCGTGCTGTGTGGCGGCCTCTCCGAGCTGGTGAAGGCCGGCTTTGAAACCCTGGTGGAAGCGGGCTATCAGCCCGAGCTGGCCTACTTCGAGTGCCTGCACGAGGTGAAGCTGATCGTGGATCTGATGGTGAAGGGCGGCCTCACCGCCATGCGCGATTCGATCTCCAACACCGCCGAATACGGCGACTATGTGAGCGGCCCGCGGCTGATCACCGCCGACACCAAGGCCGAGATGAAGCGCATCCTGGCCGACATCCAGGACGGCACCTTCGCCCGCAACTTCGTGGCCGAGTGTGACGCCGGCAAGCCGGAGATGGCGAAGATCCGTGAGCGCGATGCCCAGCACCCGATCGAGCAGGTGGGCAAGGGCCTGCGCTCGATGTTCAGCTGGCTGAAGGCAGCCTGAGCCCCTGGCCCTGGCTGCTGGTGCTGGCCGCCTGCGGCCTCGATCGCCTGGTGGGGGACCCGCGTTGGTGCCTCCACCCGGTGGTGGTGATGGGCTGGTGGATCACGGCCCTGCGCCGGCTGGCTGAGGCCTGGGCGGGTGATGCACCAGGAAAGCTGCGCCTCGCCGGCAGCCTGATCACGCTGCTGCTGGTGGGCGGCAGCGGCCTGGCGGGCTGGGGCCTCGAGCAGCTGCTGCGGCAGCAGCTAGCGACGCGCGGCCCGGTGGCCGCGGGCCTCAGCCTCGCCGCCTTAACGATCGCCCTGGCCAGTGCCCTGGCCGGGCGCAGCCTGGAGCAGGCGGTGCAACAGGTACTGCACGTGCTCCCACCGGATTCCGTACAGGTCGTACAGAATCCAAACGCGCAGAACACGAAAGCCCCCGCGAGCCTGATCGCCGCCAGGCAAGCCCTGGCTTGGGTCGTGGGTCGCGACACCAACGGGCTGGATCGATCCGAGATCCTGCGGGGCAGCGCCGAAACCGCCAGCGAGAACGCGGTGGATGGCTTGTTTGCGCCGCTGTTCTGGATGCTGGTGGGGGCTGGGATCGGCAGCCTGAACCCCGCCCTGCCCGGCCCGTTGGCCCTAGCCTGGAGCTTCAAGGCGGCCAGCACCCTGGATTCGATGCTCGGCTACCGCCGCGGCCGCTTGCGCTGGCTGGGCACCGCCGGCGCCCGGCTTGACGACCTGCTGGTGTGGCTGCCCTGCCGGTTGGTGGCCCTGAGCCTGCCGGTGGCGGCGGGGCACCCTGGCCGCTGCGGAGCGCTGCTGGCGGCAGCCCTACGGGATGGGGCAGCCGACCCCTCCCCCAATGCCGGTGTCTCCCAAGCGGCCTATGCCCACGTGGCGGGGGTGCAGCTGGGCGGCAGCAACCGCTACGGCGGCCAGATCCGCAACAAACCTCTGCTGGCCAAGGGCCTGCCGCCAGCCGATGCAGTGGCGGTGCAGCGCATCCTGGAGCTGAACCGTCGGCTCGAAACGCTGTGGCTCGCCACCGCCGGGACCATGGCGGCCATGGTGTCGTTCATCACGAAAACTCTCAGCTGATTGCCCCAACAGCAGCGGCTAATGAGGCTGGGGGAACGTTCCTGGGCCTATGCCAATTCGCGACCTGCTCGAAGACGCTCTGCAAGAGCCGAATATCGGCCTCACCCCTTGCTTCCGCTGGCACGCGACGCCAGTGGGCATCGCAGCCCTCTGGCAGGCCGGCTCGCCTCCCAGCTCCCCGCCCTTCGAAGACGCCCTCAAGGAAGGCCTGCAGGTGGGGCTCGACCTGAGCCGCGAAGAGCGGGAATTTCACCAGCTCAACTCGGGCCTGGTGCTGCTGTTTCACAGCTAGGCAGGCGCGGACGCGGAAAGACCACCGCCCATTCGTGCAGCGTCCAGTCGACACAGCCCTCAAGAATCAGCGGGTCGCTCTGCACGAGCAACTCGGCTTCAGCCCAGTCGCGGGCGCAAAACACCAACATGCCACCGGCACCTTCCCCACTGCGGCCAACCCGATCAGCCCAGTAGCCACTGCGGGGGGCGTGGCCCTTGCGCTCCAGATCCGCCAGCCAGGCCAAATGGGCTGGGATCACCGCATCGAATTGCGGCTTAGGCACCAGGCCCGCCTCCAGCTTCACAAACCAGGGCATGGGATCAGGCCATCGCGAGCCGACGGTAGTACCGCTGCCCTAGCAACAGCTCCACAACACGGCGATGTGCAGGGTGACTGCTGTAGATCAGCTGGAATCCCCTATAAAGGCCAACCAGGGCCGATAGGTTCTCACCCGCTGCCAACGCGGCCGGGATATTGACCCATCACGCAGGGAACTGCTGGGTGAGCGACCAGCCAACTGGGTCAGAGAAGTGCCTAAAACGGTGTGTGAGCACTGCGGAATGGTCGTGAAGGGCAACCAGTGGACGTTCAGGCAGCACCTGCAGACCAAGCGATGCCAGAGAGCACAGGCAGCAGCGTGATGAGCAACCCTCTCTGGATGCTGGTGCCCTGGTTGGTCTTTGCCGTCGCTGCTGGGATCAAGTTCTGGCGACTGACCGCCCTGTTCCGCAAGCACCTCCTGGGCGTCCCCTCCAGAACTGAACGCTTGAGGCAGATGCTGGAGCGGGTCTGGGAGAAGGATCAGCAGGTGGTGTGATGGAGCATCTGAACTGGGGATACCTGCAACTGGGTCTGGTCGCCCTTGCTTTTGGGGGTCTTCAGGTCTGGTGGATCAGCCGTGTGTTCAGAAAGCGAGACCTGGCACGACCCTTGAGCGAGGGACAGTTCCG
>VGQC01000120.1 GCA_016882385.1 Cyanobacteria bacterium M_DeepCast_100m_m1_067 | reverse complement strand
GCGACCCCCGTTTCGACACCCAGATCCATCGCCGCAAGACCCGCAGCGTGCGGGTGGGCAACATCTGGGTCGGCAGTGACCACCCGGTGGTGGTGCAGTCGATGATCAATGAGGACACCCTCGACATCGAGGGCGCAACCGCCGGTATCCGCCGCTTGCATGAGGCCGGCTGCGAGATCGTGCGGCTCACGGTGCCGTCGCTGGCCCACGCCAAGGCGGTCAAGGAGATCCGCCAGCGGCTGGAAGACAGCTACCAGCCCGTGCCACTGGTGGCGGACGTGCACCACAACGGCATGAAGATCGCCCTCGAGGTGGCTCAGCACGTTGACAAGGTGCGGATCAATCCCGGCCTGTTTGTGTTTGATAAGCCCGACCCCAACCGCACCGAATTCAGCCCCGAGGAGATCGCCGCCATCGGTGAACGCATCACCGACACCTTTGAGCCGCTGGTGAGCTTGCTCAAGGAGCAGGACAAGGCCCTGCGCATCGGCGTCAACCACGGCTCCCTGGCCGAGCGGATGCTGTTCAGCTATGGCGACACGCCCCTGGGCATGGTCGAAAGCGCCCTGGAGTTCATCCGCATCTGCGACCGGCTCGACTTCCACAACATCGTCGTGTCGATGAAGGCCTCGCGGGCGCCCGTGATGATGGCCGCTTACCGAATGATGGCCGCCCGCATGGATGCGGAGGGGTTCCATTACCCCCTGCACCTGGGCGTGACCGAAGCCGGCGACGGCGACTACGGGCGCATCAAGAGCACCGCCGGCATTGCGCCGCTGCTGGCTGAAGGGCTGGGCGACACGATCCGCGTCTCGCTCACCGAAGCGCCGGAGAAGGAAATCCCGGTTTGCTATTCGATCCTGCAGGCCCTGGGGCTGCGCAAGACGATGGTCGAATACGTGGCCTGCCCCAGCTGCGGCCGCACCCTGTTCAACCTGGAGGAGGTGTTGCACAAAGTGCGCAATGCCACCGCCCACCTCACCGGCCTCGATATCGCCGTGATGGGCTGCATCGTGAATGGCCCTGGCGAGATGGCCGATGCCGACTATGGCTACGTCGGCAAGACCCCCGGCACCATCTCCCTCTACCGCGGCCGCGACGAGATCCGCCGGGTGCCGGAAGCGGACGGGGTGGAGGCCCTGATCGCCCTGATCCGGGAGGACGGCCGCTGGGTCGATCCCTGAGCGCTCCTGACTTGTTGTCGTCCGGTTACCCACCCCGGTGAAAACCTTGCGGCGGCGCTAGTTTCAGGGAACGTTTACCGGGCCTCCACGGCTTTTCCTGATGGCCAGCCCCCGCGCCAGCCTGGTTGTGCTGGTAGGCATCGGTGCCTGTGCGGCCACGGCGGTTGTGGCCCGGGAAGTGGTGACGCCGCCGGGGGGCACGTCGCGGATCAGCGACAGCCCCAAGGAAGTGATCGACCAGACCTGGCAGATCGTCTTCCGCGACTACCTGGACATCAACGGCAAGTACAAGCCGGAGCAATGGCGCAGCCTGCGCAGCAGCGTGCTGGCCAAGAGCTACGGCAGCACCAAGGAGGCCTACGAGGCGATCCGGGGCATGCTCGGCAGCCTCGATGATCCCTACACCCGCTTTCTCGATCCGCGGGAATTCAAGGAGATGCAGATCGACACCTCCGGAGAGCTCTCTGGGGTGGGCATCCAGCTGAGTCTCGACAAGGAGACCAAGAATCTGGTGGTGGTCTCCCCGATTGAGGGATCCCCGGCGTCCAAGGCCGGGGTGCAACCCAAGGACGTGATCGTGGCCATCGATGGCAAGAGCACCAAGGGGATGAGCACCGAGGACGCGGTCAAGCTGATCCGCGGCCAGGCCGGCACCTCGGTGACCCTCACCCTGCAGCGCAAGGGCCAGACCCTGGAGGTGCCCCTCACCCGCGAGCGCATCGAGCTCCATGCCGTCGACCACCAGATCAACACCACCGCCGATGGGGTGAAGGTGGGGTACATCCGCCTGCGGCAGTTCAACGCCACGGCCACCAAGGACATGCGTCTGGCGGTGAAGGATCTGGAGGAGAAAGGCGCCCAGGGCTATGTGCTGGATCTGCGCAGCAACCCCGGCGGCCTGCTGATGGCGAGCGTGGAAATCGCCCGTCAGTGGCTCAACGAGGGCACGATTGTGTCCACCAAAACTCGCGATGGCATCCGCGATGTGAAGCGGGCCAACGGCCGCGCCCTCACCAACAAACCGCTGGTGGTGCTGGTGAATGAAGGCTCGGCCAGTGCCAGTGAAATCCTCTCCGGCGCCCTGCAGGACAACCAGCGGGCGGTGTTGGTCGGCCAGAAGACCTTCGGCAAGGGTCTGGTGCAGTCGGTGCGGGGGCTCTCCGATGGCTCCGGCATGACCGTGACCATCGCCAAATACCTCACCCCCAGTGGCCGCGACATCCACAAGCACGGCATCGATCCCGATGTGAGGGCGAAGATGACCGAGCTGGAGGCCCAGCGCCTCAAGCTGGAGGATCTCGGCACCCGCAAGGACAGCCAATACCGTGTGGCCGAGAGCACCCTGGTGAAGCGGCTCCGCCGCGCCAATGGTGTGGAGAAGGCCTACAACCCGGCCAGTGCCAACCTGCCGGCGGCACTCGGCAGCACCAGCAAGCCTTGAGCGTTCAGCCCTCGATCTGGAGCGAGAAGCCTTGGTGGTGCCAACCCTGGAGCATCCTGCTCACCGGCCTCGCGGTGACTGCAGGCAGCTGGCTGGTGCTGCAGCGCTGGTGGATCACGGCGCCCGTTGCGGCAGCCGTGCTGGTGTGGTGGTGGCTCTTTCTGGTGCTGGTGCCCCGCGCCTACCGGCAGCAGTCGGGGGAGAATTGAGCAG
>VGQC01000119.1 GCA_016882385.1 Cyanobacteria bacterium M_DeepCast_100m_m1_067 | reverse complement strand
GTTCTGGAGGCCACATTCCAGCGGGCCGTGGCCTGCGGTCTGCAGGTGTTCGACACCGCCGACTCCTACGGCACGGGCCGTTTCAACGGGCGCAGCGAGGCCTTGTTGGGCCGCTTCAGCGCCGCCCTGCCTCCCCAACAGCGGGCCAGGCTGTGCCTGGCCACCAAGTTGGCCCCCTTCCCCTGGCGGCTTGGGCGTCGCGGCTACCAGCGGGGGTTTGCCGCCTCAAAGCAGCGCCTCGGCGGTCGCATCGACCTGGTGCAGCTCCACTGGAGCACCGCCCGTTATGCCCCCTGGCAGGAGGCCCCCCTGCTCGAGGGCTTGGCCGATCTGGTGGAGCAGGGTGAGGCGGGCGCCCTAGGGGTGTCCAACATGGGTCCGGTGCGGTTGCGGGCTGTGCACCGCCGGCTTGCCGAGCGGGGCGTCGCGCTGAGCAGCCTGCAGGTGCAGCTGTCGTTGCTGGCCCCCGATCCGATCCGGCCCGGCGGCGTGGCCGAGCTGTGCCGCGAGCTGGGCATCCGCCTGATCGCCTACAGCCCCCTGGCCTTGGGGTTGTTGGCCTGGCCGCTGCAGAGCCAGAGCTGGCCAACGGGCCCCCGGGGTGCCCTATTTCGCCGACTCGGCCCGGCCCTGGTGGAGCTCCAAGCAGAGATGGGCCGCATCGCTGCCTGCCACGACGCCAGCTTGTCGGCCGTGGCCCTCAACTGGTGCCGGGCCCATGGCGCCCTGCCGATCCCCGGCCTGCGCCGCCCCGACCAGGTGGACGATGCGGCAGCCGCGCTCACCTGGTCACTCTCTGCAGAGGAGCGGGAACGCCTCGACCACCTGGCCCTGGGGCTGGAGGCCGGCATGCCAGCCAACCCCTTCCAGAGCGCTTAGCCCGCTTGGGCGGTCGGATCGAGGGTGAGCACCACGGGCATCGCCTGGGGGCGCACCAGTGGCACCACAGGATTGGCGCCTGGCTCGCCGTGGGAAGCGGCTTCGGCCGCAGCCGCTTCCGGTCCACAGGCGGCCAGGGCTTCCTGCAGCAGGGAGTCGAAGGTGGCGCCAGGCAGCCGATGGCGGGCCAGCTCCAGAAAGGCCCGGGCCAGGGACTCCCCTGCAGCGGCCCGCAGGGCCGGGTTGTTGCGCCGGAGCTGCAGTTCGTCCTCGATCGAGCGAATGAAGCGCTCGGTCACGTCCCGCTTGGTGGAAGCCCGGATGCGGGTGTCCTGCTCGGCCTGGGAAAGGAACGGCTGGGCATCGAGCTCTTCCAACCGGCGGCCGAGGCTTTCAAGCACCTCGCGCGCCTCTTTGGCCACGTGGGCCAGCTGGCCGTCGGAGAGCCGGGGCAGGTCGGCCACATACACCTTGCCGTGATCCCGCAGGGTGAGGAAGGTGGGCCGCAGGCCTCCCCGCTGGGGGGCCGGCACTGGATCGCGAGGTCGCAGGGGGCGGCTGGGGGGAACGGGGCCGGCGGAACTGCGGCGGCGGGTGAGGCGTTGGCCGGAGCCCAGGGATCCCTGGCCTAGCCCGCTTGCAGCACCCGGGCTGGCAGGGCCAGATCCGGTGAGGCGTTCCCCGGTTAGGCGCTGCCCGGTGAATCGTTGAGGTGAACCTAGTGGTGACCCTACTGATTGCGTCATGACGCCTCTCCTGATTTGTCTTCGTTCTGCTCGGGCGCCAACCTGCAGATCAGGGATGGCGACGGTTCGAGGTCAGCACCCTAGGCAGCAGGGTTGGCCTGTCCGGCCCTTGGCCTTCAACGTGAAGCACTTTGCCAGCAGCCGCTGCGGCGCTACTCAATCTGCGTAGGGCAAACCCGCCAGCGGTTGGTCGCCAGCACTGCCGCTGGCGACCTCACCCAGCTCCCAGGCGGTGTAGCCGGCCTGCTGGCAGACGGCGAGGGCCTCGGAGACGGCGGCGGCAGGCAGCACCAGGCAATAGCCCACCCCCAGATTAAAGGTGTTCCAGAGATCCGCCTCCGGCACCTCGCCGGCCTCCTGCAGCCAGCTGAACAGCGGGGGGCGCTGCCAGCTGTTGGGGTCGATCACGCCATGCACGCCAGCAGGGAGGCAGCGAGGCAGGTTTTCCGGCAGGCCGCCGCCGGTGATGTGGGCCATGCCGTGGATCGGTAGGCCCTGGGCCAGGAGGGCTTTCACCAGGGCTCCGTAGAGGCGGGTGGGGGTGAGCAGGGCTTGAATCAGGGGCTGATCGCTGCCTGGCAACGGCGTGCGTTCGTCCACCGCCTGGGTGTCGAGGATCCGGCGCACCAGGCTGAATCCATTGCTGTGCACGCCACTGCTGGCCACCGCCACGATGCGATCGCCGGCAACCACGGCCCGTCCATCGATCAGGGCGCTTGCCTCGACCACGGCCACGCAGAAACCGGCCAGGTCGTAGCGGCCCGGGGCATAAAAGCCAGGCATTTCGGCCGTTTCGCCGCCAAGAAGGGCGCAGCCGCTTTGGCGGCAGCCGTCGGCGATGCCCTCCACCACCTCAGCCATGGCCTCCGGGCTGAGCTTGCCTGTGGCGATGTAATCAAGGAAGAAAAGCGGCTCGGCCCCGCTGGTGATCACGTCGTTGACGCACATCGCCACCAGGTCGATGCCCACGTCGTGGTGACGGCCATGGGCTTGGGCCAGTTCGAGCTTGGTGCCGACCCCGTCGGTGCCCGCCACCAGCAGGGGATCCCGCAGCCCAGCGGGCAGTCGGCATAGACCCCCGAAGCCTCCGAGCCCGCCCACAACCTCAGGGCGCCGGGTGGCTTCAACACTGGAGCGGATCCGCTCCACAAACGCCCGGCCTGCGACCACATCCACCCCGGCTGTGCGGTAGTCCATCCCGTGCGAACCCATCTGCAGCTCCGATCCTC
>VGQC01000118.1 GCA_016882385.1 Cyanobacteria bacterium M_DeepCast_100m_m1_067 | reverse complement strand
AGGAATCCTTTGACGGTCAGCTTTGCTTCCATGGGCCTGAGGAATGGCATATCCAGAGCTTCCGGACAGGTATGGCTCAATACGTTTTGCCAGAGCCAGGCAATTATTATATATTTCCTGCTTGGCAGCCCCATTCAGTCATGCCTTTTCGCGGGGAGGGAGAGCGTTGGTCACTTGCATTTAATGCGGTAGCTCTACCTCAAGCAGCGACTGGTACACCCGCTATTGCAAATCAAGTGCAGGGAAACGTATCGCTATCCATAGGACGCGACAAACCAAGCGGTTTTGGGTAAATAGATTAGGATTATATAATTAGATCGCAGCACGGGTGGAGGGACTGTTGCTGGAGTTGGGCCGGGATTGATCGACGTCGTCGTGAGGACCTCCTGCATCACCTCCAACAGTCCATCGGCGAGGGGGCGATGGGTGCCGAGCTTGGCGCTCCAGATCGAGCCTGCCAGCAGATCCTCTGGGCTTACCAGGCCCAAGTCCTGGCCCTCCATGAGCTGCAACTGCTCTAACGGCACCGACAGCTCAGAGCGGAACACGTGGGCTGTACGGCGGTTGATGTGATGAACCATCACCAGCTCAAGGTCTGCAGGCTGCCAGCTGATTTCCTCTAGCGTTCCCGCCCCGGCTCGGCTGCAGATGTCTTGTAGTGAACTGATGACTTACGTCGCCTGTTGATAGAGCTCCTCCAGCCGCTCCCGGCTGAGGTCGACGTAGAGAACTTCTTCGCCGGGCTCGGGAGCCTCGGGATGGCGCCTTGGCTTGGGACCGCTTCTTTGGGAAGCCAGCGAAGCGGAGTCGCGCAGGTTCTGACTCATCAAGGCAAAAGCTCCACCGGCGATGAGCGCAAAGAAGATCAGGTAGACAGCAGCCAGAAGGTCGTTCAAGGGTGGGAAGCTCTTTCCATCACTCTAGTGCAACGAATTGTTAAGCGCTGACCACGGTTCCACTGCTCTATGGGTTTTGTTTCCGTGCTGGTGAGTTCAGGGGCTTAGCTGGCTCTGGAGTGGGCGCGCACCAGCAGGCCATCCGCCGGCGAGGGGCTGGGAATGACCCGGAGCGTCAGCTCCTGATCCGCCTCCAGCGCCAAGGTCAGCTGCTTGAGCAGCCCCACCGCCAGCAGCCGGATCTCCAACTCCGCCAGCGCCTTGCCCAGGCACACCCGCTCACCACCGCCGTACGGCAGCAAGGTGGCGGCGCAGTCACCGTCCAAATGTCGCTGCGGCCGGAAGATCGCCAGATCCTCCGGATCGGCCCCATGGCGCTGGCTGGCGGCGATGCTCACCTGCACAACCCGATCGGCTGGCACCAGCACACCCGCCAGGGCAATGGGCTCCCGGGTGCGGCGGAAGAACCCTCCCACCGGCGGGGTCAGCCGCATCACCTCCTTCACGACCGCATCGAGCCGCGGCGCCCGCAGGGCGTCGGTGGCGATCCCAGCCTCCCCCTGCTCAGGCGGCCACGGCAAGACGTCGAGTTCCTCCAGTAGCCAGGCCAGCTCGGCTGGGTGTTGCAGCAGGGTCAGCAGCAGGCAGCTCAGGGCGGAGGCGGTGGTTTCGTAGCCGGCAAACAGCAGCAGAAGAAGCTGCTCCGCCACGTCGTCGTCGGCTAGGGGGAGACCGGCTTCATCCAGGCCACCGGCCAGCAGATCAAGGCCGCCGGCGGCCATGGGCGCTCCGGAAGCCATGGCGGCCTGCGCCTTCTTGAGCACAGCGCCTAGGCGCCTGAGCAGACGTTGGCGGGCCTGGCGGGCACGGGCGTAGGGGCTGCCGGGCAACGCGAGGGGAAGCGAGAAGAGACCCTGGCACCAGGTTTCAAAATCCACGAACAGGGCCTCGCGATCGATGGGGTCAAGCCCCAGCACCGTGCTCGCAATCACGCTGAAGGCAAAACTCCGCAGCTTTGGCACCAGGGCCACCGGCGCAACTGAGACGATTAGCTCCTGGCTGAGCTCGTTGACCAGCGCCACGATCGTCGGGCAGTAGCGCTTGAGGGCAGCTGAGGCGAACAGCTGGCCCACCACCCGGCGGCGGGCCTTGTGGTCGGCACCGTTGCGGTTCGCCAACGACAGGGGCCCCAGCAGCTCGCGCACACTGTCGGGCCACCAGCCCTGAACCGCATCGCCTAGGGCAAACAGGTCGCCAATCGCCTGGCCGCCGCGAATAAACACGGTCCGTTGCCCCAGCAGGCTGGTCTCGTACACATCGCCGTAGCGCTCGAAGCGGGAGCGGGCGAAATCAGGATCCCGAAAGAAGGCAAGGGTCTCGAGCACTCCGCTCAGCGCTGGCGTGCTCGGCAGGGGCTGGAGGGTGGCGGGATCGAGGGGCACCAACGTCAGCTGGAGTAGTGCCAAGGATGTCGGATGGCAGCCGTCACCGCGCCGCCACAGACACGCAGCCGTTCAGAACAACAGGCTGCTCAGAACAGGTAGGCGATGGAGAGGCTCAGCAGGGCCAGCCCTGCCAGACCGGTGGCCGCGAGAAGCGAAAAGGATTGAACCACCGGCAGCTCCAGTACCGACCAATCCTAAAGCAATCCTTAAGGCCCGCAATCATTCCGGCCTGATGCCGCTGCAATCCTTCACGGCAAGGGAGGCTCGGCGAGAGGCAGCGATCACTGCAGCGCGGGCCTGAACGAAACCACCGCCTTCGGCTAAGCCTGCCAGCATGGAGTCACCTCATGGTTCCGCCGTGCTTCTGAACCCGTTCTGTCCGTTCAGCACGGCCAAGGTGCTCACCCTCAAGGCCACGGTGCTGCTGCTGCTCACCCTGCTGATCAAGGCCAGGGTGCAGATCGCGGCCGGCTCGGCCTTGGGGATCTTCCTGCTGTTGCTGCAGACCCTGGTGTTCCTGGCCATCAGCG
>VGQC01000117.1 GCA_016882385.1 Cyanobacteria bacterium M_DeepCast_100m_m1_067 | reverse complement strand
CCCGTGGCTCTGACCGCACCTGCTATTGGCTGAAGTCAAAGCGTCGGCTGAGGCCAAGAGCCTCGGCTGAGCTTGAAGCTCAAACGGAATCCCGCAAGCCCCCTCGCAAGAGGGGGCTTTTTCATGGGATGGGGAGCTGGATGTGGATATGGGGTTGTTGCACAGGCTGTTTCACACCCGCAACAGCGGCTTTGGACACACCACCGGGGAATCGGAATCAGGCCTTCCGCCAGATCACCGCGGTGCGCCGGCGGGGATACAGCTCACGGCACAGCGGGCAGACAGTGCCGTCGCAACCCCGGGCCGTGCAGAACTCACGGCCATAAAAAATAATCTGGAGGTGCAGCCGATTCCAGGCCTCCTTGGGGAAGAGGGCCTTGAGATCGCGCTCGGTTTGCACCACGCTGTTGCCGCTACTCAGCCCCCAGCGCTGAGCCAGGCGATGAATGTGGGTGTCGACGGGGAAGGCCGGCACGCCAAAGGCCTGGGCCATCACCACACTGGCCGTCTTGTGACCCACCCCCGGCAACGCCTCGAGCGCGTCAAAACTGCACGGCACCAGGCCTCCATGGCGCTCGAGCAGCAGCTCCGCCAAGCGCTTGACGTTGCGGGCTTTGGTGCGGGCGAGACCCAGCTGGCGGATGTGGCCGTGGATCGCCTCCTCGCTCAGCGCCGCCATCGCAGCGGGATCAGGCCCGGCAGCAAAGAGGGCCGGGGTGACCTCGTTCACTTTCTTGTCAGTGCACTGGGCGCTGAGCAGCACCGCCACCAGCAGGGTGAACGCATCGCTGTGGTCGAGGGGGACAGGGGTTTCGGGGTAGTGCTCCTGCAGGCGATCCATGATCAGCGTGGCCCGTTCCTGCTTCTTCAAGGTTGCGCCATGCCACCAGCGAAGCCCAGTTTGTAGGCTCGCCTCAGCGCAGATCGCCCATGGGCAGCAGCTTCGGTCAGCTCTTTCGGATCAGCACCTTCGGCGAATCCCACGGCGGGGGCGTCGGCGTGATCGTGGACGGCTGCCCGCCGCGCCTCCAGCTCGATCTGGAGGCGATCCAAGCGGAATTGGACCGACGCAAACCCGGACAGAGCAAGATCACGACCCCCCGCAAAGAGGACGACCGGGTCGAGATCCTCAGCGGCCTGCTCGATGGGGTGACCCTGGGCACGCCCATCGCCATGGTGGTGCGCAACAAGGACCAGCGGCCTCAGGATTACAAAGAGGTGGAGGTGGCGTTCCGCCCCTCCCACGCCGATGCCACCTACCAGGCCAAATACGGCATCCAGGCCCGGAGCGGTGGCGGCCGCGCTTCAGCCCGAGAAACCATCGGCCGCGTTGCTGCCGGGGCGATTGCCAAGCAGCTGCTGGCCAAAACCCATGGCACCGAAGTGCTCGCCTGGGTCAAGCGCATCCACGACCTGGAGGCGCCGATCGACCCCAGCCGGGTGACCCTGGAGGCCGTGGAGTCGAACATGGTGCGCTGCCCCGATCCAGCCATGGCGGAGCGCATGGTGCAGCGGATCGAGGCGATCGGCCGCGAAGGCGATTCCTGTGGCGGCGTGATCGAATGTGTGGTGCGGCGTCCGCCGGTGGGGCTGGGTATGCCGGTGTTCGACAAGCTGGAAGCCGACCTGGCCAAGGCGGTGATGTCGCTACCCGCCACCAAGGGCTTTGAAATCGGCTCCGGCTTCGGCGGCACGCTGCTCAAGGGCAGTGAGCACAACGACGCCTTCCTTCCCAGCGAGGGCGGCCAGCTGCGCACCGCCACGAACAACTCCGGCGGGATTCAAGGCGGCATCAGCAACGGTGAAGCGATCGTGATCCGGGTGGCCTTCAAGCCCACCGCCACGATCCGCAAAGCGCAGCAAACCATCAACGACCGCGGTGAGGCCACCACCCTGGAAGCCAAGGGTCGGCACGACCCGTGCGTGCTGCCGCGGGCGGTACCGATGGTGGAGGCGATGGTGGCCCTGGTGCTCGCCGATCACCTGCTGCGCCAACAGGGCCAGTGCAGCCTCTGGGACTAGATCGCTGCCGCAGTGGGCTGCAGACCATTGCCACCGAGCAGTCCTGCAGCCTTCGCCATCCGTCGCGCCGGCGATGAGCCCGCGCGCTTGGTGGAAACAGCTGTGGACACAGCGGTGGAGGTGGCCGTTTTCCGTGCCGGCTTGCGCGTTGCAGGCTTCTTGCCAGCGGCAGGCTTGGAGGCGCGGCTGCGGTGGCTGAGCACCATCGCCCATTCGGCGTCGGTGAGGTTGGCGGGCTTGGCGCCGTGGGCATCGGCGACCTTGGCTGCCTTCTCAATATCGGCAATCAGATTGCTCCAGGAGGTCGCAAACCGCTTGTCGGACTGCGACTTGGCGCCGCTCTCCACCAGGGTTTCGATCACGCCAGCCGCGGAGACCTTCTTGCGACGGCGATTGAAAATTTCCTTCTGCAGTTGGGCGATCAACGCATCGGCCTTGTCGCTGAGCTGGATGGTGAGCTGAGACATAAAAAGGGGGAAAGCTCTGTCTCAGCTGTAGCACTGCAGACTCGCAACGGCAACAAATCAGCGCGATCGCTCCCCCAATCGCTCAACAAGGGCTGCCAACGCCTCCCACTCGGCGTCGTTGGCGAGAGCTCCCCCCAGGGCCACGGCATCCACGCCCGCTTCGAGCCAGGGCTCGACGTCGGCTGGACGAAGACCTCCCGCGGCAATGCAATGGGGCAAGCTGCGCTCCCCCCCCAAGGGGCCGGCCAGGCGTTGCCAGTAGGCCTTCCCCACAGTGATGGCGGGAAACAGCTTGACCAGCGAGCAACCCCACAGCCTGGCCTGATACACCTCCGTTGGCGAGAGCACACCAGGCACCAACGGCAACCGCAACTGCCGGGCCCGATCCACCAGCTGGCGATCCAGCACCGGAGACACCACGTAGGCAAGCCCCGCGGTTGCCGCGGCCTC
>VGQC01000116.1 GCA_016882385.1 Cyanobacteria bacterium M_DeepCast_100m_m1_067 | reverse complement strand
CCGGGGCGCACGGAGCCCTCAAACAGCAGCCAGATGCCGCTCACAAAGTTGGAGAACACCTCCTTGATGCCGAAGCCAAGGCCCACCGATAGGCCGCCGGCTACGGCGATCAGGGCGGTGGTGTTGAGGCCCAGCTGCATCCCCACGCCCACCAGCCCCAATCCCACAACGGTGTAGCGCAGCATCAACTCCATGGCTTTACGGCTGCCATCGCTCACGCCCACCGCTCGCTGCACCAGCCAGGCCACGCCCGCCGCCGGCGGCCCCGAGCCCACCAGCAATAGATAGGTGACCAGAGCGGCATTAAACAGCCTGCCCGCGTCGACTGGCACCCCCAGCACGCTGCCAAGGGGGGCCACGGCCAGATCCCTGAGGCTGTCGAGGGTGCTGATCAGCATCAGGGCCGCCAGCAGCAGATAGGCGGGCCGCAGCAGGCGGCTATCCAATTGCCGCGCCATTGCCGCGCCGAGGCGGCGTTGCAGCAGCGGCTGCAGCAGGTTGAGGCCGTACCAGCCAAGCCAGAGCACGCCCAGCTGGCCGCTGAGTCCGTAGGGCAGCCCCAGCAGGGCCAGCAGCAGGCAAGTGGTGGCCAGCAGCCCGAGAGCCAGGGGGGTGTAGGCCTGAGGCCGGAGCCGGGGCAGCCAGTTGCGACGGGCCGCAAACCGCCGCAACACCATCAGCCCGATCGCCACAGCCAGTTGCAGCAGCACGACGGGCCGCTCCAGATAGCCCAGCCAGCCCAGCACCTCCAGCAACAGCTCTCTCATGGCCGGTTCCGCAGGATCGCGACTAGGTTTTGCCCGGCTCTGGTGGGCGATACCTCTCCAAACACCATCGTGGTGAGCAGGGTCTGGATCTCGGCCACCCGGGGGTCGTTGCTGTGAATCAGCTCCACCAGGGTGTTGGTCTGGCTGCCCTGCTGGGCCGAAGTCACCATGGCGCGAAGCGTCGCCGAGCTGCTCACCGGCACTCTCACGAAGCGGTTGGCCGGCAGCACCACCTGGGAGCCCAGGGTGAGATTCCTCTGGCTCAGGGGGTTCACGCTGAAGTGGCTGAAGGCCAGGGCCCGCGCGCGGCTGCTGCGGCTGGTGTTGGTGCCGAGGGCTAACACCCGCAGCTCGTTGATCGGACTGGCATCACCCCCCTCGCCGCGGGGCAGGGGCGCTACACCGAGCCCGTCCCCAAGGGTTTTGCGCAGCCGGGGTATGGCCGAACTGCGGCAGGGAAACCAGTCGAGACGTCCCGCCTGGAATTCCCTCTCTGCCGAGTTCTGACTCGCGTAGAAGGTCACCCGCAGTTGGTTGCTGGCGTTCTGCAGCCAGGTGAGCCAGCGCTCGATGGCCTGCTGCTGGGCCTCACTGGGTTGTCTGCCGGCTGCGGCTGTGTCGATGGCGTCGACGGCGCCAAGGCTGCCGACCGTCCAGAAGAGGTTGTAGGCCTCCATGGAGAGGCCCACGGGATGGCCTTTGGCGCTGGTGTCGAGCAGCTGCTGCAGGGTGGTTGGAGCGGCGTCAAGTCGCCTGCGGTTGAAGCAGGCCAGCTGGGTCTGCACCAGCAATGGCAGCCCGGCCAGTTCTCCGGAGGAGCTGCGCAGTCGATCGAGCACCTGGGGATCGAACGGGTTGAGATCCACGTCAGTTCGTGGGAAGGGCGCGATCACACCTGCCTCCAACAGCTGCACGGCCATGTCCCCGTTGAGCAGGAGCAGATCGGGGCCCAGTCCGGCCCGGTTGCGGCGCTGGATCGCCCAGGCCAGTTGCTGTTCGGGGTAGAGGCTGACCTGAAAGCGGGTGTTGGGGTGAAGCTGCCTGTAGCCAGCTTCTAAAGAACCCAGCCGCTGCCGGGTGTCGGCGAGCAGGTTGGCGTCGATCGTTTCATCGGGGTTCACCTCCACCCCGAGGTAAAGCACGTTGGGCAGCCCGTCGCCGGCACGGCAACCCAGCAGTAGCAGCGAGGCCAGCACGGGTAGGCAGCGCCATGCCACGCGTCGTATCGCCTGTGAGGGGGCCGGGGGATGTGGCATGGCCTTGCTCTGCGGGCTCATCATCCCTGGCCTCAGCCCGTTTTGCGACCATGGCCCGAGTGCCCGTGCCTGCCGCCGTGACCGAGCTGTCTGCCCCAGCCCCTGAAGCGGCCCTGCCCAAGACCTACGACCCGGCCGGCACCGAGAGCCGCTGGCAGCAGGCCTGGGAGAGCAGCGGCGCCTTCCATCCCGATCCGAGCGCTCCGGGCGAGCCGTTCTCGGTCGTGATCCCGCCGCCGAACGTGACCGGCAGCCTGCACATGGGCCATGCCTTTAATACGGCCCTGATCGACACGATCGTGCGCTTCCAGCGCCTGCAGGGCAAGAACGTGCTCTGCCTGCCGGGCACCGACCACGCCTCGATCGCCGTGCAGACGATCCTCGAGAGGCAGCTCAAGGCTGAGGGCAAACGGAAAGAAGACCTGGGGCGCGAAGCCTTTCTGGAGCAGGCCTGGGCCTGGAAGGCCGAGAGCGGCGGCACGATCGTGGGCCAGCTGCGTCGCCTCGGCTACTCGGTGGACTGGCAGCGGGAGCGCTTCACCCTCGATGCCGGCTGCAGCGCCGCGGTGATCGAGGCCTTCAACCGCCTGCACGAGCAGGGGCTGATCTACCGGGGTGAATACCTGGTGAACTGGTGCCCCGCCTCCGGTTCGGCGGTGAGCGATCTGGAGGTGGAGATGAAGGAGGTGGACGGCCACCTCTGGCACTTCCGCTATCCCCTCAGCGTTCCGGCTGCCGATGGCCGCACCCACCTGGAAGTCGCCACCACCCGGCCCGAAACGCTGCTGGGTGATACGGCGGTGGCGGTGAATCCCAAGGATCCGCGCTATGCCGCGCTGGTGGGCCAGACCCTCACCCTGCCGCTGGTCGGGCGCGAGATCCCGATCGTGGCCGATGACCACGTGGATGCGGAGTTCGGCACCGGCTGCGTCAAGGTGAC
>VGQC01000115.1 GCA_016882385.1 Cyanobacteria bacterium M_DeepCast_100m_m1_067 | reverse complement strand
GAGATCTATGGCCTGATCGGCCAGGGGCTGAGCAACAAGGAGATCGCCCGAGCCGCAGGGCTGTCGGTGGCCACCGTGGAAACCCACCGCAAGCAGATTGCCCAGAAGCTCGGGGTGAGCGGTGCCGAGTTGGTACGGCAGGCGGCGCTGCTGGGGCGCTTTGCCCCGGGCATCAGCGCCTAGCCATGGCCCATGCCCCCCTGCCCCTGGGCTGGCCCCGGCGGCTGGCCAATCGGATTGCCCTGGCCAGCAGCCTGCAGTTGCTGGTGGTGGCCGGCAGTTTCGGTGCCCTCAGCTTCCTGCTGGGGCGTCAGAGCGGCTTAGGGACCGCCGAGCTCTACCGCCAGAACGCCTCGGTGGTGGACCTCTCCACCCAGCTCTCCCGCAAACTCAACTCCCCCATCTGGATCAACCAGCTCAACCTGATTTGGCTGCAGCAACGGCCACAGCGCCAGGGGGACATGGCCGCCCTCAGCGAACGCTTCGCCACCCAGATGCGGGTGTTCCCCGTGGATTACATCAACTTCGGCGGCGCCGACGGACGTTTCCTAGGGGTGGAGCGCAGCCGGGATGGCGACCTGTTGCTCAATGAAGACAGTCCACGCAGCGGGCGGGGCTCGATGGCCATCTACCGGCTGGGCCCCAATGGCGAACGGGGCCCGCTGCTGGAGCGCATCCCCGGCATGAGCGCCACCCACCAGGAGGCTTGGTACGTGGACACAGCCCGGGCTGGAAAGCCTCTGTGGAGCTCCATTTACGGCTGGGAAGACCAACCCGAGGTGTTTTCGATCGCATACAACGCCCCCCTTTATGGCCCCGACCGCCGGCTGCAGGGGGTGGTGGGGGTCGACATGGTGCTCACCCAGCTGAGCTCCTGGCTGCAGGGGGTATGGCGCAACCGCTCCGGCCTGGCACTGATCGTGGAACCCAACGGCGCCCTAGTGGCGAGCAGCGATCCGAAGGGGATCTTGCTGCGTCACGGGTCTGCAGTGCGGCGGGCCAACCTGACCGAGGTTGGCAGCCCCGTGGCCCAGGCGCTGCAAAGGCATTTCTTCATTCCCAGCGGCACTGGCAAATTGCGGCTGCGGCCCGGGGCCCTCAGCCCCGGAGCTGCACCACAGCGAGCCGGTGTTGCGGGCCGCTCGCTCACCCTGGCGGCCACCCCCTGGGGGCGCCAGGAGGGGCTCAACTGGCTTCTGCTCACTGCCCTGGAGGTGGGGCCCGATGTGGCCGCCGCGGAGCGGGCCAGCCTGTGGGCCCTGCTGAGCGCCACTGCGGCCCTGGTCACCGTGGCGGTGCTGATCAACCGCCAGATCCGCACGCTGCTGCAGCCGCTCGGCCAGCTGCAGCAGGCCTCTAGCCAGCTGGTGGATCTGCTGCGCAGCGGCCAGGGCGTGCAGGGAGCTCAGCCCTTCCACAGCGGCCTGAGCCGTGCTGCGGGCGAGGAACTGGCGGCTCTGGATCAGGCCATCGGAGACCTGGTGGAGCAATACAACCGGCTCACCCAGAACCTGCAGGACGCCCAGGCACGCGAACGCTTCCGAGATGCCCAGGCCCTGGCCCTGCTCAAGGACAAACTTCGCAGCAGCCTGCAGGCAGCGGCGGTGGCCCATGAGATCAACCAGCCCCTGAGCGTGCTGCTGCTCACCAGCCAGATGCTGCTGAAACAGCCCCTGCCGGAGCCCCTTCAGCAACAGCTGCACAGCATCCAGACCGAAGCCAAGCGCGTGGTGGACACGATCGAGCAGATGCGCGCCCTGCTGCGCAACGTGCAAACCGAGCACCAACCGCTCAACCTGCGGGATGTGGCCCTCAGCGCCCTGCTCTACGCCCGTTCCAGCGGCCTGGTGGCGGCCCCCATCGACAGCGACGCCCTCGAACAGGAGACCATCCCGGCCTGGATCCAGGGCGATGCCGCCCAGATCCAGATCGCCCTGGTGAACCTGCTGCGCAATGCCGCGGAAGCCATCCCGCAAGGCCGGCCCGCCTGGATCGCGCTGACCCTGCGGGCCGAGCCGGAGGCCTGGTGCCTGGAGGTGGCGGACAACGGCCCCGGGCTGCCGCAGGGCCTGCTGGAGCAGACCCCCCTGACCACCACCAAGGCCAGCGGCAGTGGCCTGGGCCTGTTTGTGGTTCACACCACCATGGACAACCACCACGGCCGTCTTGAGACGGCCACCAGCACGCGGGGCGGCGCCCTGCTGCGGCTGCGGTTTCCGGCGCGGCCAGTCCCCTGAACCCGCCCCCAGCCACACGTCTACCCACTACTGGGGATTGAGGGAATCGGCAGGGGCCATGCACATTTGGCATAAGCCTGCCCCTGCCATGCCTGACATCCTGTTGGACGGCCTGCCGGTGCTCGACCTGCTGGAGATCGCCCCCAGCACCAGCACCGTGGCCCAGCTCACCCAGCGCGACCAGAGCTCGATCTCACGCCTCTACCGGCGGGTGAGCGACCGACTGGGGCTGCAGTTCAGCAAACAGACCGATGGTTGCTATCGCGCCGAAGCCAACCAACCCCTGCTGAGCACCCTGCGGCTGGCATCCCAAAACCTGCGCCTGCAGCAGGCGCCCTGGCAGCCCCGTTGGGCCACCTGTGTGGCGGGGGTGCAAGCCGCCGCCCCGCTGCCGGCAGCCCTGGCACTCGACTGCGGCACGGCCAGCCGCATCCATGGTCTGCTGCTGCAGCGGATCCTGGATCTGGCGATCATGCCCACCGGAGTCGGAGCGCCCCCCCTGCCGACAGAGCTGACCATGCAGACCCTGCCGGGGGATGCGAGCGGACGAGCCCAACTGCTCTGGCGGGCGGACATCGCCCAGGCCCCAGGCCTGCACGCACTGGTGGCCACCCTCCGGCTGGAATAGGGCCATTCCGGAAGCACCTCCGATGCTGCTGCACACCCCCATCGCCCACCAGCGGCAGCTGGTGAGTGAGGGTCACACCCGCCCGCTGCGCTGGCGTCTGGAGCAGCTGGATCGGCT
>VGQC01000114.1 GCA_016882385.1 Cyanobacteria bacterium M_DeepCast_100m_m1_067 | reverse complement strand
CTTCGCGCCCGTCGCCGCAGACGATTGGGATGCGCTGGCGTGATCCTGCTCGACACCCATGTCCTGATCTGGTGGGTGAATGGCGATCTGGATCGCCTCTCCCCCTCCGCCAAACAGGCCATCGACGACGCCGGCGCCAACCCGCTGGAGCCGGGCCTGCTGGTGTCGGCCATCAGCTGCTGGGAGGTGGCCATGCTGGTGAGCCGGGGGCGACTGGCACTCAACATCAGTTGCGAGCGCTGGCTGGAGCTGCTGGGCTCGATCCCAACGCTCAGGCTGCTCCCCCTGGAGCCCGGGGTGGCCGTGGCCGCCACCACACTTCCCGAACCCTTTCATCCCGATCCCGCCGACCGGTTCCTGGTGGCCCAGGCCCGCGAGCTGGCGATCCCCCTGGTGAGTGCAGACTCCAAAATCAGGACCTACCCCCACGTGCAGACCCTCTGGTGACCCTGACGAACAGCGACACCTGGACTGCTGCCGACAGCGCGGCCCTCTATGGGCTGGACCGCTGGGGTGACCCCTACTTCTCCGTGAGCGATCGCGGCCACGTGATGGTGCAGCCCCGCGGCGACCGGGGCGGCTCCCTCGATCTGGTGGAGCTGGTGCAGGAATTGCAGGGGCGCGATCTGAGCCTGCCGCTGCTGATCCGCTTCGACGACATCCTCGAAGACCGGCTGGAGCGGATCCACGCCGCCTTCGAGCGCGCCATTGCCCAGTACGGCTACGGCGGGCGCTATCAGGGCGTGTTTCCGGTGAAGTGCAACCAGCAGCGCCACGTGGTGGAGGAGCTGGTGGCCTGCGGCAAGCGCTGGCATTTCGGCCTCGAGGCCGGCAGCAAGGCGGAGCTGCTGATCGCCCTGTCGCTGATCGACGACCCCGAAGCGCTGTTGATCTGCAACGGCTACAAGGACCAGCGCTACATCGAAACGGCGATCCTGGCCAGGCGCCTCGGCCGCCAGCCCGTGGTGGTGATCGAGCAGGCCGACGAGGTGGAGCGGATCATCGCCGCCAGCCAGGAGCTCGGCGCCGCCCCCCTGATCGGCATCCGCGCCAAGCTCTCGGCCCGCAGCACCGGCCGCTGGGGCAGCTCGGTGGGCGAACGGGCCAAATTCGGGCTCTCGGTGCCCGACCTGCTGGCCACCGTGGAGGCGCTGCGGGCCGCCAACCTGCTCGGCGAGCTGCGGCTGCTGCACTTCCACGTGGGCAGCCAGATCAATGACATCGCCGTGCTCAAGGACGCCCTGCAGGAAGCCGGGCAGATCTATGGCGAGCTCACCCGGCTGGGCGCCCCCATGGGCTACCTGGATGTGGGCGGCGGCCTGGGCATCGACTACGACGGCAGCCGTACCGCCAGTGCCGCCTCCACCAACTACTCGCTGCAGAACTACGCCAACGACGTGGTGGCCACGGTGAAGGAGTGCTGCGAGCCCCACGGCATCCCGGTGCCCACCCTGGTGAGCGAAAGCGGCCGGGCGATCGCCAGCCACTTCTCGGTGCTGGTGTTTGACGTGCTCGGCGCCGGCAGCCTGCCGGGAGCCGTGCCGCCGCGACAGAACGACGAAGCGCTGATCCTGCGCAACCTGCGCGACACCTATGCCGCCATCACGGCGACTGAGGCCGCGGTGGAGGCCAACGTTGAGGCACTGCAGGAGGCCTGGAACGACGCCCTGAAGTTCAAGGACGATGCCCTCGCCGCGTTCCGCCTCGGCTACCTGAGCCTGCCGGAGCGGGGCCTGGCCGAGCAGCTCACCTGGGCCTGCTGCCAGGCCATCGCCGAACGCCTGGCCGCCCTGCCGGCGGACACCCCGATCCCCGAGGAGCTGCGGGCCCTACCGGCGGCCCTGGCCTCCACCTACTACGCCAATCTCTCGGTGTTCCGCTCGGCCCCCGACACCTGGGCGATCGACCAGCTGTTTCCGGTGCTGCCGATCCACCGGCTCCACGAAAAGCCCGAGGGGCTGGGCAGCTTCGCCGACCTCACCTGCGATTCCGACGGCAAGATCGCCCGCTTCATCGATCCAGCCGGGCACTCGGGGCGGGGCCAGGTGAAGCCGCTGCTGGAGCTGCACAGCCTGCGGCCCGGTGAGCCCTACTGGATCGGCCTGTTCCTCGGCGGGGCTTACCAGGAGGTGATGGGCAACCTGCACAACCTGTTCGGCAGCACCAACGCCGTGCACCTGCGCCTCAAGGCCAGCGGTGGCTACCAGCTCGACCACGTGGTGCGGGGCGACACCAACGCCGAGGTGCTGGAGGCCATGGAGCACAACCCAGAGCTGCTGCTGGAGCGGCTGCGGGTGGCCAGCGAGGAGGCGATCGGCCGCGGCCAACTGCGCATCAGCGACGCCCGCCGGCTGATGGCCCACCTGGAGGCGAGCCTGCGCCAAACCACCTACCTGCAGAGCTAACGGGCGCAGAAGCGGGCCTGCAGGCTCAGGCGCTCGATGGGTGCGGGGAGCTCTGCCGGATCAAAGGGGGGAACCGCCCCATCAGCCATCGCCATCCCCCGCAGCAGCACCGGTCGCGCCCCACCATCGAGCTGCACCTCCAAGGGCTGAACCACCCGCAACCCCATCGCCGCGGCCACATCCTGAGCCTGCTGAAGCGCGTCCTGATAAGCGGCCCGCAACAACTGGCGGCGGGCGGAGCGGTCGCCGGCCCCATCCGCCTCTGGCGCCACGGGGGACAGACGCACGCCGGGCAAGCCCCCCACCTGCCGCACCAGCGGCTGCAGCTGAGCAGGAGCCAGCTGGCCCGACACCTGGAGGCTGGCCTGAACCACCTCAGGCAGACCTCGGCTTGCCGGTCGTTTCCAGGTGGACGGCGAAGTGACCTGCAAATCGCTCACCTGCAGAGCCTGGAGACGACGGCGAACCTCAGCCAAGCGCCGTTGCAGGCTGGCGAGGGCCCTATCGCTGCTGGGCTCCTCCGCTTCCAGCGCCAAGGAGAAGCGCAGCCGCTGGGTGGGGCGCTTCAACTCGGCACTGCCGC
>VGQC01000113.1 GCA_016882385.1 Cyanobacteria bacterium M_DeepCast_100m_m1_067 | reverse complement strand
GGCTGGCTCCCGACTCGGATGGGGCAGGCTCAGTTGTGGCCAGTGGCGCCGCCGTGGCCACTGGGATCTCCAGCATCGGGAGCTCCGTTGCCGGCTCAGGCTCGAGGCTGATCTCTGGGGTGATCGGCAGAGCCTCTGGGTGGATCGCCTGTTCCTCTGGGTCTAGCAAGACACCAACCGCAATAGGCCAGGTTCGTTATAAAGCGGGGTTCAGCCAGCGGCCAGCCCTTTCTCGTCGAAGACGCCTTCAAACAGCACCGAACTGAGGTAGCGCTCGCCGGAATCGGGCAGCACCACCACGATCGTCTTGCCGGCGTAGGCATCCTCCCGGGCCAGACGCAGGGCAGCGGTGGTGGCCGCGCCGCAGGAGATCCCGGCCAGGATGCCCTCCTCCTTCATCAGCCGACGGGCCATGGCCACCGCCTCCTCGTCGGTCACCGTCTCCACCCGATCCACCAGATCGAGCTCGAGGTTGGCGGGCACAAACCCGGCACCGATGCCCTGAATCTTGTGGGGACCGGGCTTGAGCGCCTGGCCCGCCTTCGCCTGGGAAATGACCGGACTGTTGGTGGGCTCCACCGCCACCGAAACCAACGGCTTGCCCAGGGTGCCCTTGATGTAACGACTCACGCCGGTGATCGTGCCGCCGGTGCCGACGCCCGCCACCAGCACATCCACCTTGCCTTCGGTATCGGTCCAGATCTCTGGGCCGGTGGTGTCGTGATGAATCTGGGGATTGGCTGGATTGGAAAACTGCTGCAGCAGCACGTAGCGGTCGGGGTCGGAGGCCGCCATCTCCTTGGCGGTGCCGATGGCACCGGGCATGCCCATGCGACCTTCGGTGAGCACCAGGTGGGCGCCGTAAGCGGTGAGCAACTTGCGGCGCTCCAGGCTCATGGTTTCCGGCATGGTGAGGGTCAGGGGAATTCCCTTGGCCGCTGCCACGAAGGCCAAGGCGATGCCCGTGTTGCCGCTGGTGGGCTCCACCAACTCCTTGCCCGGGCCCAGCAGGCCCTCCTGTTCTGCCCGCCAGATCATGGCGGCGCCGATGCGGCACTTCACCGAGAAGGCGGGGTTGCGGCCCTCAATCTTCGCCAGCACCCGGGCCTGACAGCCCTCGGTGACCCGATTGAGCTGCACCAGGGGGGTCTTGCCGATGGTGAGGCTGTTGTCGGCGTAGATGCTGGTCATCCGATTGGGGCGGCCGTTCTTGGCCCGCAGCCTAGGAATAGCTGGCGTGCCGGCCACCCGCGGGGCCGGTGAATTGTGAAGAGCCAGCGGGAAGACGGCTCCAAAGACACCACGCCGCCTGCTGCGATTCCTAAGGTTCGCTCCACCTCTTGCAAGGTCCGGCGATGGCAGCCGTTTCCCAGGCTCCGCCTCTGCGGTTCAGCGACCTGTTCAACCGCATCAGCACCACCAATATCAAGGGAGACCTCTTTGGGGGAGTCACCGCCGCAGTGATCGCCCTGCCCATGGCCCTGGCCTTCGGCGTGGCTTCCGGCGCCGGTGCCGCCTCGGGCCTGTGGGGTGCCGTGCTGGTTGGGCTATTCGCCGCGCTATTCGGCGGCACCCCCACCCTGATCTCGGAGCCCACCGGCCCGATGACGGTGGTGATGACCGCCGTGATCGCCAACCTCACGGCACGGGATCCGGAAAACGGCCTGGCCATGGCCTTCACCGTGGTGATGCTGGCCGGCGTCTTCCAGATCCTGTTCGGTCTGCTGAAGCTCGGCCGCTACATCACCCAGATGCCCTACACGGTGATCTCGGGCTTCATGAGCGGCATCGGCATCATCCTGATGGTGCTGCAGATCGGGCCGTTCCTGGGCCAGGCGATTCCCAAAGGCGGCGTAGTCGGCACCTTGCAGGCCATTCCCCAGCTCATCGGCCAGGCACGCGGCAGTGAGGTGCTGCTGGCCCTGATCACCCTGGCGATCCTTTGGTTCACCCCGGCCCGACTCAAAAAGGTGGCGCCCCCCCAGCTGATCGCCCTGATCCTCGGCACCCTGCTGTCGCTCTCCCTGCTGCAGGGCGACATTGGCTCCGGAGGTGAAGGTGTGCGCCGCATCGGTGAAATCGCCTCGGGCTTCCCCAAATTTCAACTGCCCTATTTCGAAGCCTCCCAGCTCCAGCTGATGCTGGTGAATGCCGCCGTGCTGGGCATGCTCGGCTGCATCGACGCCCTGCTCACCGCCGTGATTGCCGACAGCGTCACCCGCACCGAGCACAACTCCAACAAAGAACTGATCGGCCAGGGCCTGGGCAACCTGGCCTCCGGCTTGTTTGGTGGCATTGCCGGTGCCGGCGCCACCATGGGCACGGTGGTGAACATCCAGGCCGGCGGCCGCAGCGCCCTCTCCGGCATCAGCCGGGCCTTGGTGCTGATGATCGTAATCCTGGCTGGAGCCAGGCTGGCCGCCCAGATCCCCCAGGCGGTGCTGGCCGGCATCGCCCTCAAGGTGGGCTTCGACATCGTCGACTGGAGCTTCCTCAAGCGCGCTCACCGCATCTCCCTCAGCGGCGCCTTGATCACGTATCTGGTGATCGTGCTCACCGTGCTGGTGGATCTGATCGCCGCCGTCGGCATCGGCGTGTTCATCGCCAACATCCTCACCATCGACAAGATGAGCGCCCTGCAAAGCAAGGCGGTGAAGTCGGTGAGCACCAGCGATGGCGACCTGCTGATTCCCGACGAGGAAAAGGCCCTGCTGGATCAGGGCAAAGGGGAGGTGCTGCTGTTCCAGCTCAACGGCGCCATGATTTTTGGGGTCGCCAAGGCCATCGCCCGGGAACACAACGCCATCACCAGCTGCCAATCGGTGATCTTCGATCTGGGCGAGGTGTCGCACCTAGGGGTGACCGCCGCCCTGGCCCTGGAAAATGCGGTGGAGGAAGCGGTGGAGAAAGGCCGCTCGGTGTACGTCGTGGGCGCCTGCGACGTCACCCGCCGCCGCCTCGAGCAGCTCAAGATGTTTGAGCTCCTACCCGCCGACCACACCGAAATCAGTCGCCGCGAAGCCCTGGAGCGCGCCATCGCCGCCCTGAACTAACCCAGGCCGTAGGGCTCGGCATCGGCGG
>VGQC01000112.1 GCA_016882385.1 Cyanobacteria bacterium M_DeepCast_100m_m1_067 | reverse complement strand
CAGGGCCTGGGAGCGGTCATGGTGCGACGCAGCCGATCACTGGGCCTGGGAGGTGCATCCAGCTCACGGCGAAACTCCTCGAGCTGGTCTGGAGACACAGCGCACCAGGCCTGCTCCACCAGGATCTGCTGGGCGGCTGAGCGGGCGGCTTGCAGCAAAAAGTCAGTTCTGGTGAGACCTGAGGCGCTGACAGCGCGATCAATCAGCTCCTGATCACCGGGAGACACCCTCAGATTCCAACTCAGACGTGGAGTCGCAGCCATGAGGTCAGCGTAGTGCAACAGATAGACGCCGTCTATCTGTTGCACGGCTCTTGAGGCCATGCGAAAAATTTGAACGAAGCACCGCTACAGGCTGAGCCTCAAGGTCCTGGCGGAATCTGCTGGCGCCAACGGCGGGCCTGGTGGCGGTCGAGCACGTAGGCGCGTACGCCGTCCTGGTCGCGGCGCTGGGGAGACAGCAGCAACGGGTGCTCCAGGCCTTGGAGGAATTCAGTGGTGAAGTTGAGCAGCAGAGCCTGCACCTTGAGGGGCTCGATGCCCACCAGCTCATTGCCCAGGCGGAACAACACCTCGCCCCGGTTGTCGATGCGCACCGGTGAAAAGTGGCTGGCCCCCTCCACCAGCACCAGGCGGCTGCGGGGGTGGCGTGCACCGGCGAACACCGCCAACTGCTCCTGCACCGGTGGGGTGACCAGATCCAGCCCGCCGCCGATCAGCAGCACCGGCACATTGAGATCCTCCAGGCCCCGGTAGGGCCACAGCAAGCTGCCAAAGCCGTTGAAGGCCACCACGCCCAACAGGGGCGATGACGCGGATGCCGTCGCAGGCAAGGGGCCAGAGCTTGCAGCTCCATCGCCGGTGACCTGGGGCAGCTGGCACTGCAGCAGCCGCGACAGGTTGGTGAGTGGCAGCGACGCCAGGGCGAGTTCGCAGCGGCGGCCCAGGCCCCGCTCCGGCACCAGGCCGGCGCCCATCAGCGCCGCCAGACCCCCGAGGGAATGGCCGATCAGCACCACCCCCTGCTCCCCCGCAGGCGCCGGACCGAACGGCGGCAACTGGCCGTCCCGCTGGGCTTCAAACACGGCCTGCAGATCAGCCAGCCGCTGGGGCAGGGTTTCGGCGCCTGGAGGGGGCGCATCACCCAGCAGGGAGGCCTGGATGGCTTGCTGGTCGCTGCCGGGATGCTCCACCACCAGCACGGGCCAGCCGCGATCGGCCAGGGCTGCCGCCAGCCAGCTGAGCTGGTCGGGGCTACCGCCCAGACCCGGCATCATCAACACCCAAGGGCCCAGGCGAGCCTGCTGGGCGGGCCAGAGCTCCAGCGGCAAGGGCGTCACCCGGTGGGGCACGGCCAACTGCAGCCGCTGGGGCTGGCGCCGCACCACGTTGGTGAAGGCCAGGGGCCGGGAGCTACGCCGCGGCAGGGGCAGCTGGCGCAACTGGGCCAGGGCACCGTTCTGGCGCTGCAGCTGGCTGCGCCACTGGCTGGCCAGCTCCAGCACACCGTCGATGCGCAGGGTGACGCTGGGCACCGGCAGGGCCCGCAGCAGCTCCAGGCTGGACACGCTGCTTTGACGCTCCAGCAGCTTGCGCAGGCTGCTGAGCAGCAGGGGCGCCGTGCTGCGGTGATTGGGGGTGGTCAGCAGGGTGCCGGCCTCCTTGAGCATCTGCTCGCCGGTCCAGCTGTTGAGCAGCTCCAGCCCGAAACTGCGATGGCGCAGCAGGGGCGCCTGCAGCAGACGGACCAGGTCGCGGCGGCTGGTGGGCTCAAGCAGGTTGAGCCACACGGCCAGATCGCCGCCCGCGGCGCCGGGCTGGCTGGCCTGGCCGGGCTGGCGGGTCCAGGCCTCAAGCGCCACCAGATCGATCGGCACCTCCAGCCCATCGAGTTGCAGCCGCAGCTCCTCAGCAGCCCGCACCGGCCCCGGGGCCCACGCCGCCCACGCGACCAGCAGGGCTGGCAGCCCGGCCAAGGCGGCCCGGCGGCAGGGCAGGAGGAGGGGCAAATCCAGCGGCATCGTTGCTCCAGTCTCCCCCCTCCTGGCCGCGGCAGCAGACTGCAGCCCAACTGACTGCCGTGTTGCTTGAGCCCACCCCACCGCCTGAGCCCAAGCCTCCGGTCCTGGCTGGCCCAGTTTCCAAAGGCCCTGCGGGAGGTGGCCCTGGTGCGGCTGGTGGCCTCACTGGGGGCCGGCGGGGTGCTGTATCTGACGCCGATCGTGTTTCACCAGGAGGCCTTCAGCGCCCAAGCAGTGACCCAGGGGCTGGCCCTGGCAGCCCTGGCGGGCACGGCCGGCCGGTTCCTGAGTGGCGCGCTGCTGGACCGGGGGCTGCCCTGCTCGATCCCGGTGCTGTTGGCGGCCCTGGCGGCACTGGTGGGCGATGCGCGGCTGCTGGGCACAAGCGCCTTCGGCGGTTATGTGCAGGGCCAACTGCTGCTGGGCATCGCCGCTGGGCTCTACTGGCCAGCGATCGAGCTGGCAGTGCCGCTGGGCTGCCGTTTGGGGCCCCAGCCGATCCCGTCAGCCCGGGGCTACGCGTTGGTGCGCAGCGCTGATGCGGCCGGTATCGCCAGCGGGGCGCTGCTGGGGGCCCTGCTGGCGGCGGCCGGGAAGCTGCGCGGCATCTATCTGGTGGACATCACCTGCCTGGTGGCGGTGGTGGTGCTGCTGCTGCGCCAGCCGCTGGCACGCCCCGAACCCCCCAGCGGCGATCCGGCCGACCACACCCCCTGGCGCCAGTGGCTGCCCCCGCTGCTGCCGGTGCTGGCTATTGCTGTGCTGGCCACGTCGCTGCCGGCGCTGATGCAGAGCGCCCTGCCGCTGGATCTGGTGCGCGGTGGCCTGGAGCGGGCGGCCATGCCCGAGAGCTTGGGGGCGCTGTTGATCGGCCTGCAGCTGGGGCTGCTGGTGCTGATCCAGTGGCCGGTGGGGCAGGCGCTGGCCAAGCGGCCGGTGGCCCTTGGGCTGGGGCTGAGCCTGGCCAGCTTCGCGGCGGGCACGGTGCTGCTGGCCTTCTCGGCGCTGAGCAGCCACGGCCTATGGCTGGTGCTGCTGGCCCAGCTGCCCTTGGCGCTCGGTGAGGCGGCCTTCCTGCCGATCGCCACCGAAGCCGTGATCGAGCTGAGCCCGCGGGA
>VGQC01000111.1 GCA_016882385.1 Cyanobacteria bacterium M_DeepCast_100m_m1_067 | reverse complement strand
GCGAGCTGGATTCAGGCTTTGGCCGCCCTGCCGCCCCAGCCCCGCGATGCAGCTGGCCTTGCGGGCCTGCGGCGCCGCGATTGCGATGGCGCGCCATTGCCGGGCTTGGTGCTGGTGGGCTCCCACGTGCCCCTGGCTGATGCCCAGTTGGCTGCCCTGCTGCGGGAGCCAAATTGCGCCCTGGTGGAGCTGGATGTGGCCAAAGTTCAGCGGGTGCTCGAGGGGCCGGCAGCCGCGGAGCTGCTGGCTTCGCTGGAGCAGAGCTGGCTGGTGCAGCTGCAGGCCCTGCTGGCCCAGGGCCGCACGCCGGTGCTGGCCACCAGCCGAGGGGAGCTGGCCTGCGCTTCGTCTCAGGAGCGGCGCCGGCTTGGGGATGCCCTGGCGGCGCTGATGGCGCGGTTGGCGGCGGCGTTGGCGCCCCAGCTGGGCTATGTGATCAGCAAGGGTGGCATCACCAGCCACACCCTGCTGGCCGATGGCCTTGCCTTAGCGGCGGTGGAGTTGCAGGGCCAGCTGCTGCCGGGGCTGTCGCTGGTGCTGACGCCCGCGGACGCGGCTGTGCCGGCTTTGCCCGTGCTCACCTTCCCCGGAAACCTGGGCGAGACAGGCACCCTCCAGCAGGCCTGGCGCTGGATGGAGGGGCAGGGCTCACCGCCCGGCTTGGGGGATGCGGATTAGCTGAGACGCTGCGTAGCCCAGGGCCACCAGCACCAGGGCTGCGAGGCTGTCGACCCAGTCGCCCAGGGCAGTGCCGACCAGAAAGGCCAGCGACACCGCGGCGACCAGCAGGGGGGTGAGGGGGTAACCCCAGGTGCGGAACGGGCGCGGCAGGTTGGGCTCCTGGCGGCGCAGGGCCAGCAGCGCCGCGATGCCCGCCAGCGGCAGGCTCACGTAGAGCACGGCGCCCATGGCCAGGAGCCGCTCGAATGAGCCCGCCAGCACCAGGGCCGCGGCCGCCGTGCTGGTGATCAGCAGGGCGATGGCTGGGGTGCCGCCCCCGTTTACTGCCGCCACAGCGCTGGGCAGCAGGCCATCACGGCTGAGGCCAAACAAAATTCGTGGGGCGGCCATCACCACGGTGTTGATCAGGCCCAGCAGCGACACCAGCGCGATGGCTGTGATCAGCAGGGCCCCCAGCGGGCCGGCCAGGGCCTGGGCCGCGGCCGCGGCCGGCAGGCTGGAGCTGGCCAGCTGGGCGATCGGCAGCACGTGCAGCAGGGCCAGGTTGATCAGCAGGTAGAGCACGAGCACCGCCAGCACCCCGCCGATCAGGGAGCGGGGCAGATCACGCCCCGGTTCGCTGAATTCCTCGGCGAAATAGACGGGGCTGGCCCAGCCGTCGTAGGTGGTGATCACGGCCTGCAGGGCCAGCACCACGGCCAGGCTGAGGCTCCGCCAGCCCACCGCCGCCATGGGCGCAGGGGCGGGGAGCTCGATGGGGGGCGCTGTGGGGATGGGCAGCAGGAAGCAGGCCGCCACGAGGGCCAGAAAGGCCACCGCCTTGGCCAGGCTGAGCAGTTCCTGGCTGGCGCTGCTGGCCCGTAGGCCCCGCAGTTGGATCAGGCTGAACAGGCCGATCGCCAGCAGGGCCAGGCCCTTGCTGATGCTGCCCTCCAGCGACATCCCCGCCGGCAGCAGGTCCGCCGGCAGGAGGGCCAGGCCGTAGTCCCCCACGGTGGTGGCCACCCAGGCCAGGCCGATGCAGTGGGCCAGCCAGTCGGTCCAACCGACCAGGAATCCCACCTGCCGGCCGAAGGCCCGCTCCGCGTACACATACCAGCCACCGGCCTGGGGCAGGGCTGCCGCCAGCTCGGCGATGCACACCGCCCCCAGCAGGGCATACAGCCCTCCGGCCAGCCACACCGCCAGCACCAGGGCCGGGCTAGGCAGTTGGGCCGCCACCAGGCCAGGTGTGCGCAGGATGCCGGCGCCGATCGTGCCGCCCACGGCGCCGGCCAAGCCGAAGCCCAAGCCCAGGATGTCCAGCAGCCGGCCTGGGCCTGGCTGGCTCATGGGTGCTGGCCGGCTCGCCAGCTGCGCTGCAGCAGCTCGATCGGGTGCAGCACTGGCTGCGGGAAGTCGCCCTCGCCCAGGTGGCGGCGCAGTTGCAGGCTGCAGCCGATGTTGGCGCTGGCCACGAGCTCGGCGCCGGTGCTGGCCAGATCGGCCGCCTTGATCCGGCCCAGCTCAGCGGCTTCCTCGGGCTGCACCAGGTTGTAAATGCCGGCACTGCCGCAGCACACCCCGGCCTCCATCGCCTCCCGCAGCTGGATGTGGGGGATGGCGGCCAGCAGTTGCCGCGGCTGCTCGCGAATGCCCTGGCCGTGCAGCATGTGGCAGGCGTCGTGGAACGCGACCTGTAGGGGAAGCTCCGCGCTGGCGGGGGTGCCGTCGGGGTGGTTCAGGGGGGCCAGGCGTGCCCGGAACGTCTCGCTCAGCCCAACGTGGGCCAGGTATTGCTGGATGTCGGCCACCTGGCCGGCGAAGCCTGCTGCTGTGGGGCTCTCCAGGATCGAGCCGTAGGCCTTGAGGGTGTGGCCGCAGCCGGAGGCCGCCACCAGCACCGCATCCAAAGGGCCCACGCTGGCGAAGCTCGCCATCAGGTCGGTGGCCAGCTCGCGTGTTTGCGCCAGTTCTCCCTGGTGGTGGGTGGCGGCGCCGCAGCAACCCTGGCTTGGTGGGATCACCACCTCGATGCCGTTGGCGCTGAGCACCTCCACCGCCGCCTCGTTCACGGCTGGATCAAACAGGCGCTGGACGCAGCCCAGCACCAGCCCCACCCGGGCGCGGCGTTCGCCCTGGGCGGGCACCACCTGGGGGAACGCGTCGCGGAAGGCCTCGGGGGCCAGCGGCGGCAGCAGTTGTTCCATCGCTTCCAGCTGGGGCCCCAGCAGCCGCAGCAGACCACTGCGGCGCGCCAGGGCTTGCAGCGGCGTGCCGGCGTAGGCACGAAGGGGCGCCAGGGCTGCCCGCAGCCGGTTTGGGTAGGGCAGCAGGGCAAGCAGCAGTCTGCGAAAGGTTCGCTGGGCCGGGCTGCGCAGCTCCGGGGCGTTGAGTTGGGGCCGGGTGGCCTCGATCAGCTGGTCGTAGCGCACCCCAGAGGGGCAGGCGGTGACGCAGGCAAAGCAGCCCAGGCAGCTGTCGAAATGCTTTGCCACGGTGGCATCGAGCTGCAGCTCTCCGGCTTCGATCGCCTTCAGGGCATGGATGCGCCCGCGGGGCGAATCCATTTCCGTGCCCAGCACCCGGTAGCTGGCGCAGGTGGGCAGGCAGAAGCCGCAGTGCACGCAGGGGTCGGTG
>VGQC01000110.1 GCA_016882385.1 Cyanobacteria bacterium M_DeepCast_100m_m1_067 | reverse complement strand
CTGGCCAGGGTCCAGCAGAGGGCGGCGGCCAGGGCAGCAGCCACACCGATCGCCACCGCCGCTCCCCACCACGCCTTGCGATCATCGCCACAGCCACTGCACCCCCGTGGACAACATCCGCCCCGCCTCGATCGCCGATGCCCTCAGCTTTTTCAGGCTGAGCTGCGGCCGCTGGCGCTCCCAGCGCAGCAGCCACCACCTGCTGCACCGGCGGGCTGAAGCGGGCGGCTCCTTCATCGAGGTGGTGGAACTGGACGCCCACGACCCCCGTCTGATCGCCATCTCCGAACTGCACGGCGAAGACCCCGGCCGCCTGGTGGGCGGCTGCCGGGTCACCTGGAACGCCTCGATGGCCTGGGACAAGGCCGGGGAAGCCCACGAGGGGGAGAGCGTGTTCGGCCTGATCCCCACCGATGAACGGGGCCGGGCAGGCCTGTTGCTGCGCGATCGGGGCTATGCCGAAACGGCTCCCGTGGCAGGGCACTTCGCCATGGATGGGCGCGATGGCCTGCTGCTCACCACCAGCTACGAAACGATGAACAGCCTGGAGCGATTCAGCTTCGCCGGGCCGGATGTGCGGCTGCGCACCAGCACCGTGGAGGGCCTCTCCAACACAGCCTCGTTCTGCGTGGAAACCCGGGTGCTGGACGTGCCAGGCCCGGCCGCAGCCAGGGCAGCCGAAGAGCCGGCGGCGGGGCAGCCGCTGTCGCCCCTGGGCTGGTGATGAACGTTACGGACTGTGAGCCCTGCCTGAGGCGGCCGAACCCAGGCCCAGCCGCACTTCTACCATCGGTAACGACGGATGCTGATGTCGTGTGGCCCTGCCCCTCCTGAAGTACGCGCCCACCACCAAGAACTCGCGGGTCAACCCGCTGAGGGTGGGCTCGGATGAGGACCCGAAAGCCATGTCCATGGACAAGGCCATGGACCGCGAAAACCAGAAGTTCGTGATTGAAGCGGCCTACCGCCAGATCTTCTTCCACGCCTTCAAGGTCGACCGCGACCGCAGCCTGGAGTCGCAGCTACGCAATGGTCAGATCACGGTGCGGGATTTCATCCGCTCGCTGTGCCTGTCGGATACCTTCAATCGCAGCTTTTACAACCTCAACAGCAACTACCGGGTGGTCCGCCACCTGGTGGAGAAGCTGCTGGGTCGCACCACCCACGGCAAATCCGAAGAGATCGCCTGGTCGGCCGTGCTGATGACCCGCGGCGTCCGCGGCATGGTGGACGACATCCTCGACAGCCAGGAATACCTGGAAGCCTTCGGCTACGACACGGTTCCCTATCACCGCAACCGGGTGGTGGGCTCCCGGGACCTGGGCGAGACCCCGTTCAACATCACCAGCCCCCGCTACGAGGCCTACTACCGCGGCATCCTGGGCTTCCCCCAGGTGGTGTACACCGGTGGCCCCGCCAAGAGCATTCCGGCCCGCTCCCGCCAGCGCCGCGGCGGCTTCCCCGAGGACTACCTGCCCTGGGTGCGCAACCTGCCGGCCATGCGCAGCCAAGGTGGCGCGTCCGGCAACACCAGCATGGACTACTTGTCCAAGGTGCCCTACCGCAGCATCGGCCGCTGAGCGCAGCAACCAATCCAACAAGGGGCGGCCTCCGGGCCGCCTTTTTTGTGCGCGTCAGACGCCAGAGCTGCTGCACCCACCCGTCAGCATCCACTGACGGCTCAGGGCAAAAACCACCGGCAATGGGAGAGTTGACCACACTGATCCCAAAAGAAATCTATCGCCGTGACGAAAGCCCTTACTTCGTTGGCACGCATGACCCTGCGGCAGTTGCGCCAGGTCGCCAGCGATCTTGGGGTGAGCCTTTACAGCCGCAAGTCAAAGGATGAGCTGCTGGCGGCCATCAACCGGCGACAGGACGACAGCCCCCGCCCCCTCAAGGCGATCGAAGCCGAGTTGCCTTCGGCACCACGCCCTTCGGCGTCCAGCACCAGCGTGGTGTTCCTGCCCCGGGATCCCCAGTGGGCCTACGTGTTCTGGGAAATCTCCGAAGCTGATCGGGGTGAAGCGCTGGCCGCCGGCGCGTCCCAGCTGTGCCTGCGGGTGGCCGATGTCACCGGACTGGCGGGAGGCTCTGCCCACCCCCACACCCTGCAGGAGGTGGTGGTGGATAGCCATGCCACCGAGTGGTATCTGCCGGTGCCCCTGAGCGATCGCGACTACCGGGTGGAACTGGGCTACCGCAAAGGCTCCGGCGGGGGCTGGATCTCGCTGGCCTTCTCGTCGGTGGCTCGGGTTCCGGCCCTGCACCCCAGTGAGCAGATCCTCGACCAGTTCGTGCCCTTCTCGCTCGACACCGCTCCGGCCACCCTGCCCACACCCATGGAACCGGCTGACGCCGGCCTGCACGAGCGCCTCTACCAAACGGCAACGTCCCGTTGGCGGCGCCTGGGCCGCGGCTCCGAGGCCTTCCACGAACTCGAACAAGCCGGTCTCGACACCAGCGAACTCAACGCCTCTGGAGCCGGCATCTGGGCCAGCGGTCGCCACGAATCCGGCATCGGCGGGGTGGCCTCACGGCAACGCTCCTTCTGGCTGGTGGCTGATGCGGAGCTGATCGTCTACGGCGCCACCGACCCGGCCGCGCGCCTCACCATCGGCGGCGAAGACGTGCCGCTCTCCGCCGATGGCACCTTCCGCGTGCAGGTGCCTTTCCGCGATGGTCAACAGCTCTATCCGATCGAGGCGGTGGCCGCAGACGGCGAGCAGAAGCGCAACATCACGCTCGAGTTCAACCGCTCCACCCCGGAAGACAACAGCAACCCTGCCGACAAGGCCATCAGCGAATGGTTCTGAAACGCGCTGGATCTCTCAAACGAGCAACCGTTGCCCTCACCCCCATGGCAGGGGCCCTGGCCTTTCCGCTGATCGTGCCCGTGGTGCTGATGCGCGTGGGCCTTCCGGCCGCCATGCTCAGCGCCGTGCTGATCGGCACCGCCTGGTTTGTGCTGATGCTGCGCACGGCCGAGATGCCTGGCCACCACTGAGCCCCCAGCCTCAACCAGTCCATGGACAGGGCGTGGGAACCCTGAGGGCAGCCGCAGCAGGCCGCCATCACCAACACCGCTCGTCACCCCAACCCCCTGAGCCACCCGCTCGCCTGGCTGAGCGCCCTGGGCCTAGCCATGGCCGGCTGCAGCGCTGAGGCCCAGCTGCAAGGGCAGCCGGCCCCACCAAGGCCCCTGCCCGAGGGCATCGAGCTAGCCTTCAACCACAACGACACCAGCCGCTACCGCAGCCCGATCAGTGGCCAGTGGCGCCAGGGGGACGATCTCGAAGCCTTTGTGCTGGCCAGCATCCGAAGCGCTAAACGGGAAATCCTGGTGGCCGTGCAGGAGCTGTCGCTGCCGAAGGTGGCCGAGGC
>VGQC01000109.1 GCA_016882385.1 Cyanobacteria bacterium M_DeepCast_100m_m1_067 | reverse complement strand
TTTTGCAGGGGTGAAAGAACTGGTTCATGGCCCAGCCTGGCCTGTGCGGCTGTGGTTGTCACCGTTCAGCTGGCTTGCGGCACGGCGCTGGCGCAAGCCAGCTGGCAGATGGGGGTGTTTCCGGTGACCAGCTTTTTGGCCTACACCAGCCACTTCGGCACCCGTACGGGGCCCTGGGGCCGGGTGGAACCCCATTACGGTCTCGACATCGCTGCCCCGATGGGCTCGCCGATCCGCAACTGGTGGGCCGGTGTGGTGCAGGACGTGATCCACGACGGAGCCTGTGGCATCGGCCTGGTGATTCGCTCGGGGGACTACGAGCACATTTATTGCCACCTCGCCGGCCAAGTGGCTGGCCGCACCTATCGCAGCGGCCCCGTGGCCCTGCGCCAGGGGCAACGGTTGCGCACCGGTCAGTTGATCGGCCATGTGGGCATGAGTGGTCGCACCACCGGCCCCCATTTGCACTGGGGCATGCGTCACGGCGGGCGCTGGCTCGATCCCGCCCAGATTCTGCGGGCCATGGCGGCCGGCCGCGTCAAAAGCCGCGCCGGCACCTAGGGTTGTCGTAGTTCGTGAACCAGCCTCAGTGGTTGGCATGCTGCAGCCGTGACGCTGACGCCCCTCACTCCTGCGGCCCAGTCCGCCCCTGCTGCCTCTCATGGCGACAGCTCGCCCGTTGCGGCCAGCCCTCCGCAGCGTGTTAGTGGCGGCTATGCCCTGATGGATGCGCTGCATCGCCATGGGGTGGAGCACATCTTCGGCTACCCAGGCGGCGCGATCCTGCCGATCTACGACGAGCTGCACAAGGCCGAAGCCCGTGGCTGGCTCAAGCACATCCTGGTGCGCCATGAGCAGGGCGGTACCCATGCCGCCGACGCCTATGCCCGCGCCACCGGCAAGGTGGGTGTGTGCTTCGGCACCTCCGGCCCCGGCGCCACCAACCTGGTGACCGGCATTGCCACCGCCCAGATGGACTCCGTGCCGATGGTGGTGATCACCGGGCAGGTCCCGCGGGCTTCGATCGGCACGGATGCCTTCCAGGAAACTGACATCTTCGGCATCACCCTGCCGATCGTGAAGCACTCCTGGGTGGTGCGCGACCCCGCTGATATCGGCCGAATCGTGGCCGAGGCCTTCCTGATCGCAGCCAGCGGCCGCCCCGGCCCGGTGCTGATCGACGTGCCCAAGGACGTGGGCCTTGAGGAATTCGACTACACCCCGGTGGCCCCTGGTACGGCCATCCCTGCCGGTTTCAAGCTGCCCCCCAGCCCCGATCCTGCGGCGATCGCCGCGGCTCTGACGCTGATTCGTCAGGCCCGTCGTCCCCTGCTGTATGTGGGTGGGGGCGCCATCAGCAGCGGCGCCCATGGTGCCGTCAAACAGCTGGCTGAGCGCTTCCGGTTGCCCGTCACCACCACCTTGATGGGCAAGGGGGCCTTCGATGAGAAGCATCCCCTGGCGGTGGGCATGCTGGGCATGCATGGCACCGCCTACGCCAATTTCGCGGTCACCGAGTGCGATCTGTTGATCGCCACCGGCGCCCGCTTCGACGATCGCGTCACCGGCCGGCTCGATGGCTTCGCCCCCCGGGCCCAGGTGATTCACATCGACATCGATGCGGCGGAAATGGGCAAGACCCGCCTGCCGGATGTGGTGCTGGTTGCCGATGTGCAGGCCGCCCTGGAGGCTCTGCTGGCGGCGTCTGCCGGTGAGAGCAGCGAAGGCCGCACTGAAGCTTGGTTGCAGCGGATCGACAGCTGGAAGCAGCATTACCCCTTGGTGGTGCCCGCTCCCGAGGGCGACATTGCCCCCCAGGAGGTGGTGGTGGCCCTGCGCGAGCTGGCGCCCGATGCCTTCTACACCACGGATGTGGGTCAGCATCAGATGTGGGCGGCCCAGTTTCTCCACAACGGCCCCCGCCGCTGGATCAGCTCGGCGGGCCTGGGCACCATGGGCTTTGGCATGCCCGCCGCCATGGGTGTGCAAACGGCCTTCCCCCATGAGCAGGTGATCTGCGTGGCCGGCGACGCCAGCATCCTGATGAACATCCAGGAGCTGGGCACCCTCAGCCAGTACAACCTGCCGGTGAAGGTGGTGGTGCTCAACAACGGCTGGCAGGGCATGGTGCGCCAGTGGCAGGAAAGCTTCTACGGCGAGCGCTATTCCGCCTCCGAGATGACCGGTGGCATGCCCAACTTCGCGGCCCTGGCCGAGTCCTTCGGGGTGCGGGGCGTGCTGATCGACGATCGGGCCAAGCTGCGTCAGCAGCTCCAGGCGGCCCTCGACCATCCCGGCCCTGTGTTCATTGACGTCAAGGTGCGCCGCAACGAAAACTGCTACCCGATGGTGCCCCCCGGCGCCAGCAACGCCCAGATGGTGGGCTTGCCCAGCCATCCCGAGCTGGCGATCGACACCACCCGCCACTGCCATGCCTGTGGCAGCACCACCGAAAGCGCCCATCTGTTCTGCCCCAACTGCGGCGCCAAGCTTTGAGGTGGCTTGCGGCACTGACCGCGGCCCTTGTCCTGTTGCTCTGGCCTGGTGTGGCGCTGGCGGCGGAGATCCTGCAGGTGCGGGGAGCCACCCTCTTGCAACTGGGTGATCAGAACCGCAGCTACACCGTCCAGTTGGCTTGCATCGTGGTGCCCGAGGCCCAGCAGGGTGAGGCTGTGGATTGGCTGCGTCAGGCCGCACCGCGACGCACTCGGGTCAATCTGCGGCCCATGGGCCAAAACCAGGGGGTGCTGCTAGCCCGGGTGCAGACCCTTTCTGCCTCCGCCGGTACCACCGATCTAGCCAGCGGTTTGGTTGCCGCCGGGCTGGCTCAGGTTGCCGCTGACGCCGATCCCAGCGGCGATTGTGCCAATCTCGGCGCCTGATCCTGTTGCTTGGGTTGATGCCGTGAGTTTGAACCGCACTGCCAAAGGCATCGTGCTGGTGCCTTCCCTATTGCTGGGCGGAGCCTTCCTGGCGGCCGGCGTATGGAGTGATGGACCCGCAGCCAGCAACAAGATGTTGGCCCTGAGCCTCGGGGGGGTGTTGATGGCCGCCGGCTTGCTGGCCCAATTGTTGCCCGAAAACCAGCCGGAAGAGTCAGATCCCGATTGAAGGGGCCCCCACCGGTTACGGGCCCCAGTCCCAGTCGTGCACTTCCTACTTCTGCTGCTGCTTGGATTGGGCCGAGAACTGCGCGATCACGTCATCGACGAATTTCTTGTCGGCGGTGGTGATCTTCGGGTAACAGCCCTGCTTCACCCGGCCCACGATCTGCACGATGGTGCCGTTGATGATCTGGGAGGCCTCCAACTTGCCCGCACCGGCGATCTGGCCGCCGTGGGTGGCGGTGACCACGTAGGTGATCGCCTTGGCGTTGGAGATCACGGCGTTTTGCACGGGCACCTTCTGCTCGACCGCCAGTTCGCAGACGTTGACGGCGGCGGCCAGAGCCAGGTCGTTCATCGTCTCCAGGCTGGCCGGCTTGGCGG
>VGQC01000108.1 GCA_016882385.1 Cyanobacteria bacterium M_DeepCast_100m_m1_067 | reverse complement strand
TCTGCGCTGGCCTGCTCGGGGCATAAGGCACCGGGGCAGGTCATCGAGGGTTTGAGCAGGCTGCCCTCGAGAAACACGCCGTTCATCGCCAGAGCCTCGTAGGTGGTGCGCAGCACCCACTCCTGCAACGAGGCGGAGGTGAATCAGGTGGAACGGCACCCCCTACTGCAACAGCCAGCCCTGGTGGCCGACTGCACGGCCGCGGGCGTTCTGGCTGCTGGAGGGCAGCCCCTGGTCGCTGCAGAGCCTCTGGGATGAAGGCTGATCAGCGCTGAACCAGAGGCTCATTCGCAATCGATGATGCAGAGATGGCCGGCACCGGCTCCTGGCACCGCATCGGGATTGATGCGTTGATCGAAGCTCACAAAACGGCCGCCATGGTGCACGGCCAGGGCCAGGAGATAGGCATCGGTGATCTGGCGTGGCCCCAGCAGGCGCTCCCAGCGGATCAGTCCTGCCTCCAGCAGGCTGATCGGCTCGGGCCAGAACCGGTGACTGGGATCGCGGCAGGCGTCTGCCAAGCGCTCAGCCACCTGGGCGGTGGGCTGAGCGTTGGGATAGGCCGGCTGGGCCATGATCCGCACCACGCCGTTCTCCGTGATCGGACAGGTGGCCCAACCGTGCTGAATCTCCCGCTCGAGCCAGCGCGTGGCCGCACGATGCAGCACATGGCCCTGATCCAGCAAAGCGATCACCACATTGATGTCGAGCAGGGCGTGAGCCATCAGAGGCCCGCCTCATCCCGCAGGCGATCGATCGTGTCGTTGGTGACCACCTGACCGCGAGCAGGGAACGGCCGAAAACCCGCAATTCCAGGCACTTCAGCCGCTGGGGGGTGGGCTGAATCCCCGGTGCCAGTGAGGGCGGCACGCAGCAGCAGCGACACCATCTGACCGGCCGAGGTGCCTTGACGACGCGCGAGCTCCTTGGCTGCCGCCAGCACGTCGTCTTCGATATCCAGCGTGGTGCGCATCAGAGCACAACCGACCAGACGTCGATGTTACATCAAAGAATCAGCGCATCACCACATCAGCGGCAAGGCGCCAGGTGCGCGTGGTGAGGTGCAGCATGGGGCGATGCCTCTCCCCGCCGGCAGCCTGCTGGAGCTCACCCCCCAGGGGCTCTACTGCCGGGCGGCGGCGGCCTGGATCGACCCCTGGCGGCCGGTGCCGCGGGCGCTGATCACCCATGCCCACGCCGACCACGCCCGACCGGGCTGCGGCGAATACTGGGCGATCGGCGCCAGCGAAGCGATCCTGCGCCAGCGGCTCGGCGCCGGCATCAACCTGATCCCGGTCGACTACGGAACCCTGCACCGCATCGGCGACGCGCGGGTGTCGTTTCATAGCGCGGGGCATGTGCTGGGCAGCGCCCAGATCCGGCTGGAGGCGGGCGCTGAGAGCTGGCTGGTGAGCGGCGACTACAAACGCTGCGCCGACCCCAGCTGTGCGCCGTTCGAGCCGGTGACGGCCGATGTGTTCATCAGCGAGGCCACCTTCGGCCTGCCGATCTACCGCTGGCAGAGCGGTGCGGTGGTGGCTCAGGAGATCCTGCAGTGGTGGCAGGCGGCGCCGGAGCGTCCCTCGATCCTGTTTGCCTATGCCTTCGGCAAGGCCCAGCGACTGCTGGCGGAGCTGGCCGCCATCGGTGTGGGGGAGCCAGGCGGGCCGGGCGCAGCAGGGAACGAAATCCTGCTGCATGGCGCGGTGGAGGCACTGATGCCGGCCTACCGGGAGGCCGGCGTGGGGCTGCCGCCCACCCTGCCGGCGAGCGCCCTCGGCAAAGGAGACTCCCTGGCCGGACGGCTGGTGATCGCGCCGCCCTCGGCCCATCGCTCGGTGTGGATGAAACGCTTCAAGCTGCCGCAAACGGCGTTTGTGAGCGGCTGGATGGCGGTGCGTGGTGCGCGGCGGCGGCGGGGCTATGAGCGCGGCTTCGTGCTGAGCGACCATGCCGACTGGCCCGGTCTGATCCAGAGCGTGAACGACAGCGGCGCCCGCCAGGTGTATGTGACCCACGGCAACAGCGACGGCCTGGCCCGCTATCTGCGCGAGGTGGAGGGGATCAACGCCGAGCCGCTGGAGGGCGGCCACGCGCCCAGCAACGAAACCCCAGATCCCGCCGCTTGACCATGCGCCGCTTCGCCGCGCTTTACAGCGAGCTCGATGGCCGCAGCGGCACCGGTGCCCGGGTGGAGGCACTGGCCGCCTACTTCGCCAGCGCCGATGCGTCGGACGCCGCCTGGGCCCTCCATGTGCTGCTGGGCAAGCAGGGCAAGCGGCTGATCACCGGCCGGCGCCTGCGCCAGATCTGCCTGGAGGGCTCCTCGCTGCCGGAATGGCTGTTTGACGACTGCTACGCCCACGTGGGCGATTCAGCCGAAACCATCGCCCTGCTCTGGCGGCAGGTGGCCCCCAAAAGCCCAGACGCCACAGCAGAGCGGGATCCCGCCACCGCCCCGCTGCACCGCTGGATGGAGCTGCTGCTGCCCGCCGCCGCCGCCCTCGACGGCGAGGCCCAGGCCGACGCGGTGCGCCGGCTGTGGCGGGGCCTGAACCCGGCCGAACTGCTGGTGGCCAACAAGCTGCTCACCGGCGGGCTGCGGGTGGGGGTGGGGCAGGGGCTGGTGCTGCGGGCGCTGGCCCAGCTCAGCGGGCTGGAGGAAGCGCTGCTGCAGCACCGGCTGATGGGCGGCTTCCGCCCCAGTGCCGGCGCCTATCGGGCGCTGCTGGCCCCGGCCGGGGAGGCCGAGGCGGTACCGAGCCGCCCCTATCCCTTTTTCCTGGCCTCGCCGCTGGAGGTGGGGCCCGATGCTGATCGCAGCGGCAGCCCCCTGCCCGGCCTGGCCACGGCGTGGTTGGCGGAGTGGAAATTTGACGGCATCCGCGGCCAGCTGATCCGCCGGGCCGGCCAGGGGTTCCTGTGGAGCCGCGGCGAGGAGTTGATCAACGGCGCCTTCCCCGAGCTGGTGGCCGCCAGTGCGGCCCTGCCGGAGGGCACGGTGCTCGACGGCGAAATCCTGGTGTGGCCGGCCGCGGCCGATCTGCCGGCCCCCTTCGCCCAGCTGCAGCGGCGCCTGGGCCGCAAGGCACCGGGCCGGCGGCTACTGGCGGAGTGCCCAGCCAGCTTCGTGGCCTACGACCTGCTCGAGCGAGGGGGCGAGGACTGGCGCCCCACACCCCTGAGCCAACGCCGGGCCGCCCTGGAGGAGCTCCACCAGCAGCTCCAGCAGACGACACCCACTCCAGAAGCCGGGCTCCTGCGCCTCTCCCCCCGCCTGCCCCTCTCGGCCTGGGAACAACTCGAGCCGCTGCGCCAGCAGGCCAACGCCGCCGCCGCCGAGGGCCTGATGCTCAAGGCCCTGGCCTCGCCCTACCTGGCCGGCCGCAAACGCGGCCACTGGTGGAAACACAAACGCGATCCCTACACGCTGGACGCGGTGCTGCTCTACGCCCAGGCCGGCAGCGGCCGCCGCGCCAACCTGTTCAGCGATTACACCTTCGGGCTGTGGGATGGCGACCCCGGCCAGGAGTCGGCCCAGCTGGTGAGCTTCGCCAAGGCCTACTCCGGCCTCGACGACAGCGAGATCACGGCGCTGGACCGCTGGATCCGCAGCCACACCACCGAGCGCTTCGGGCCGGTGCGGGCCGTGCAGCCGCTGCA
>VGQC01000107.1 GCA_016882385.1 Cyanobacteria bacterium M_DeepCast_100m_m1_067 | reverse complement strand
GAGCAGCAACCAGGCAAGCGAATCAGCGGTCAACCGACCCCATGATCACGTCGATCGAGCCGAGGATGGCCATGATGTCGGCCACCTTGGCCCCCTTGAGGATGTGGGGCAGGATCTGAAGGTTGTTGAAGTCGGCGGCGCGGATCTTGAAGCGCCAGGGGGTGACATCATTGTTGCCCTGGATGTAAACCCCGATCTCGCCCTTGCCTGATTCCAGGCGGGTGTAGAGCTCACCCTCGGGGATCTTGAAGGTGGGGGCCACCTTCTTGGCCACGTACTGCAGATCGAAGGCCGAGGAGGGGCCGCCCTTGCCTTCGGCCATCCGTTGGGCTTCCAGGTTTTCGGTGGGGCCGCCCGGGATCATCTGGCAGGCCTGGCGCACGATCTTGAGCGACTCGCGCATCTCCTGGACGCGCACCCGATAGCGCGCGAAGCAGTCGCCCTCTTTCTCCCAGGCCACGGCCCAGTCGAAGTCGTCGTAGCACTCGTAGTGGTCGACCTTGCGCAGGTCCCAGGGCACGCCGGAGGCGCGCAGCATCGGGCCCGACAGGCTCCAGTTGATCGCCATCTCGCGGCTGATCACGCCGAGGCCTTCGATGCGGCGGCGGAAGATCGGGTTGTTGGTGATCAGCTTTTCGTATTCATCGATCTTGGGACCAAACCAATCGCAGAAGTCGAGACACTTCTCCAGCCAGCCGTAGGGCAGATCGGCGGCCACGCCGCCGATGCGGAAGTAGTTGTTGTTGATCAGCCGCTGGCCGGTGGCTGCTTCCCACAGGTCGTAGATCATCTCCCGCTCGCGGAAGATGTAGAAGAACGGCGTCTGGGCGCCCACGTCTGCCAGGAAGGGGCCAAGCCAGAGCAGGTGGTTGGCGATGCGGTTGAGCTCCAGCATCAACACGCGGATGTAGCTGGCGCGCTTCGGCACTGGCACATCGGCCAGCCGCTCTGGGGCGTTGACCACGATCGCTTCGTAGAACATGCCGGCCGCATAGTCCATGCGGCTCACGTAGGGCACGAACATCACGTTCGTGCGGTTTTCGGCGATCTTCTCCATGCCGCGGTGGAGGTAGCCGATCACCGGCTCGCAGTCCACCACGTCCTCGCCGTCGAGGGTCACCACCAGCCGCAACACCCCGTGCATCGAGGGGTGGTGGGGGCCGAAGTTGACCACCATCGGCTCCGTGCGCGTCTCCAGCTGCGTCATGGGGCCGTGGCCTGAGGGTCGAATGCCGGGATCTTAGGAAGGAAGCGCCCGCAGTCTCCGGCCGCACGCTTGTCTGATTTCCCTGGGGCCTTCACCCACGTGCCCGTGCTGGCCGAGCCTCTGCTGGCGGCGCTGCCCGGTGGCGGCGGCACGCTGATCGACTGCACCCTCGGCGGCGGCGGCCACAGTGCGCTGCTGCTGCAGGCCCATCCCGGCTTGCGCGTGGTGGGGCTGGACCAGGACCCAAGCGCCCGTGCCGCCGCCGCCGAGCGCCTCGCCCCGTTTGGCGATCGCGCCACGATCGTGGCTACGAACTTCGCCGATTACGTGCCCGCCGAGCCGGCTGTGGCCGTGCTGGCCGACTTGGGGGTGAGCAGCCCCCAGCTGGATGTGGCGGCGCGGGGCTTCAGCTTCCGGCTGGCCGGCCCGCTCGACATGCGCATGAACCCCGAGCGTGGCGAGACCGCCGGCGCGTTGATCGATCGGCTCGAGGAGGCGGAGCTTGCCGATCTGATTTATGGCTATGGGGAAGAGCGGTTGTCGCGCCGCATTGCTCGGCGCATCAAAGAGCAGGGGCCTTGGGGGGATCCGGACCGCCCGCGCGACACCGCGGAGCTGGCCTATCTGGTGGCGGGCTGCTATTCGCCGGCGGCGCGGCGCGGTCGGATTCACCCAGCCACGCGCACGTTTCAGGCCCTGCGCATTGCCGTGAACGACGAACTGGGCGTGTTGGACAAGTTGTTGCACAGCGCCCCCGACTGGTTGGTGCCGGGGGGGGTACTGGCGATCATCAGCTTCCACTCGCTCGAAGATCGCCGCGTCAAAACGGCCTTTCTGGCCGATGAGCGGCTGGAGCGGGTGACGCGCAAGGCGCTTCAGGCCACGCTGGAGGAAGCGGAGGCCAACCCGCGCAGCCGCAGCGCCCGGCTGCGGGTTGCGCGGCGGCGTCTTGCCCCGCGGGGCGGTCTTGACCAAGGGTGAGGAGCCAAGGCTGCTCCGGGAGTTTGTACAGCTGTACAAACTCCCGGACGCGATGCACCAACGCCAGAGTCTGGGTTCAGCGCAGCAGGCCGGTACGGTCTTCCGTGCCGAACAGCTGGCGGTAGGCGGCGGTGGAGATGCACAGCACCACTGGCACCACCACCAGCAGACCGCCGTAGCTGAACAGGCCGCCGATGGCATGGATCACACCTTCGACGATGCCCAGCCACAGCACCATCCACCAGCTGGGGTTCACCACATTCACGCCCGACCCAAGGGTGTTGGTGGCCTTGGAGGTGCCCAGCAAGGACACCTGGATCAGGAACTTTTGGGTGACCAGTAGCCACACATAGAAGATCGCCACCACGATCATCGGGATGACGGCGAGGGCTTCGTTGAGCTTGCCCAGGCCGGCACCGATCAGGGCCGCGATGGCGCCGGCCACGGCCACCACGATCGCCAGCAGGATTGCCGAGCCCAGCAGCCGAGCGCTGGCGGGGCGGTCCCAGCGGGTGAAGTCGCCGAAGCAGGGCTTGCGGCCTTCGAGGCTCAGCCAGGCGCCACGGGTGAGGCCCACCACGGTCCAGAGGGCCACGATCACGTAGCCGATCACGCCGGCGATCAGCGCGATCCAGCCGCCAACGGGGTGGACGACCATCAGCTCCTCCACCTTGGCCAGACGGGCGGCGCCGACGGCGGTGAGGGCCGCGAAGGGCAGCAGGATCAGGCCCGCCAGGGCCTGAAACAGCAGGAAGGCCCAGGGGGCCCGGCAGAAGGCGCCCCAGCCGTCTTCCACGGCCTGAAGCACACGCAGGCGGCTGTCGCCGGAGGGGGTGAGGGCCATGATTAAGGGCAGATGGCCCGGACGGTAGCGATAGAGACAGCAGGGCGCATCCGCTTTGTGAAGCTTTGATGGACCCGGAGCGAGTCAGCGCAGCTCTCGCACAGCCCCTGTCACCGCGTCGATCGCCAGGGTGATGTCGGCCGCGCTGGTTCCCCGGCCCAATCCGAAGCGAATCGAGGCCGCCGCCTCCTGGCGCGAGCGCCCCAGGGCCGTCAGCACATGTGAGGGGGAGCCCTGGCTGCAGGCTGAGCCGCTGCTCACGGCGATCTGCCTGCGCAGCAGCCGGTGCAGCCGCGCCCCGTCGACGCCCTGCACCGTCACGTTGAGGTTGTGGGCTAACCGGGGGGCCAGGGCGCCATTGCACTCCACCCCCCCCAGGGACTGCAGTCCCGCCCAGAGCCGATCGCGCAGCGCTCCGAGCCGCTCCCCTCGCTCTTCCCTGTCGGCCACGGCCCCCGTCAGCGCCTCCCCCAGTCCCACGATCAGGGGCACCGGCAGGGTGCCGGCCCGGCGCCCGTCCTGTTGACCGCCGCCGTGCAGTTGGGGTGCCAGCCGCAACCCCGGCCGCACCAGCAGGGCCCCCACGCCCTTGGGGCCGTAGAGCTTGTGAGCGCTCAGGCTCAGCAGGTCGATGCCCAGCGCCT
>VGQC01000106.1 GCA_016882385.1 Cyanobacteria bacterium M_DeepCast_100m_m1_067 | reverse complement strand
ACGTCTTCGCCCTTCTGGTTGATGATCGTGTCGATCGCGATGGCGGTCTTGCCGGTCTGGCGGTCGCCGATGATCAGCTCGCGCTGGCCGCGGCCGATGGGGATCATCGCGTCGATGGCGGTGATGCCGGTCTGCATGGGCTCGTGCACCGACTTCCGCTGGATGATCCCAGGCGCCATCGATTCGATCAGGCGGGTTTCGGTGGTGGCGATGTCACCCTTGCCGTCAATCGGCTGACCAAGGGAGTTGACCACCCGGCCCAGCATCGCGTCGCCCACGGGCACGGCGGCGATCTTGCCGGTGGCCTTGACGGTGCTGCCCTCCTGGATGCCGCGGCCCTCGCCCATCAGCACAACGCCGACGTTGTCGTCTTCCAGGTTGAGGGCGATGCCTTCGGTGCCGTCTTCAAACTGCACTAGCTCGCCGGCCATCACCTGCTGCAAGCCATAGACCCGCGCAATGCCATCGCCGATCTGCAGCACGGTTCCGACGTTGCTGACCGAAACCGACTTGTCGTAGTCCTCAATCTGCTGCTTGAGGATGGCGCTGATCTCGTCGGGGCGGATGGAAACCATGGGAGGAAGTCCCCACAGGGGGAGCTGATGAAAGGAGAGGCGTTGAAGCGGAGAAGGGGTGCCGGAGGTCCGGAATGGGCTGCCGAGCTAGCTCACCTGGGCCAGCGCCAGGCCGAGGCGGCGCACCTGACCGGAAAGGCTGGCGTCGATCACCTGGGACCCCATGCTGACGATGAAGCCACCGATCAGGCTTGGATCGACCACGAGATCGAATTCCACGGCCTTCGAACCGGCAATCGTTTGCACTTTTTTGTTGAGCTCAGCTTGTTGCTTTTCTGAGAGCACCGCGGCCGAGGTGACCTTGGCCAGGGTGATGTTGCGGAGCTCGCGGTAGAGCTCAAGGAAACGACCCAGCACCGCATCGAGCATCGGCAGGCGCTGGCGGTCAGCCAACAGCTTGAGCAGATTCTGCAGGGATGGGGTCACCTGGTCGTTGAACAGGGTCGCCAGCGCTGCTTTCTTCGCCGCGGGCTCCAGCACCGGAGAGGCGAGGGCCGCCCGCAGTTCGGGACTGGAAAGGAGAACCGCCAGCACACCCTTGGCCTGCTCAGCCACAATGTCGGTTTCCTTGCGTGCCTCAGCCACTTGGATCAGGGCTTCGGCGTAGGGAGTGGCAATCGTGTTGAGGAGTGGCATCAGGCTTTCCCCAGAGTCTTGATGGACTGATCGATCAACCGCGCCTGGGCGTCGCTACCGAGCTTTCCAGGCAGGGTGGCCAGCGCTTTAGCGATCGCACGGTTGGCGGCCTCACGCCGGAGTTGGTCGGTGACCCGGGCGGCCTCGGCACTGAGATCGGCGATGGCACCCTGCTTGAGGCGAGCCATCTCCTCGATGGTGCGCTTCTCACTCTCCTGCCGCAGAGACTGGGCACGGGCCTGGCCATCGGCGCGGATCTGGTCGGCTTTCTGCTGAGCAGCCGCTAGGCCCTGCTGGGCCTGGGCCAGGGCCGAGGTGGCTGCAACCAGACGCTCTTCAGCGTCCTGAAGGTCGCTCAGAATGGCGTTGCGACGACGCTCGAGGATGCTGCCCAGGAAACCGGGCAGAAACTTCCAGAGGCCGAAAATGACAATCGCCAGGTTGATGATGTTGGTCTCAAACGGATTGAGATTGAGACCAAAACCGCCATGGCTGGCGAGCAGGGTGGGAAGCAAAAGGGTCATGAGGTGGCCAGCAAGCGGGACACGATCAGGTCACCGAGCTTGTCGGCATCCTTGTTGAGCTGGGTCATCGCCTGATCCCGCTGGGCATCGATCTCGCGGCGAGCCTGCTCCCGAGATGCATTGGCATCGGCGGTTGCGGCGGCCAGGGCGTCGCGGTTGAGACGATCCATTTCCTGTTCCGCCTCCAAAATCAACTTCTGGGACTGCTGTCGCGCGTCCTTGAGCTGTTCCTTGAGGTCGGCTTCAAGCCGCTCAACCTGAGCCAGCTTCTGCTTGGCATCGGCGCGGCTGGTGGAAATGAAGCTCTCGCGCTCCTCCACGGCCCGTCCAACGGGGCGGAAGAACAGCGAATTCAGAATGAAGGTGAGGAGAACCACCTGCACCGCCATGAGCGGCAGGGTGGCGTCGAGGTCAAACAGACCTCCCTCCGGGACACCTGCTTCGGCGAGCAGAAGCCAGCTGGTCATGGGGGCGAGGGCGCTGGAACGATCGGGCGGGATGGGCGGTGGTGAGGCTGGGAGGGCAGGGGCTCAAGCCCCCACCTTCCGTCCACTCACGCAACGATCAACCGGCGAAGGGGTTGGCGAACAGCAGCACCAGAGCGACCACAAGGCCGTAGATGGTGAGAGCTTCCATGAAGGCCAGGGACAGCAGCAGGGTGCCGCGGATCTTGCCTTCGGCTTCGGGCTGACGTGCAATGCCTTCAACGGCGCCGCCAGCTGCGGTGCCCTGACCGATGCCGGGGCCGATGGCACCGAGGCCGACAGCCAGGCCAGCGGCCACAACAGACGCAGCGGAGGTGATGGAATCCATGGTGGAGTGGGGGATGGGAGGCGCCGTGACAGCGCGGAGTGGACCGGGATTGAAACCCTGCGCCTGGGACATCCCCGAAGGGATGGGCCCGGGGTGCATCCGGACCTGCGCGAGGGAGATTTAGCAGAGCGCCGGAGCGACCCTGCTGGGCAGAAGCCCCTAGTGGTGCTCCTCGTGCACCGCCTCACCGATGTAGTAAGCGGCGAGGGTGGCGAAGATCAGGGCCTGAATGGCGCTGGTGAAGAGTCCCAGGAACATGGCCGGCAGCGGCACGATCAGGGGGACCAGGAAGGCCAGAACCGCCACCACCAGTTCATCGGCAAGGATGTTGCCGAAGAGACGGAAGGAGAGGGAGAGAGGCTTGGTGAAATCCTCGACGATCTTGAACGGGAGCATGATCGGCGTCGGCTCCACGTAGTACTCGAAGTAACGCAGTCCCTTGCGGCTCAAACCGGCATAGAAGTAGGCCAGCGAGACGAGCAGCGCCAGCGCAATGGTGGTGTTGATGTCAGCTGTGGGGGCTCCGAGCTCACCACTGGGCAGATGAATCAACTTCCAAGGCACCAGGGCTCCGCCCCAGTTGCTCACAAAAATGAACAGAAACAGGGTGCCAATGAACGGCATCCAGTCGCGGTAGGCCTTCTCGCCGATCTGCTCGCGGGAGAGGTCGCGGATGTAATCCCACAGAAACTCCAGCAGATTCTGGGTGCCGCGGGGATCGCGCTCCAACTTGCGGGTGCCCACCACCACGAGAGCCAACAGGGCACCGATCACAACCCAGGAGCTCAGGAACACCTGGCCGTGGATCTTGAGGTTGCCGAGTTGCCAGTAGAGGTGTTGACCAACCTCCAGTTCAGCAAAGGGGAGAAGGAGAGGCATCGGAGCCAGCGAAGGGGAGTTCGGGGTCGCGGGGGCGACTGAACGGTGTGGAGTTCAGGTGTCGAAGACGGCCTGAAGGATGACGGCCGGTTTGTAGAGCAGGAAGCCCAACAGGGCCGGCAAGGTAGAGAGCTGGGGGACCTTGGAGCTGACGAGCACCAAAGCCACTGGCACCAGCAGCTGGGCCTTGCTCATGCGGCGGGAGTTTTCCCCCAGCCGGGTGACGCTGCAGCTCAGCAGCCAGAGGTAGAGCAATCCAGCCAGGGCGCCCACCATCAGGCTGAATGCCGTGGTGAGGGAA
>VGQC01000105.1 GCA_016882385.1 Cyanobacteria bacterium M_DeepCast_100m_m1_067 | reverse complement strand
ACCACCAGGGTGCGCACCAGCGTGGCCAGCCCAGCATCGATGCTCTGCACCCCGAGCTTGGTGAGCAAGGCGGTGATGGCGGCGAACAGTGCCGCGGCTGCGGCCCATAGCTGCCAGCTCTGCACGATGCCGTTCCCACGGGTTGGTGCCCTGAGGCTACGGGCCCTGCTCGCTGTCGCTGGTTGGGTGGACGTGATCGTTGCTGTCCCAGTCCATGCGGATCAAGAGGTCCATGGTTTGGCGTTGGATCTCGATCTGTTGCAGCAGCAGGTGCGCCGCTCGTTTGGCCTCCTCAAGGGTGGTGATGGCTTCGATTTCGCGCCGCACAACCTCGCTGTTGAAGGCGCGCCCCAGTTGCTGATCCATGGAGTCTCTTGTCGTGCCAGAGCATGGCGAGAGCGGCTCAGCCGTGCCATCAATCTCAAGGGTTGATTTCGATTGTTGCGTTGGGATCGCTCACCTGGCTGGTACGGTTCGGAAGCAGGTTGCGATGGGCCAGGTACGCGTGGGCTGTGCGATGTTGCTATGAATCTTGTTCTTCTTAGCGACGAGGATTGGATCGGTTCGGATTGCGTTGTATTGCGGGATCACCGTGCTGATCATCTGCGCCATCTGCTCAAGCTCCAGGTGGGTGATGCAGTGCGTGTGGGGCACCTTGGGGGGCTTCGGGGTGAGGGAGTTGTGCAGGCGATGAATGCCGATGGGGTGCAGCTTCATATTCAGCTGCATCAAGCTCCCCCGCCGCGCCATCGCTTCGATGTGGTGCTCGCTCTCCCGCGCCCGAAGATGTTGCGCCGGATCCTGCGCACCGTGGCCGAATTTGGTGTGGCCAATCTGCATTTGATCAACACGGCGCGTGTGGAAAAGAGTTATTGGCAGAGCCCTTTGCTTCGGCCAGGCAAGGTGCAGGAGGCCCTGCTCGCTGGCATGGAGCGCGCCAGCGACACAATCGCTCCGCAGGTGCATCTGCACAAGCGATTTCGCCCCTTTGTGGAAGATCAGCTGGTGAATCTCTGCGCTGGCCGGCCCTGCTGGATGGCACATATGGAGGCCCCGCGTGCATTGGCGGATGTGCCCCCTGATCCTGCTGTGGTGATGATCGGCCCAGAGGGTGGATTTGTGCCGTTTGAAGTGGAGCTCGCAGAACGGGTGATCGCCCAGCGGGTGCATCTCGGTGGCCGGGTCCTCAGTGTGGATACAGCCTTGCCTGCTGCTTTGGCCCAGGCTCTTTAATACGCTCGCGGGTCAAGGTTGTCGTGATGATCATCGAGCTGTTGATCGCCCTTGGGCTCCCTATCGCCTACCTGGTGGTCACCACCGCTGTGTTGACGACTCGTCATCAACAGCTGCCCCGGGTGCTGCAGCGGCTCACCGCCCGCGATGCCCTGCTTTGGAACACCATGGTGGGCATCACCATCGCAGCGGCGGCGCTGCGATGGGCCTTACATCGCTGAGAGCAGGAGAGTGCACAGGGGGTGATGGAGCAGCTGAACTGGGGCACCGTGCAGCTGGGGTTGTTTGCCTTGGCCTTTGGCGGATTGCAGATCTGGTGGATCGGCAGCACCCTGCGCCGCCAACGGCTGCCCCGGCCGCTCAGCGAGGCTGAGTTCCGCCGCCGCTTGGAGAGGATCTGGCACAAGCAGACCTGAGTGCTAAGCGTGGCTCCAATCACGAGCGGTTCACGCCCTTCCAGATCCACCAGAGCACCACGGCCAGGATCGCCCAGGGCAACAGGGCCCGCAGCAGCACCAGTGCTCCAAGCACCACCAACGCCGAAATGGCGGCGCGCTTGGTGAGTGTTTTGGCGTCGTCGGTCATGTACTGCCAACGAGGGATCAGGGCCATGGAGCAGCGTGGTGCGCGGGACCGGAGCATCATCGGTAGCGCAGACCCCTTCAGGAGCAGATCCAGCGTTCAGGAGCCCTTGGGGCACCGCACGAGGTTGTGTGCTGCCCAGCCACGGAATCACACCAAAAACCCCCGAGCAGCGCCCGAGGGTCATGGACAAATCAACATTCCAATGGCAAGGGTTGGTTGAAGCTGCTGGCGTTGGCGCCTGGGGCCGAACGTTCCAGGTGTGGGCTCTTGGTTCTCCTGGGGCACCTCAGGCGGTGCAAACGGAGTGTCGATCAGTCAGGCGCACGAGGTGAGACACAGCGGCGAGGGCTGCTCTCTTGCCCGGCTGAACGACCCGCCCACGGTTGGGTGAAGACTGTTGGAGCAGGGGCCTGCAGTCAGCGTTGCTTCGATGCGTGCTGCGGTGGGCTGTCAGCCATGGTTGGCTCCTCCCTGGGTTGATGGCTGCAGCATCGCCACACCCCAAGGGGCAGGGCAATCGGGATTTACACGCATTGCCTTTGCTGCCAAGGAGGAGCAAGTTGGTGGGTTTGGCCCAGCGTCTAGAAGCTGAAGCTGATGCCTGTGCCGATGTGGTGCTGCCAGCCCACGCCCCAGCCTTCACCTCCCTGGCTGCTGTAGATCGGCTTCCAGTGGGCAAACACCACCACAGAGTTGGCCAGGGGATACTCCAGCTCGATTTCTCCACCCCAATCAGTTCTGAACGGCAAGCCGGCATAGGAGCCGGGGCTGTAGAAGCGTGGACCGGCTGAGAGGGTGATATTTAACAGGTCGATATTGAAGCCAAGACCCAACCAGGGATCGGTGTAATTGCCCAGATATGTGCCTTCGCTTTCCCAGCCTGTTCTGTTTTCAAGCGAGAGGAAGACCCCATCCACGATCGATTCAAGGCCATCCCCCAGGGCAAAGTTCACATCGCCATCTCCCAGCGCCCAGATCGCTTGAACTCCCAGCTCATTCTTCAGCCCAGCCACGTCATCGCCTTGGCTGCCGGTGACGTAGTAAGGCCACCAGGTAAGAGATACCTCAACGCGATCATTCGGTTGATAGCGCGCCTGGAGATACCCCTTCACATCGGTGCGGCGATAGGGGCTGCCGTCGGAATGGCTATCGCTGTGATGCCCTCCGTGATCCCCGTCGTGGTGTTCTCCGTGGTGATCACCATGACCGTCCACATGCACGCGCCCGTAGAAGTGTTCGGCTTCACCCCACACCAGGGCAGGCCCCAACTGGGCTTCGATGGCAAAACTGCCTTCGTTATCGAGGCCCCATTCAAAGACGGCGCCGAACAGGCCGTCCAGGGCGTAGTGGCGCGGCTGCCCTTCCAGGTTGTTCTCCAGCCCTGCGTGGCCCTCGATCGTGATCAACGGTCGAACGCGAAATTCGCCTGGAGCGAGTTCTTCGCCGCCTGCGGTGGCATGGGCCCAGGTTGGACTTGGTGAGGCGCCCGCGGCCAGGCAGGCCATTGCGACGAGAATCGTGTGTCGTTTGCTCATCGAATCGCGGCCCATTGTTGTTGCAGTGCAGATGCCGTTTGTTGATCGCAACGGCCCCCTTGCGCGGTCACGAAGGTGCACACGTTGGCGGTGGCGGTTTGGATCAGTGATTGGCCTGGTGCCTGGCCATCGGCGAACAGCGGTTGTTTGGCGATGGCCACACCGCTCACGGAGCTGATCCGCCGCAACGTTTTCGACGGCGGCAACGCCTCGGCAAAGATGACCTTGGTGCCCGACTTGCGGATGGCGGCGCTGATGGCGGCCAAGCTCGAGGGCCGCAGCGTTCCGCCTGTTGCGAAGGTGTCGAGCACGGGGAGCTCTCGGATGCCGTAGCGGCTGGCGAAGGCCGAAAACGCCCGGTGCTCACTCACCAACACCCGTTGTGC
>VGQC01000104.1 GCA_016882385.1 Cyanobacteria bacterium M_DeepCast_100m_m1_067 | reverse complement strand
CTGAATCGCCCTTGAGGCCTCCGGCCAACCCGCTGCGGCGCTGGGGGTTGAGCTGGGGAGGCTGGCTTGACAACCGCCATGGCGAATGGTGGCTGCTGGCCCAGTTGGCCTTGATCACGGCCCACCTGCTGCCCCCCTGGCCGGCTCCGGGAGCCTGGGGCTATGCCTGGCCCCTGCCGCTGGCCCTCGCCGGTGCCGTGCTGTTTGTGCTGGGGTTGGTGTTGGCGGCCCAGGCGTTCTGGGGTCTCGGAGCCAGCCTCACGCCCCTGCCCGATCCGATCCCGGGCGCCCCTCTGGTGATCAGCGGCGCCTATGGCCGCTGCCGTCATCCCCTCTATCAAGCCGTGCTGCTGTGCTCGCTGGGGGTGACCCTGGCGCTGGGCAGCCTGTTGCATCTGGCCTTGCTGTTGGGCCTGGCGGCTGTGCTGGGCGGCAAGGCGCGCCGGGAGGAGCGGGCACTGGCGGCGGTTCACCCCGAGTACGCCGCCTATCGGGCCGCCACGCCCGCCATCATTCCCCGCCTTCCCTGGCTCGACTGGCGAGTGCTGTGAACAGCCCCCAGCCGGCGGCGATCAGGCCCAGGCTGCTGGCCCAGTCGGGGCCGAGGGCCCAGCTCAGGGCCAGGTCGGCCAGCACCCCGATCGCCAGGGCCAGCAGCAGGCTGCTGACCACCAGCGCCACCTGCTGCGCTGCTGCGGGCAAGGGGCCTGCCGCCAGCGCCTCCTCCAGACGTGCCAGGGGCCCGCTCAACGGCAGATAGAGCGCCAGGGCCCAGAGGGCGATCCCCGGTAGGAAGGGCGTCCAGTCGGGGCTGGTGAGGAGCAATGGCGCGCCGCGGTTCTCCCTAGCATCAACCACCCTGGCGCCGTGCATGGTGGCTTCTGTGTCGAATCCGCAGCCCTGGAGCTACGCCGGCCATCCCGTCCACGCCGTCACGGCGGCACCAGCCCAGCCCGAAGGCCCGGCGATCCTGCTGGTGCATGGCTTCGGCGCCTCCACCGACCACTGGCGCTACAACATCCCGGTGCTGGCCCAGCGCCACGAGGTGCATGCCATCGACCTGCTGGGCTTCGGCCGCAGCGCCAAGCCTGCCGAGCTGGCCTATGGCGGCGCCCTGTGGCGCGATCAGCTGGCCGCCTACGTGAGCGAGCGCATCGGCCGGCCCACGGTGCTGGTGGGCAATTCGCTCGGGGGTTTCTCGGCGTTGGCCGCTGGGGTGGCCCTCGGCGCGCAGGCCGCCGGGGTGGCGCTGCTCAATGCTGCCGGCCCCTTCAGCGATGAGCAGGCGCCACCCAAGGGCTGGGGCGCGATCGCCCGTCAGACGATCGGGGGCGCGTTGCTGAAGAGCCCGGTGCTGCAGCGTCTGCTGTTTGAAAACCTGCGCCGGCCGGCCACGATCCGCCGCACCCTGAATCAGGTTTACATCGACAAGACCAACGTCGATGACGCGCTGGTGGAGGCGATCCGCCTGCCGTCGCTGGATCCCGGTGCCTTTGGCGTGTTCCGCACCGTGTTCGACATTCCCCGCGGCCAGCCCCTCGATGAGCTGTTTGCCCAGCTGGGTTGCCCGCTGCTGCTGCTCTGGGGCATCCGCGACCCCTGGATCAACGCCGTAGGCCGCCGCGCCGCCTTCCAGCGCCATGCCCCTGCGGCCACCACCGAGGTGGTGCTGGAGGCGGGCCACTGCCCCCACGATGAGGTGCCCGAGCTGGTGAATGCGGCCCTGCTGGAATGGATGGATGGGCTCAGGGCGGCGGCGGCTGCACCCCCGGCAGCCGACCTCGTGCCAGTAGATGCTTCGGGTCGAACTGGCGCTTGATGGCTTCGATCATCGGCCGGGATGGGGCATCCAGCCAGGCTGGGAGCTGGGCCCCAGCCGGCTGGCGCAGCACGGTGAGGTAGCCGCCCCAGCCCAGGCAGCTGCGGCGCAACGCCTCCACCCGGTAGGCCGGCAGTTGGTCTGCCGCTGCCCAGGTGGTGCCGATCCCGCTGCCGGCACTGAGGCACGCCGGCAGGCTGGCCAGGGCGGACTCGGCCAGCAGGGCGGGCGCCTGGCTGGGGCGCACGGCCAGGCGCAGCAACCAGTCACAGGCCGCGGGCCCCGGGCCACGGCTGTGGGCCACGCGGGCATCGAGGTCGGCCGGCTCCAGCGGCAGGGCGGCGATGCCAAAGGGGGTGGCTTTGGCGGCGATGCAGGCGATCTGCTCCTCGAGGGTGCGGGCGTTGATGCTGGCCAGGCTGATCAGCAGCCCGGTGTCGCCCCCTTGGGCGGGGTCGGCCCGCCACCAGTCGATTCGCTCGGGGCTGAGGCTGGAGCTCAGCAGCCAGCCACTCAGCTGCCCCAGGGCCTCCAGCGGGCCACTGAGCCACAGGCCCCGCCGCTCGGGGGGCAGCGGCAGGGTGCGCAGGGTGACGCTGGTGATCAAGCCCAGGGCACCCCAGCTGCCCGTGAACAGGCGCATCAGGTCGTAGCCGGCCACGTTTTTCACCACCTTGCCGCCGGCCCGGGCGCGGGTGCCGTCGGCGCGGATCAGCTCGATGCCGATCAGTTGGTCGCGCACGCCCAGGTAGCGCTGCCGCAGGCCACCGGCCAAGCCGCGTGCCACCAGGCCGCCGAGGCTGCCGCTGGCTTCACCGGCGGGCCCGCTGCCCCAGGGCCAGTCGAGGGCCAGCCACTGCCCGTGGTGGGCCAGCTCGGCCTGCACCTCTACCAGTGGTGTGCCCGCCTGGGCCGTCACGGTGAAATCGCCAGGGCTGTGCTCCACGATGCCGCGCAAGCGGCTGCAGCTCACGGTTGGGCTGCCGTCGGCCACCGGCGGCCCCCAGCTGAGGCGGCTGCCCAGGCCGGCGGGTTGCCAGGGGGTGGCCTGCTGGTGCAGCGCCCGCACCAGCTCCTGCAGCTCACTGGGCTCCGGAGTTATCACGGCACGATGGTGCCATGGCCGCTCCCACCAAAATCATCGTCATCGACGATGACCCCACCGGCTCCCAGACGGTGCACAGCTGTCCGCTGCTGCTGCGCTGGGATGCCACCACCCTGGCGGCGGGGCTGAGGCACCCGTCGCCGCTGTTGTTTCTGCTGGCCAACACCCGGGGCCTGGCGCCCCAGCCGGCTGCCAACCGGGTGCGCGAAATCTGCCGGGCCCTGGCGGCGGCCTTGCCGGCTGCCGGCATCGCGCGTTGGTGGCTGGTGAGCCGCGGCGATTCCACCCTGCGGGGCCATTTCCCCCTGGAGGTGGACGTGATCAGCGCGGAGCTGGGTCCGTTCGCCGCCACCCTGCTGATCCCGGCATTTTTGGATGGGGGGCGTACCACCGCGGGCGGGGTGCACCTGCTGCATGGCCAGCCCGTGCACGAAACGCCCTTCGCCCGCGATGGCCTGTTTGGCTACAGCACCAGCGACCTGCCGGCCTGGGTGGAGGAGAAGAGCGGCGGCCGCATCCCCGCTGCGCACGTGCTCCGCCTCGAAGCTGCCGCGCTCGACCGGGCGGCTCAGGATGGTGGCCACGACCTGGCCCAGTGGCTGAATGGCCTGGAGCACCAGCCCGTGGTGGCGGTGGATGCGGAGCGACCCGCCCAGCTGGCGGCCTTGGCCGGAGTTGTTCGCGCCGCGTCCCGGCCCGTGCTGTCCCAGGCGGCGGCGAGCTGGATTCAGGCTTTGGCCGCCCTGCCGCCCCAGCCCCGCGATGCAGCTGGCCTTGCGGGCCTGCGGCGCCGCGATTGCGATGGCGCGCCATTGCCGGGCTTGGTGCTGGTGGGCTCCCACG
>VGQC01000103.1 GCA_016882385.1 Cyanobacteria bacterium M_DeepCast_100m_m1_067 | reverse complement strand
CAGGGCCGGCGCCGGCACGCTGCCCGCTGCCACCAGCTCCAGCAGCACCTCCAGGGCCGTGGGGGCGCTGCCGATCAACACCACCGCCGGCTGCCGCTGCTCAGCCAGGTCCGCCGCCAGCGCCGCCGCCATCCCGGCGGCCGTGCGCGTGGAGCCCGCCGGCGCCTGATCAGGCGCCCAATCGAGCACGCTGCGCACCGGATTGCCGAAGGTGCGCCGCGCCATCGGCGCCACCGCCGCTGCCGCCATCGCCGTGTCCGTCAGGATCGGCGCGCCCGCCGCTAGGGCCGCCAGCCCCACCTCACAGGCCCCCGGCGACCAGCGCAGGTCGGCCGCCAGGCTCGGATCCCCGCTGCTGTGGATCAGCCGCAGCAGCACGTCCTGCTGCAGCGTGCTGAGCGCCGCCAGCGCCGCCGCCGTTCCAGGCAACTCCCGAATCAGCCGCAGGCTCTCGCAAAAAATCGGATGATCAAACTCGGCCCCGGCATCGGGCATACAACCTCGTCAGTCACCAGAAGAGCCTGCTCTACCGCACCAAAAGCGCCTGCCTTGTCGCGCGAGCAGGGCCTGGCCTGAACGGGGCCATGAACGACCAAACACTGTCAGCAAAACTGTCGGCAAATCTGTACAACTTGTACAGACCGTACAGTCTGTACAGAATCCTGGAGACGCTTGAACACACCCCAGCGCAGCTCTGCCAGCACCCCGGACACCAGCACCCTGGGCGTCGAGGCCGCCCGCAAGCGCCTACCGGAGCTGCTGGAGCGGGCCGCGGCCGGCGAGCGCATCGTGATTCAGCGGCACCGCACCCCCATGGCCGCCCTGGTGCCCCTGGCCGGGCAGGCGCCCACCGATCCGAGCCTGCGGCAGCGCCAAGTGCAGAGCCTGATGGCCCTCCAGGGCAGCGGCCGCGGCTGCTGGGACCCCAACCAGCGCCACCCGGCCCGGCCGGCACCGCCACCACCGGCCTTCGTGCAGCCGGTTCAAAACCTCGGCCCCCAGGCCCCAGGACAACGCCAACGCGCCTTCAATCCACGGCTCCTTGGCCACGGCTCGCGAATCGCCCTCGATGGCACGGCGCTGGTGGCGTTTCTGGCGGACGCCAAGGGCGCCGGCAAACACCTCCAGCCCCTGATGCAGGGCATCGCGGCGGGCTACTGGATCGGGGTGGTCAGCGCCGTGAGCCTGATGCGGGTGCTCGAGGGTCCCCTGGCCTGCGGCGATGAGGCCCTGGCCCAGCGCTATGCCAAAGCATTCGAGAACCCGCAGCACTGGCAGCTGGTGCCCGTTGATGCGGCCATTGCGGCGGCGGCCGTACGCCTGCGCCGCCAGGAGCCGCAACTGGATGACAGCGCCGCCATCGAACTGGCCACCGCCATCCAGGCAGATGCGGTGGTGCTGGTTACCGACCATCCCGCCCTGGCCCAAACTGGCCAGCACCCCGTGCTCAGCGCCCTGCGGATCTGAGTCCCACCCGCTGCTCAAGCGCCAGCCCATGCCCATCCACCTGTTCTGGGGCGACGACGAGGCGGCCCGCAATCGCGCCGTGGAGGCGTTGGTGCAGGAGCAGCTCGATCCCAGCTGGGCCAGCCTCAACCTGAGCCGCCTCGATGGCAACGACAGCAGCCAGGCAGCCCAGGCCCTGGAGGAAGCCCGCACCCCCCCCTTCGGCGCCGGGGCGCGGGTGGTGGTGCTGCAGCGCAGTCCCTTCTGCAGCCAGTGCCCGGCCGAGCTGGCCGAGGGCTTTGAGGCCGCCCTGGCCCAGGTGGCCGACGGCTGCCACCTGCTGCTGGTCTGCCCGGGCAAACCCGACGCCCGGCTGCGCACCACCAAGGCCCTGCAGAAACTGGTCAAAGCCGGCCAGGCCAGCGAGCAAAGCTTTGCCCTGCCGGCCATCTGGGACGGCGCCGGCCAGGTGGAGCTGGTGAGCCGCACCGCCCGGGAGCTGGACCTGAAGCTTGAGCCTGCCGGCGCCGAAGCCCTCGCCGATGCCGTGGGCAGCGACAGCGCCCGCCTGGCCAGCGAGCTCGAGAAGCTGAGCCTCTACGCCGCCCCGGGCGCGCCGATCAGCCTGGCCGCCGTGCAGGCCCTGGTGGGTGGCCAGAGCACCAGCGCCCTGGCGGTGGGCGATGCCCTGCTGGCGGGCCAGCCGGCCGAGGCCATCGCCCGCCTCGATGCCCTGCTGGAGGCCAACGAACCAGCGCTGCGCATCGTGGCCGCCCTCACCAGCCAGATCCGCGGCTGGCTCTGGGTCACGCTGCTGGAGCGCTCCGGCGAGCAGGACGTGGCCGTGATCGCCAAGGCGGCTGGCATCGGCAACCCCAAACGCATCTACGTGATGCGCAAACAGATCCGCGGCCGCCAGCCCGCCGTCTTCCTGCGTCTCCTCAGCCAGCTCCTCGATGTGGAAGCCGCCCTCAAGCGCGGTACCGAAGCCGGCGATGCCTTCCGCGACGGCTTCCTGCTCGCCAGCTCTCGCTGACAGACACCAAGACGGATAATCACTGCTTTCCTCAGGCACGCCCGCCACCGCGCCCCCGCCATGGCCCTGCTGGTTCAGAAATTTGGTGGCACCTCGGTGGCCGATGTGGAGCGCATCCAGGCGGTGGCCCGCCGCATCGCCCGCTGCCGCGAGGAGGGCCATGAGCTGGTGATCGTGGTGTCAGCGATGGGCCACACCACCGACCAGCTCACCGGCCTGGCCCGGGCCATCAGCGCCAATCCGCCCCAGCGGGAGATGGACATGCTGCTGGCCACCGGCGAGCAGGTGTCGATCTCGCTGCTGTCGATGGCGCTGCATGCCGAGGGCGTGCCGGCGGTGTCGATGACCGGCACCCAGGCGGGGATCGTCACCGAGTCGGCCCACGGCCGCGCCCGCATCCTCGAGATCCGCACCGAGCGATTGCAGCGCCTCCTGGCCGAGGGCCAGGTGGTGGTGGTGGCCGGCTTCCAGGGCACCAGCAGCGGCGTCGGCGGCACCCCGGAGATCACCACCCTGGGCCGAGGCGGCTCCGACACCTCGGCCGTGGCCCTGGCGGCGGCGCTCGGGGCCGATGCCTGCGAGATCTACACCGATGTGCCCGGGGTGCTCACCACCGATCCCCGCAAGGTGGCCGACGCCCAGCTGATGGACACCGTCACCTGCGACGAGATGCTCGAGCTGGCCAGCCTGGGCGCGTCCGTGTTGCACCCGCGGGCGGTGGAGATTGCCCGCAACTACGGCGTGCCCCTGGTGGTGCGCTCCAGCTGGAGCGAGGAGCCGGGCACCCTGCTCACCAGCGGCGTGGCGCGGCCGATCGGCCATGAGGGGCTGGAGCTGGGCAAGCCGGTGGATGGCGCCGAGCTCAACACCGACCAGGCCGTGCTGGCCCTCTCCCACGTGCCCGACCGGCCCGGGGTGGCGGCCCAGCTGTTCGAAGCCCTGGGCGCCGCCGGGCTCAACGTCGACCTGATCGTTCAGGCCACCCACGAGGGCAGCTCGAATGACATCGCCTTCACCCTGCCCGAGGCCGACCTCGACCAAGCCGAGCTGGTGTGCCGCGAAGTGCTGGCAGGGATGGGGGCGGCGCTCGGCGATGGCGGCGCCCAGCTCAGCGCCGAGGCGGGCCTGGCCAAGCTGAGCATTTCCGGCGCCGGCATCATGGGCCGTCCGGGCGTGGCCGCCCGCCTGTTCGACACCCTGGCCCGCGCCGGCATCAACCTGCGCCTGATCGCCACCAGTGAGGTGAAGGTGAGTGTTCTGGTGGCCGGGCACCAGGCCGCCAAGGCCCTGCGGGCGGCCGCCGAGGCCTTCGAGCTACCGGAGCAGCACCTGCG
>VGQC01000102.1 GCA_016882385.1 Cyanobacteria bacterium M_DeepCast_100m_m1_067 | reverse complement strand
TGCGGTGGATCTCCGGCACGTGGATGTCGCGGCGATCCACCTCTTTCTTGGTGGCGGCTTCGATGGCTTCCGCCACGTCGCCGTTGGTCACGGTGCCGAATAGCACGTCATCGCCACCGGTCTGCTTCTTGACGGTGAAGCGGCCGATCGTGTCGAGGGCGGTGCGGAAGGCCACCGCTTCGGCCTTCAGCGCGGCCTGGCGCTCAGCCTCCTTGGCCCGGCGGGCCTCCACCTGGCGCAGCACGGCGGCGGTGACGGGAACGGCCTTGCCGGTGGGCACCAGGAAGTTGCGGGCATAACCCGGGGCGACTTCCACCAGATCCCCATCCTTGCCCAGGCTGAGAACGTCTGCGTTGAGGACGACTTGAACGCGCTTCGCCATGGGATTAAGAAGGGGGATTGATCACGTGCCGATCAGCAACTCTAGATCAGGGCGTGATTAGGACCAGGCCGGGAAAGGCCTGGCGATAGCGGCGTGGGTCGCGGGTGAGCAGGGAGCAGCGCTCCACCAGAGCGTGGGCACCGATCAGAAAGTCGGGCAATATGAACTGGCGTTGGCCGCCCCGGCTGCGGTAGTCGGCATGGGCCCGGGCTGCCAGAAAGGCCGCTTCCCGGGGGATGGGGCGGTAGCGAAACAGGTCGGGCGGCAGCAATGCGTTGACCTCTTCAATCCGTTCGCAGGCGAAGGCGATTTCGCCGTAGACGATCGGATTGATCAGCACGAGGCCGGTATCCAGCCAGTGGCTGAGCTGGGTGCCGCTCCAGGCGCTCCAGCAGGGGTCGCTGGTCGCGATGTCGAGGATCACGTTGGAGTCGGCAAACACGCTGCCATTTGGAGCGCTCAAGGCTCCTCGCCGCGGGTGAGGGCCAGGAGTTCGTCCGTGCTGAGGGAGGTGCGCAGACGGGCTCGTTTCAGTCGCTCCACCGCCGCAGCCCCGCGGCTGGGGGTGGTGCTGGCTGGTTGCAGCACCACCCGACCGTTCTCCTCCACAAACTCCACCTGGGTGTGGGGCAGGAGGCCGCAGCGCTCGCGCAGGGCCTGGGGAATGGTGACCTGTCCTTTGCTCGTAATCCGCATGGCGCCCCGGGGATCCGGTAGGAATCTTACCGGGGCTGGCGGCGCAGGGCTGCGGGGGCGGCCGCGGCGGGCAGGCGCACCTGGTGGGCCAGGCCCAGGGTGCGCATCAGGCGGATGTGCTGCCAGGTGAGGTCGATCTGGCGGCCGAAGCCGTGGCGGGCCGAGTGGGGAAAGGCGTGGTGGTTGTTGTGCCAGCCCTCGCCGAAGGTGAGCGCCGCCACCCAGGGGTTGTTGCGGGAGCCGTCGCCGCTGTCGTGGCTCACTTCACCCCAGAGGTGGGTGGCTGAATTCACCAGCCAGGTGCAGTGGTACACCACCACCAGGCGCAGGGGGATGCCCCAGAGCACCAGGCCCCAGCCGCCGGCGCCCGTTGCGGTGCCGATCCAGAAGAGCAGGGCGGCCAGGGGGATCTGCAGCAGCAGGAAGTTGTTGTTCAGCCAGCGGTAGTAGGGATCCTTGGCCAGGTCGCCGGTGAGGCGGGGCACGGCGCCCATGGCGGGGATGGGTGCAAACATCCAGCCCATGTGGCTCCACCAGAAGCCCTTGAGGCTGGTGTGGTGATCCACTTCCGTATCCGAAAACTTGTGGTGGTGCCGGTGCAGGCCCACCCAGTCGATCGGGCCGTGCTGGCAGCTGAGGGCGCCGCAGGTGGCAAAGAAGCGCTCCAGCCACTGGGGCACACGGAAGGCGCGGTGGCTGAGCAGCCGGTGGTAGCCAATGGTCACGCCCAGGCAGGCGGTGACCCAATAGAGCACCAGGAAGCTGGCCACGGCCGGCACGCTCCAGAACTGGGGCAGCAGGGCGACCACCGCCAGCACGTGGATGACGGCCATGAAGCCGATGGTGACCCAAGGGGTGGTTTCCGACCCCTGGCTGCTGCTGGCTTCGCCCTGGCGGCTCCGGTGCAGGGCCTCCGCGCGGCGCTCGCCGCTCACGCCCTGGTTGATGAAGGCGGGCTTGCGGGTGGCCAGGCGCTGGGTGACCGGTGCGGTGGACCTGATTGGTGCGGCGGCTGTTGCTGGTGCGGCCATGCAGGACCGGCTCCGAATGAATCGCTACAATCGTAGCAATACGGATCCGTATCGATTGGGTTATCGGGAAGAGCTCGCATCGGGCCGTGTTGCGTTCGCCCATCTGATCAGGGTGTGGCATGAGCGCAACGGCTGGTCGCACCGGGTGCTGCCGGCCCTGGCGGAGGCCCTGGATCTGGGCCGCGTCCACAACTCCCAGCTGTCGATGTTGCGCAACGGCAAATTGGCGTCCCCGGGCCCGGAGGTGTTCCTGGCGCTGGGCCAGATCAACCAGGTGCTGGCCGCCGAGGTGCGGGGCGGCGTGCTTGGGGAGACGCTGCTGCAGCGCCTGGCGGACCACCCGGAGCTGGTGGCGGCCCTGGAAACCTCGGCCTTGCCCGTGCAGGATGAGGGGGCCCCAGTGCTGGGCCCTGGCGAGCTGCTCGAAGTGTTTGTGGGGTTGCGCCAGCCGCCGGTGGCCTTCGACCTGCGCATTGGCAGCGAGGAGGCGGGGCCGTTGAGCGCGGGGTTGTCCCAGTTGTTCACGGCCGGCCAGCCCTGGCGCCTCTGCCGTGATCAGCTGATGGCGGCCTATCCGGTGGAGAAGCGCCAGCGGCGGGAGCGTTTTGCCGAGGTGATGGCCGGCCAGCGGGATTTTTCGGCCGCCGAGCTCGACAGCGAACTCCCCGACCTGCGTCGCACCTTGGCCCGGCTCGGGGCGACGGGCGAAGGGGAGCTGGGGCCGGATCAGTTTCTGGAGTTGCTGCGTCAGCAGGCCCGGGTCATGGGCTTGGTCGGCGAGACCGCCCGCGACCAGCTGGATCTCGCTGCGGCGATCCGAAAGCAGTTGCGCGATCCGTCCGGACGCCTGGTGGGCGGTGCCCTTCAGGACGGCCGGTAGCTGGCCAGGCGCAGGCGCCGCGCCCAGCCCAGGGCCCGAAGCAGCTTGATGTGCTGCCAGGTGATGTCGAACTCAAACCAGCGCAGGCCGTGGCGGGCCGAGTGGGGGAAGGCGTGGTGGTTGTTGTGCCAGCCCTCTCCGAAGCTCAGGATCGCCACCCACCAGCAGTTGCGGGAGCGGTCGGGGCAGTCGAAGTTGCGGTAGCCGCAGAAGTGGGTGGCGGAATTGACCAGCCAGGTGACGTGGTAGACGATCACCAGACGCAGCGGGATGGCCCAGAGCACCAGGCCCAGGCCGCCACCGTGCACTTGGGCGGCGTTGCCATACCAGTAGAGACCGGCGGCTAGGGGTAGCTGCAGCAGCAGAAACCAGCGGTCGAGCCAGCGGTAGAAGGGGTCGCGCTGCAGGTCACCGGTGAGCCGGTGCACGTGCTGCAGGGCCGGGATCTCATGCAGCATCCAGGCGCTGTGGGCCCACCACAGGCCGCGGCCGGCGTCGTGGTGGTCGTTGGGTTGGTCGGAATACTTGTGGTGGTGGCGGTGCAGCCCCACCCATTCGATCGGGCCGCTCTGGCAGGCCAGGGCTCCCATCAGCACCAGCAGGCGCTCCAGCCATTGGGGGGCGCTGAAGCTGCGGTGGGTCACCAGCCGGTGCAGGCCCAGGGTCACACCCAGCACGGTCGTCCAATAGAGAACGGCCAGCACCACCACGGCCTGCCAGCTCCAGAAGCGCGGCAGCAGGGCAAACACCGCCCCCACGTGCATCGCCAACATGAAGCCGGTGGTGCCGGTTTTGAATTTGCGCTGGCGTGGCGGCAGGGGCGCGCGGGGGGAGATCAGCGAGGCGCGAATGCGCTGATCCTCCTGGCT
>VGQC01000101.1 GCA_016882385.1 Cyanobacteria bacterium M_DeepCast_100m_m1_067 | reverse complement strand
CGGTGGTGCACGGCGGTGCTGGCCTCGGTATCGGCCACGTTGCCCTGCTCCACTTCGGCGTAGATGATCCAGTGATCAGGCCCCTCCATCCGCTGCGCCACACGGCAGCCCAGGTAGGCCAGGGCATCGCCCAGCACGGGGCCGCCGGCGGCGGCGCCTTCGAGGGTGGACACGCCAGCGAAGCGATCGGCGCCGGGCGGGAAGCGCTTGAGGAAGTGGCGCAGCAACTCCTGGTGGTTGTCCTCCCGCAGGATGTTGAGCACGAACCGGTCGCCCATCTGCAGCAGCGCTTCGATGGCGCGGTCTTTGGCCACGGCCACGGTGAGGCCGGGCGGCTCGAAGCTGGCCTGGCTCACCCAGCTGGCCACCATCGCCGAGCTGCGGCTGCCTTCGGGTGTGTCCTGGCGGGCTGTCACCACATAGAGGCCACCGCTGAGCCGTCCGAGCGCTTTGTCGAGATCGCCATCGAGGGCCTTCATGGCGGCGATCGTTTTCGCCTTGGTGAGCAACTGGCCCAGGTCGGTTCCGGCTTCCTCGCAGCGTTGATAATCCGTGCCGCCCGGCACCTGGCGGATGCGCAGCGGCTCAAAGGCGGTTTTCTGGCCGAGGCTGCGCAGCTGGTTGGCGACGGTGTCGATCGGCTCATCGTCGCCGCCGAAGGCGTCGTAACTGCCCACCCATTGCTTGGGCTTGAGGGCGGCCAGCAGGGTGCCGATCGAGGCCTGCAGCTCGGCATCGGGGTTGGCGGGCCAGGTGGGCACCACCACGGCACTGGCCTCACCCACCAGGGCGCTGAGCTCCTGGGCATCGGTGGCGCGCAGATCCACCAGCTGCACGGCGGCGCCGGCCTTGCCGATGCCGCGGGCGATCGCCTGGCTGAGCCGGTCGCAGAAGCCGTATTGGCTCACGTAGCAAACCGCTGCGTAGGCCTCCGTGCTGCTGCGACCCTCGCTCCAAGTGCGGTAGTCGGAGAGCCAGAGGCTGAGGTGATGGCGCAGCAGGGGCCCATGGCCCACGGCCACGGTGGTGATCGCCGGCAGCGCATCCATGCGCTTCATCGCCTGCAGCACGCTGCGGGCGTTGGGGCCCATCAGGCAGTCGTAATAGAAGCGGAAGTCCGGAGCGATGGCGCCGGGATCCACATCGAACACGTCATCGGAGCAGTAGTGCAGCCCGAAGGCGTCGCAGGTGTAGAGGATGCCGGTGCCGTGATCGAACGAGAAGATCGTGTCGGGCCAGTGCAGGTTGGGCGCGCTCAGAAACTCGAAGCGGTGCGCCACGCCACTGGCGGGGTTGGTGCCCAGATCCAGCTCCTCGCCGCTCTTCACCGCCCGGCTCTTGAAGGGCCGGTGCACCTGATCCTCCAGAAATTGAATCGCCACCTTGGAGGCCACGATCTCGATCTCCGGATTCAGATCGAGCAGGTGGCCGATCAGGCCGGAGTGGTCGGGCTCGGTGTGGGACACGATCAAATAGTCGATCGCCTTCGGGTCGATCTGCTCCTGGAGCAGCGGCAGCCAGCTGCCTTCAAACTTGAGGTGGCTGGTGTCGATCAGGGCGGTGCGCTCGCCCCGCACCAGAAAGCTGTTGTAGGTGGTGCCGTTGCGCAGGCCGAACTCGATGTCGAAGCGGCTGCGGTCCCAGTCGAGTGAGCGGATCGTGCTGGTGTCGGGCCCGATCGCCTCGCACTGCAGGGTGAGCCGGGGTTCGGCCGCGACGGCACCAGCCATGGATCCATCCGCAAGTGGGTGGACTGTAGGAAGCCCTCCCGAGGCTGGGGTGGCCCTGCGGTGCTGCGCGGCGTAGTCCGGCACGGTGCGGGCCACAAAAAAGCCCGGCGCGGGGCCGGGCCTGGGGTCTCGTGTCTCCTGCCGGTGGTCGGGTCCGCGCCCGTTCAGCCTTCGACCTGCACCTGCACGGTGGTCTGGGTTTGGGCCTTCTGGGCCGTGACGGTGAGCAGGCCGTCGCGGTAGTGGGCTTCGAGGCCATCGCGGTTGATGCCGCCGGGGAAGCGGAAGCTGCGGCTCCAGGTGCCGTAGCGGATCTCGCTGATCAGGGGGGCCGGCTGGGCCTGCTCTGGCTCGGTCGCGTCGGAGTTGGTGGCAGTGGCACCGGGCTGGCGCCGTTCGGCGCTGATCACCAGGGTGCGGTCGGTGGCCTTGACGTCGATGGAGGCCTTGTCGACCCCCGGCAGTTCCAAGGTGATGGTGTAGGCCTCGGGGCCATCGTGCACCTCGGCGGCGGGCACCCGCGCGGCCCTCTGCGTGTCGGCGTTGTTGAGCTGACGCTCCAGGGTCTTGAACAGATCGGCTTCGAGCAGGTCGCTGCGGAGCAGATCGAAGGGGGATTGGCGAACGGTGAGCATCGGAGGTTCTCCGGAACACCGCCAATGTGCTGCGGCTGGCTGGGCGCCAACAGGGTGCAGACCGTCCAGCGCGGTACGGCCCTTACGGCTTCGTTCGGTTGGCACCACTGCTTGGTGCGGGCAACCGGCAGCGCTGCTTGAGGGCCGCGATCACAACAGCCACCAGCGGCTGAAGCAGGCGGCCTGGCCGCAGGGCTGGCCAGCCTCGTCGCGCAGGGTCCAGAGCCGGGCTCCTTCGATCTGGAAGCGGCGGCCGGTGCTGTCGATGCGGATGCCGCTGTAGCCGCTGAGGGCGTGCTGGGCTTGGGCCGCCACCAGGGCCTGGCGGCGGCTGGCCCGCTCAGCCGGCTCGGCGGTGAGCCGCGACGGCATCCCCACCATCGCGGACCAGGAGCGCTGCCACAGCCTCAGGGCGGCGCGGTTGGCGTAGATCAGCCGGGGGCCGGGATCGGCGGCGGGGTCGGCGCCGTCGTGGGCCAGCACCACCACCTCGGCGGCGAACAGCTCCTGGGCCGCCAGCTGCGGCGAGGCGTCGGCGGCCAGGCCGGCGAGCAGCGGCGCGGCGAAGGCCTGCTGGTGACTGGTCAGCAGCAGGCCGGCCAGGGCCACGGCATCCGGCGCCAGCCAGTCAGGCGTCATCACCGTTGACGGGGCCCATCGCCTTGGCCATGGCCAGGGTGGCGATCTGCTGGCCGTGGGCCTTGAGGTGCTCCAGGAAGTGGAGATTGGCCTCGGGGAAGCGGGGCTCCTCAGCCAGGGGCAGGGGCCCGGCGGCATCGAGGCCCGTGTCGCCTTCGAGGGCCGGGGTGATCACCACCAGATCCGAATCGAGGGCTGCGCCGTAGCGCCACCAGCGGCTCGGGTCCTTGATGGCGGGATGCACCGGGTGCGGAGCGGCCGCGGCGACCGGCTGTGAGCCCTTGGCGGCTGCAGCCTGCCTGGCCTGTTTCGCCAACGCCCTGCGCCGCCGCTTGGCCAGGTCGGCCAGCAGCTGGGCCCGGGTGCGGCCGCGCATCTGGAACAGCACGAAGGGGTCTTCGCTGAAGCGATCGCCCATCAGGTAGTAGACGGCGCTGACGTGCTTGCAGGGGTTGGCCTTGTCGGGGCAGCTGCACTCGCTGCGTACCTCCTGCAACTTGAACGGGAACAGGCGCTTGCCGCTGGCGGCGAAGGCGCGCTCGATGTCCTGGGGCATGACGCCGGCCAGCAGCTGGGCCGACCAGCGAGCCTTCTGGGTGAGGGCATCGAGCACGTAGCCCCAGTCCTCGTCGTTGAGCACGTCGAGCCAGAGCTTCACTTTGTAGGGCTCCTCGCCGGTGCCCTGCACCCGCGCATGCACCCGGCGCCCCTCGAAGCGGATCGAGGTGACATTGCCGGAGCGGGCGTATTCCCAGGCGCGCTCCAGGCGTTTTTTGAAGCGGTAGGAGTTGATCAGCTCCATCCACTGCTCCACCCACCAGGGCTGCTGGGCCAGGCCCTGGTCGCCGAGTTGGGTGGCGATGGCGCCGCTCGCGTAGGGGCTGGGGGTGAGGGTCATGGGAAGGGGATGCCGACGCGTTCGATGTGCTCGCGCAGGGGGG
>VGQC01000100.1 GCA_016882385.1 Cyanobacteria bacterium M_DeepCast_100m_m1_067 | reverse complement strand
GCACAGGGCCGCTCAGCCGCACCAGTGTGCAGCGATCGCTGTTGTCGAGCCCGCGGTACACCGCTTCGAGGCCCTCGGGGGTGCAGGTGCGCACGGTGCGGCCACACCAGGGGATTGCCCTCGATCAGCACGGCGATCTGGCCGCGGTAGTAGGGCTGATCGCTGCTGTCGATCTTGGCGGCCACCTTCAGTGGCAGTCCCAAGGCACTGGCGATGGCGATGGCCCGGTCGAGACGTTTTTCCGGCGAGATGCGCCCTACGAAGGCCAGGTAGTTGTCGGGAGTACCCACCGGTTGATAGAGATCCAGCGGCAGGCCGTGGTGCACGGTGGCCAGCCAGTGGGCTTCGGGCAGGGGTTGGCGCTGCGCTTCCGAGATCGACACCAGAGGCAGCTGGTGGAACTGTCGATACAGCTGGGCGCGGTCGGGAGCGGTGAGGGGGCCATGCAGGGTGTTGAGGTGGGGCACCGGCAGCTGCCGCACCAGGGGGTAGTGACTCGCTCCGGTGTGGAAGTGCAGCACGTCAAAGCGATTGAGCTGGTCCATCAATTGGTCCAACTGGATCAGTCCCGGCACGGTGGGGTCGCCGTTGTAACCCGCCAGGCGCAGGGCCTCGGGCACGCAGGGGAATAGCTCGGCGCTGGTACGGGAATCGCCGCTGGCGAAGAGCACTACGGAGTGGCCGCGCCGCACCAGCTCTTCGGTGAGGTAGTGCACCACCCGTTCGGTGCCGCCGTAGCGCCGGGGCGGGATGCTCTCGCAGAGCGGGGAAATCTGGGCAATTCGCATCGCTTGCGCGGACGGAGAGGGGCCGCGGCTCATGTCGACCGGGACATCTCAGTCATAGAGAGGGTTGTGGGGTGCGCGGCAGCCGGATCTGAGGCGAATGGGGCCCGGGGTGCAGCTCTAGGCTGGTTCGTCAGTCGAACGGGTCATCCGTGAGCGCCGGCACCCTCTACGACAAGGTCTGGGATCTGCATCAGGTGGCCGAGCTGCCTGGCGGCTCCACCCAGCTGTTCATCGGCCTGCACCTGATCCATGAGGTGACCAGCCCCCAGGCCTTTGCCGCCCTGAAGGATCTGGGCCTCGGCGTGCGCCACCCCGAGCGCACCGTGGCCACGGTGGATCACATCGTGCCCACCACGTCCCAGGCCCGACCCTTCGCCGATCTCCTGGCTGAGGAGATGCTCGGCACCCTGGAGGCCAACTGCGCCGAGCACGGCATCACCCTGCACGGCCTCGGCAGCGGTCGCCAGGGGATCGTGCACGTGATCGCGCCTGAGCTGGGCCTCACCCAGCCGGGCATGACTGTCGCCTGCGGCGATTCCCACACCTCCACCCACGGCGCCTTCGGAGCGATTGCCTTCGGCATCGGCACCAGCCAGGTGCGCGATGTGTTGGCCAGCCAGAGCTTGTCGATGGGCAAGCTCAAGGTGCGGCGGATCTGGGTGGATGGGCAGCTGCAGCCGGGCGTTTATGCGAAGGATTTGGTGCTGCATGTGATCCGCACCCTGGGCGTGAAGGGTGGTGTGGGCTACGCCTATGAGTTCGCCGGTCCGGCCATCGACGCCCTGTCGATGGAGGAGCGCATGACCCTCTGCAACATGGCGATCGAGGGCGGCGCCCGCTGCGGCTACGTCAACCCCGATGCGGTGACCTTCACCTATCTCCAGGGCCGCCCCTATGCCCCCAGCGGCGAGGCCTGGCAGCGGGCCGTGGCCTGGTGGAGCAGCCTGGCCAGCGGCCCGGAGGCTGTGTTTGACGATGAGGTGCGTTTCGATGCGGCCTCTATCGCCCCCACGGTGACGTGGGGCATCACCCCGGGCCAGGGCATCGGCGTGGATGAAGCCGTGCCTACCCTGGATCACATCGCCCCCGATGAGCGCCCCCTGGCCGAGGAGGCCTACCGCTACATGGACCTGCAGCCCGGGGCGCCGATCGCCGGCACACCGGTGGATGTGTGCTTCATCGGCAGTTGCACCAATGGCCGCCTCTCCGATCTGCAGGCCGCGGCGGCGGTGGCGAAGGGACGCCATGTGGCTCCAGGCATCAAGGCCTTTGTGGTGCCGGGCAGTGAACAGGTGGCGGCCGCGGCGGAAGCGGAGGGTCTCGATCGGATCTTTCAGGAGGCTGGCTTCGAGTGGCGCGAGCCCGGCTGTTCGATGTGCCTGGCCATGAACCCCGACCGGCTCGAAGGTCGCCAGATCAGCGCCAGCTCCAGCAACCGCAATTTCAAAGGCCGGCAGGGTTCGGCGACGGGCCGCACCCTGCTGATGAGTCCGGCGATGGTGGCGGCTGCGGCCATCGCCGGTCAGGTCCGCGATGTGCGTGAGCTGCTGCCGGCCTGAGCCGATCCCCTCGCGTTCCGATCTGCTTCCCCTGATTCCTTGTCCCCTGATCACGCCGTGCCCGCAGCCATGAGTAGCCCTTCGTTTCCCATGGGCCCCATCACCGGGCTCCACGGCCGTGCCGTGGTGGTCGCCGGCGATGACATCGACACCGACCGGATCATTCCCGCCCGTTTTCTTAAGTGCGTCACCTTTGATGGCCTGGGTGAGCAGGTGTTCGCCGACGATCGGGTCGAACTGGCCACGGCCCCGACCGGCCCCCATCCCTTTGATCGTCCAGAGGTGCAGGGGGCTTCGCTCCTGGTGGTGAACCGCAACTTCGGCTGCGGCTCGAGCCGCGAGCACGCCCCCCAGGCCTTGATGCGCTGGGGCATTCGTGCCGTGGTGGGCGAGAGCTTCGCCGAGATCTTCTATGGCAACTGTCTGGCCCTGGGGATTCCCTGTTTCACGGCTGCCCACGACGTGGTGCTGAGCCTTCAGGCAGCGCTGGTCGCGGCTCCAGATCAGGCGCTGCGGGTGTCGCTGGATCCCCCCGCTCTGGAAGCCCCCGATGGCCGCCTGTGGGAGCTTGACCTCCAGGCCGGCCCTCGGCAGATGTTGCTCACCGGGCAGTGGGATGCCACCTCCCAGCTGTTGGCCCATGGCGCCCACCTGGAGCGCACCGCTGGGGCCCTGCCCTATCTCAACGGTTTCTAGGCCGGGGTACGAAGGGGGTGCCGGTGCCCGTGAAGTTGAAATCGTTGAGCTTGACGCGGATGCCGCCGATGCCGTCGTAGGGGCTGTAGTACACCCCGAGCTCGTAGGAGCGGCGCTGCAGCTTCACTTCCACATAGGAATAGGAGACATCGCCGTAGAACTCTGAGCCGTTGTCGATGTTGAAGGTGGCGCCGGCTTCCACCACCAGAGGCCCATAAATCTGTTGGGCGGCTTGGAAACTGAGGGTGCGTAGGTCCACCGTCCGGTCGAAGCCGAAGGGGCTGGCGCCGCCCAGGAAGGTGCTGGCGATGGAGGCGGAGAAGCGGGTGTAATCCAAGAAGGGCTTGTTAAACTGGCCGAGGGTCAAGCTGGGGCCGCCAAAGAGGGTGAGGGTGTTCTGGTTGGAGCCGTCGCTGTAACTGGCCAGGTAGCCACTGGCACCGAAGTCGACGCCGAGGCCGGGAACCACGGGGCTGGGGGAATAGCGGAGGCCCCGTTTCGGGTCGTCGCTGGCGTCGAGGGCGCTTCCCTGCCAGAGCTGCAGGGTGGTGCCGATCGCCAGATTGGCGTAGCTGCGCCAGAGGGTATCCAGAGTGTTGGTCTGGTACAACGCGGCCTGGTAGTTGCCTGATTGGGCAGCCCAGTTCAAGCTGACGGGGGCGAAAAATGGACCTGTGCTCTGGCTGGGCCTCGGCAGCGTGACTGATTCGCCTTCAGGTGCTGCTGCTGCAGCTGGTTTTGGGCGATTGAAAACCGCCGTGCCGGCGAGATTGGCGCCATAGGAATACACCACGGTCTGCAATCCCAGGCTGCCGTTGTAGATGCGTTCGCGGTAGGCGCCAAACAGGGCAGCGCTGGCACTGTCGTGGCCGGGAAGACGCAGGGGGGCGCTCAGTCGCGTGGTGCTGCGGGTGCCGGAGCG
>VGQC01000099.1 GCA_016882385.1 Cyanobacteria bacterium M_DeepCast_100m_m1_067 | reverse complement strand
CCCCAGATTTCCAAGTTGAACCAGTCGGGCTCGTCGCCTGAGCTGCGGCGGTTGACGGCGAGGGTGAGGTTGGCCACCACGCTCCCCGATTCGAAATAACGGACCTCAGGGTCGCGGCCGGCCCGGCCGACGAGGGTGATGGAATTCACGCCCATGGTGATGTCTCCTGTTGCTGATGGATCAATGATGCGGCACCCGGTTGGGCTGCCACCTTTCATCAGTTCCACCGTTCGAGCCGTCTGTAACACCCTCGTATGATTCGGCCCTTGCAGGCCGGGCGTCCGTGTTTTTTCGTCGTTTCCAGTTTTCTCGGGATATCGGGATCGATCTGGGCACCGCCAACACCCTGATTTTCGTGTCGGGCAAGGGCATCGTGCTGCAGGAGCCCTCCGTGGTGGCGATGGATCTCGAGAAGGGCGTGCCCCTGGCCGTGGGCGATGAGGCCAAGATGATGCTGGGCCGCACCCCCGGCAACATCCGTGCCGTGCGGCCGCTGCGCGATGGCGTGATCGCCGATTTCGACGCGGCCGAGCAAATGATCAAAACCTTCATCCAGAAGGCCAACGAAGGGCGCGGCATCGTCGCTCCGCGGTTGGTGATCGGCATCCCCAGTGGCGTCACCGGCGTTGAGCGCCGTGCCGTGCGGGAGGCCGGTCTGGCCGGGGCCCGCGAGGTGCATTTGATCGATGAGCCCGTGGCGGCCGCGATCGGGGCTGGCCTGCCCGTTACCGAGGCGGTGGGCACCATGATTGTCGACATCGGCGGCGGCACCACGGAAGTGGCGGTGCTGAGCCTGGGTGGCACTGTGATCAGTGAGTCGGTGCGGGTGGCTGGCGATGAGCTCAGCGACGCCATCGGCGTGTATCTGAAGAAGGTGCACAACCTGGTGGTGGGCGAGCGCACCGCCGAGGACATCAAGATCCGCATCGGCTCCGCCTTCCCCGACGACGCCCACGACAACACCTCGATGGACGTGCGCGGCCTGCACCTGCTCTCGGGCCTGCCCCGCACCATCAACGTGCGTGCCGGCGACATCCGCGAGGCGATGGCCGAACCCCTCAACGTGATCGTGGAGGCGGTGAAGCGCACCCTCGAGCGCACCCCGCCCGAGCTGGCCGCCGACATCGTCGATCGCGGCATCATGCTGGCCGGCGGCGGCGCCCAGGTGCGCGGCATCACCGACCTGATCAGCCACGAAACCGGCATCCTCACCCACGTGGCCGAAGACCCCCTGCTGTGTGTGGTGAACGGTTGCGGCATGGTGCTGGAGGACTACAAGCGGCTTGAGCGCGTGCTCGACACCCCTGACTTCGCGCGTCAGATCGCCTGAGCCCGATGCAGGCTGGCCGCAGGCTTCGCCTTCCCGCCCTGCGGGTGATCCTTCAGGCCTGGCCCTGGGCCCTGTTGCTGCTGGCCCTGCTGGCGGTGCGGCTCAGCAAGGGCGCGGGCGTTAGCGATGCCTACGCCCTGTTGAGCCGGCCCTTCTGGCCCGGCAGCGCCCAGGGGGAGTGGATCCGCAGCGCCCAGAGCCTCAGCGACCAAACCCGGCTGCGCCAGCTGGATGCCGACAACCGTCGGTTGCGGGATCTGTTGGAGTTGCAGGGGCGGGGTGGCCGGGAGGTGTCGGCGCCGGTGATCTCGCGGCAGGCCGGCGGCTGGTGGCAACAACTGGTGATCGGCCGCGGCGAGCTGCAGGGCCTCCGGCCCGGCTTGCCGGTGACGGCGCCCGGTGGGCTGATCGGCCGGATCGCCAGCGTCACCCCCACCACCGCCACCGTTGCCCTGCTCACCGATCCCGGCAGCCGCGTGGGCGTGTGGGTGGGTCGCACCCAGCGCCATGGCCTGCTCACCGGGGTCGGCACCAGCCGGCCCGTGCTGCGCTTTCTGGAGAAAGATCCGGGCGTGCGAGCCGGCGATGTGGTGGCAACGTCGCCGGCCAGCACCCTGGTGCCGCCCAACCTCACCGTGGGGGTGATCCAGTCGGTTGACGACCGCGCCGTGCCGGCCACTGAGGCCGTGGTGCAGCTCAGTGCCCCGGTGGACGCGGTCGATTGGGTGCAGGTGCGGCTGCCGTGAGTCGTCTGGCCCGGCACGGCTGGTGTGTGGCCACGGCCCTGCTGGTGCCGTGGCTGGTGCTGGCCGCCCCGGCCCCGTTGAAGCTGGCGGGGGTGCCGCCGGCCTGGCCGGTGCTGTGGCTGCTGCCCTGGGCGCTGGTGGATGGTCCGCTCTCCGGGGCCCTGGCCGGTGTGGGGCTGGGCCTGGTGCTGGACGGGCTCCAGCTCGGCCCGATCACCCAGATTCCAGCCCTGGCCTTGCTGGGCTGGTGGTGGGGCCGGCTGGGGCGGCAGGGCCCCCCGATTGAGCGCAGCTTCAACCTGGGCCTGTTGGCGCTGTTGGGTGCGGCCCTGCTGGGGGGCAGTTTGCTGGTGCAGGGGGCGTTGCTGCAGTCCCAGCAGGCGGGGGCCTGGGTGGTGGCGCCAGCCCTGCACACCTGGCTCGCTCAGACGCTGCTCACGGCCCTGTTGGCGCCGCTGCTCTGCTCCCTGCAGCTGCTGCTGTGGCGCCGGCAGACCCAGGGCAGGCGAAGCTGAGCCGATGGCACGCGAGCACGGCCGGCGACGCTTTCTGGAGCTTTTGGGCGGAGGCTCGGCCGCTGCCCTGCTGGCCGGCGGGCTGGGCAGTTGCGGCGCCCCGGGGGGGCCGGGCCCCGGTGCCGAGCGGGTGCTCAACTTCTGGACCCTCGATCTGGCTCCCAAGTTCAACGGCTATCTCCAAGGCCTGATCGCCGCCTGGGAGCGCCAGAACCCCGGCATCCGGGTGCGTTGGACTGACGTGCCCTGGAGCTCGGTGGAGCGCAAGTTGCTGGCGGCGGTGTTTGCCCGCACCGCCCCCGATCTGGTCAACCTCAACCCGCCCTTTGCCGCCAACCTGGCCAGCAAGGGGGGGCTGCGGGATCTCACCGCCGTGCTGCCCGCCGGCGCGGCCGACGCCTATCTGCCGGCGATCTGGGAGGCGGGGAGCCAAGGCGCGGAGCAGTTCGCCATCCCCTGGTATCTGACGGCCCGGATCACCATGGCCAACCGCCGGCTGCTGGAGCGGGCTGGCTACGGGGCGCCGCCGCGCTCCTGGGAGGAGGTGCCCGCCTTTGCCGAGGCGGTGCGCCGCCGCACCGGCCGCTATGGCCTGTTTGTCACCGTGGTGCCCGACGACTCGGCCGAGCTGCTGGAAACCCTGGTGCAGATGGGGGTGCAGCTGCTCGACCCCGACCACCGCGCCGCGTTCAACAGCCCCGCCGGCCGCCGCGCCTTCGCCTTCTGGAGCGACCTCTACCGCCGCGGGCTGCTGCCGCGGGAGGTGGTGAGCCAGGGCTACCGGCGGGCGATCGAGCTCTATCAGTCGGGCGACCTGGCCCAGGTGGCCACCGGCCCCGATTTCCTGCGCAACCTGCAGACCAATGCCCCCGGCGTTGCCGCCGTGACGGCGCCCTTCGCTCCGCTCACCGGCGCCAGTGGCGAGGCCAACGTGGCCGTGATGAACCTGGTGGTGCCCAAGCAGAGCGCTTTGGCGGCCGAGGGGGCCCAGTTCGCGCTGTTTCTCACCAGCGGCCCCAACCAGCTGGCCTTCGCCGAGCAGGCGCGCGTGCTGCCCTCCAACCGCGAGGCGCTTCAGCAGCTGGAGGCCTCCCTGGCGGTCGCTGGTGGGGGCTCGGCGGGCGCCCGGGAGAGTGCCCAGCAGGATCTGGTGCAGCGGGCCCGGCTGCTCTCCGCCCAGACCCTGCGGCGGGCGCGGGTGCTGGTGCCGGCCAGCCCGGGGGTGAAGCGGCTGCAGGCGATCGTGTACACCCAGCTGCAGCGCGCCATGCTCGGCCAGGTGGGCAGTGATGCTGCGTTGGCCGCGGCGGCCGACGACTGGAACCGCTACGCGCGCGCCCGCTGGGGGTGATTGGAGGGGCTGACGATGGGCGCGTATCAGCAGTGCCGCGATCTGTCTGTTTCTGCAGAAATCCTTAAAAGTGGCCAGATCGGCTCCGGCATCGGCGATTTGGGGGATGACCGACGGGCGCCTTGAGGGGTATGGTTGCGATTCTTCATCCAGGCTCCTCGCCCATGCCCTCGGAGGACAGGCCCAGTTCGGGGGATCAAGCGTTCCGTCCAGCGGCTGCTGAGCCCTTTGCCGCTGAGCCTTTCGCAGCCTCCTCCGA
>VGQC01000098.1 GCA_016882385.1 Cyanobacteria bacterium M_DeepCast_100m_m1_067 | reverse complement strand
GCACCTTCTCCACCTTCACGGCCGAATTGCGCGCGGAGCTGGTGGCCAGGCATTGGCGCGAAGCGGCGGTGCTGGTGAGCGGTTCGGTGGCCGGCGGGCTGCTGGCGATGCTCGCGGGCCTCTCTCTGGGGGCCGAGGCATGAGCGCCACCGCCTCCCGCAGCCTCCGTGGCGATCTGCGCGATCTGGCCCTGGTGGCCGCCGGAGCCATCCCCGGGGCACTGCTGCGCTGGCGCCTCGAGGCCATCGGCACGGCGGCAGTTGGTGGCCTGCGCGGCTTGGTGGGGGCCGACTTCGTCGCCAACATGCTGGGCTGCCTGCTGCTGGGCCTGGTGCTGGCCCAGTCCAAGCGGCGCCAGCGACTGATCCTGTGGGCCGGCATCGGCTTCTGCGGATCCCTCACCACCTTCTCCTCCTGGATGCTGCAACTGGCCCGCGCCCTGCGGGCCGGTCAGGCCTGGGACAGCCTGTTGGTGCTGGTGGTGGGCCTGTTGGGCGGCCTGGTGCTGGTGGCCCTGGGTCACCGCCTCGGACGCCGGTGCCAGGCCACGGCTCCGGCCAGCAGCAGCAAGGGGGCCTCACCCCAGCGGTCGTAGGGGGTGAGGGCCTGCAGGCGCGGCACGGCAAACACGCCCGTGGCCGGCCGACCTGCTGGCAGGGAGTCCACCACCCGGCCGCGGGCATTGACCAACAGGCTCGGGCCGGTGTTGGCCGCACTCACCAGCCAGCGGCCCGTCTCGATCGCCCGCAGCTGGGCCAGGGCCTGAAATTGTTGCTGCAAAAGCGCGGGATAGGGGTCGAGGTTGGCACTGGCCAGCAGCCAGCCCGCGCCTTCACGGCTGGCGGCCGCCAGGGCCGAACCATCGGAGAGCTCGTAGCAAATGGCCCCGGCAATGGCGCCCCCGGGCCGGGGCAGAAGCCGCGAGGCCGCACCCGGCTCAATGCCGCCCACAGCCGACAAACCACTCCATCGCCCCAGCCCCGCCAGGGGAACCCATTCCCCTAAGGGCACAAGACGATGCTTGTCGAGCCAACTGCTGGCTTGCTGCTCCCCCGATGCCATGCGCAGCAGGGCGCTGCGCTGCTGCGGCGCCCCAGCCACCTCCTGCCAGCGAAAACCGCCGCTGATCAGTTCGACCGGCACCGGCGCCGCCAGCTCAGGCTCCAGCCCCAGGGCCCCCTCGGGCAGCAGCACCGCATCCACCCGGCGCTGTGCCCCTTCCGCCAGTGCCGCCGTTAAGCGCTGCTGCAAGCGCTGCTGCTGGGCCCACTGAAACTTCTGGCGGGTGGGGATCGCCGGCTGCAGCACCAGCACCCGCTCCACGCCGGAGCTGGCCTGCCCCGCAGGCAGGCCCAGGGGGAGCGCCGCCAGCACGGCGGCGCCCAGGCCATGGCTCACGGCCACAGCGGCAGCGGTGGCAACGATCCAGCGCCGGGGCTGGGGCACCGTCGCGCAGCGCCAGAGGCCCCAACCGATCAGCAGCTGCAGGGTTGCCAGCAGGCCGCTGCCGCCGAGGGCGGCCAGGCCTGCCAAGGGTCGGTCGCCGGGGAGCGCCGCCGCTCCCAACCCCAGCCAGAACAGCGGCCCCTTGGCCAGCAGCACCTCCGCCAGCCCCCAACCGGCACTCAGCAGCAGGGCACTGCTCAGCCGGCGGGGGTCGACGCGCTGGGCCAGCGCCACCCACACGGCCACCAGGCCAGCCGCCGCCAGAGCGCAGATCGCCAGCAGCAGCACGGCGAGGGGAAGGCTCAAGGGGCCCGGCACGCCGATCCAGTCGAGGGGGTGGAGCCCCAGCAACCAGCGGTGACTCACCAGCACGGCCGCCCCTCCCCACAGAGCCCCGCCTCGGGCCCCGGTCGCCGAGCCCGGCAGGGCCCACAGCCCCGCCAGGGCGAGCCAAAGCAGGAGCGGCAGTCCCAGGGGGGGCAGCGCCAGCCCCGCCAGCAACCCGGATGCCCCAGCGAGCCACCACCCCCCTAGCCGGTCATTGCCCATGGCCAGTGAGCGTAGGAAGCGCCAGGGTGAACCCAGACAGGTGTCGCCCCCGGGGCGCCCACGCCCTTGCCGCCATGGATCCGAACAACCCGCTCCAACAACTGCTGCTGCGTGGCCTCGGCACCACCTCACTGGTGTCGGAGCGGCTGCGCACGGTCACCCAGGCCTGGGTGCGCAGCGGCAAGCTCGATCCCAGCCAGGCCCCAGCCCTGGTCGACGACGTGCTCAAGGCCCTACGAGGCGAAACGCCCGAACTGGAGCAGCAGGCCGAACGCCAGCTGGAGCGCAACAAAGACCAGCTGCTGCAGGATTTGGGCCTGGCCCGGCAGCGGGAGCTCGATGAACTGCGCGGCCGGATTGACCGTCTGGAGCGGAGCCTGCGCCAGCAGCCACCCGCCGATGCCCCTCCCGACTTGGACATTCCCGACTGAAGGGAGCAGGCCACCCGACTGCCCGGCAGAATCATTCCAACCTGCGGGGTCCCATGCGCGACATCCTGATCAGCTCGGCCGTGTGTGTGGCCTGCCTGCTGCTGGCCCTGGTGAGCCAACTGGTGAATCCCACCACCGTGCAGGCCGCCAGCCCCGGCGGCGCTGCCGAAGCGGCCGTGCTGTCCAGCACCGCTCCGGCTAGGGCGCCTGCCAGGCCGGCGGTGAGCAGCCGCTTCGAGCTCGACCCCGACGACCCCAACCCCACCCTGTTTGTGATGGCCAGCGACAACGACCAGACCAACAGCGCTGACATCGCCCAGGCCAGCGGCCTCGGTGGCGAGCTCAACGCCCCCAAGGAGCGCACCACCCCCAGCGGCCTGCGCATCACCGATCTGGTGGTGGGCGATGGCGCCGAAGCCGTGGCCGGTCAAACGGTGGTGGTGAACTACCGCGGCACGTTGGCCAACGGCACCGAATTCGACAGCAGCTACGGCCGCGGGCCGTTCTCCTTCCCCCTCGGCGGCGGCCGGGTGATCCAGGGCTGGGATGAGGGCGTTGCCGGCATGAAGGTGGGCGGCAAGCGCAAGCTGGTGATTCCCCCTGATCTGGCCTACGGCGAGCGCGGCGCCGGCGGCGTCATCCCCCCCAATGCCACCCTCACCTTCGAGGTTGAACTGCTGCGCATCGGCGGCTGAGCTGCAGAACACAATTGTTAAGATGCCTGCTCTGGTTGAACGCGCCCGCTCGGGTTGGACGCCTGAGCAAAACCGTTCTGCCGCCTTTTTCGTCGTTATCCCCATCCATGGCCCATACGCTGCCCGCGCTGCCCTACGGCCTCGATGCGCTCGAGCCCAACATCTCCCGCTCCACCCTTGAGTTTCACCACGGCAAGCACCACGCCGCCTACGTGACCAACCTCAACAACCTGGTGGCCGGCACCGACCTGGAGGGCAAGAGCCTGGAAGACACCATCACCGCCGTGGCCGGTGATGCCAGCAAGGCCGGCGTGTTCAACAACGCCGCCCAGGTGTGGAACCACAGCTTCTACTGGCAGTGCATGAAGCCCGGTGGCGGCGGTCAGCCCAGCGGCGCCCTGGCCGACAAGATCAATGCTGACTTCGGCAGCTTTGAAGCCTTCGTCGAGCAGTTCAAAACCGCCGGCGCCACCCAGTTCGGCAGCGGCTGGGCCTGGCTGGTGCTCGACAACGGCACCCTGAAGGTCACCAAGACCCCCAACGCCGACCTGCCCCTGGCCCACGGCCAAAAAGCTCTGCTCACCATGGATGTGTGGGAGCACGCCTACTACCTCGACTACCAGAACCGCCGCCCCGATTACATGACCACCTTCCTCGAGAAGCTGGTGAACTGGGACTTCGTGGCCGCCAACCTGGCTGCCGCCTGATCGCCTGCCGCGTCCAGCCGGCTGACCAACCAGGACCTGCAAACGCTCCCGGCCACCCACCGGGAGTTTTTTATGGCCGACCAAAGCTAGTCTGACCAAGTAAACCAGGTCTGACGGGACTCACCATGGCAAGCACGGGACGCCCTGGGGCCAACCAACCGATCAACGTGCAGGAGGCCAAGACCCACCTGTCGGCGTTGCTGGCGCGGGTGGCCGCGGGTGAGCGGATTGTGCTCTCACGCCATGGCAAACCGATCGCCCAGCTCGTGCCCCTAGAGCCCAAGCCCCGTCGCGAATTGGGGTTCATGCAGGGCAGCGTGGAGGGGGAGTTCTTTGAGCCGCTGCCCAACGATGAATTGGAGCGCTGGGGCGTATGAGGCTGCTGCTCGACACCCATG
>VGQC01000097.1 GCA_016882385.1 Cyanobacteria bacterium M_DeepCast_100m_m1_067 | reverse complement strand
GTCAAGACCTACTTCGAGAGCACCGGTTTCGACCGCTGGAATCGCATCTACAGCGACTCCGAGGACGTCAACAAGGTGCAGCGGAACATCCGTATCGGCCACCAGAAGACCGTCGACAACGTGCTGGCCTGGCTGCAGGAGCAGGGCAATCTGGAGCGGCGCAGCTTCTGCGACGCCGGTTGCGGCGTGGGCAGCTTGACCCTGCCCCTGGCCCAGCTGGGAGCGGGATCGATTGCCGCCTCCGACCTGTCAGCCGCCATGGTGCAGGAGGCTGAGCGCCGGGCCGATGAGGCGGGCATCAAGCCTGGCCAAATCAGCTTTCTGGCCTCCGATCTGGAGGGCCTCAGCGGCCGCTACGACACGGTGATCTGTCTGGACGTGTTCATCCACTACCCCCAGCAGCCCGCCGAGGACATGGTGCGGCACCTGGCCTCGATGGCCGAGCGGCACTTGATTGTGAGCTTTGCCCCCTACACGCCGCTGCTGGCGCTGCTCAAGAGCATCGGCCAGCTGTTCCCGGGCCCCAGCAAAACCACCCGCGCCTACACCCTGCGCGAAGCGGGCATCGTGGCCGCCGCCGAGGCCGCAGGCTTCGTGCTCAAGCGCCGCAGCCTCAACAAGGCGCCCTTTTATTTCTCCCGGCTGCTGGCTTTCGAGCGAACCTGAGCGCTCAGCGCACCACCCGGAACGTGAGGTTGAGGCGCTCCTGCCTGACCCGCAAGCGCTTGGGCAGGGCGTGCTGCCACCACAGCTGGGTGGGGGCTTCCATCAACAGCAGATCACCGTTGTGCAACGCGATGTTGAACGGCGCGCAACCGCTGCCGTCACTGGCAAGGCCCATGCTGTAGCCCGCAGGCGAGGTCAGCCCAGAGGGCCGGCGAGGGCTGGGGCGGGGCCGCAGGCGGAAGTCGCGGGGGACGCCGAGGCTGAGGGAGGCGATCGGCGCGGCGGGATCGAGCTCGGGTTCGTCGTCGGCGTGCCAGCCCATGGCATCGCGGCCATCGCGGTAGCGGTTGAGCAGCAGGGAGTTGAAGCGCCAGCCGGTGAGCTGCTCCAGGGCTTCGCGCAGCTCGGCGGCGGCCGGCGACCAGGGCTCGATCGCATTGGCCAGGCCGCTGTAGCGGTAGCCGCAGCCCGGATCGGCCATCCAGCAGGTGAGTCGCGGCAGCAGGTGACGGCGGCCATAGAGCGTGATCGCCTCCTGCTTCCAGGGCACCTCGGCCTGCAGCGCCGCCAAGAGCTCGGCTGCCCGGGCCGGAGGCAGCCAGGCTGGCCTGTGGCGCAAGCGCAGGCCGGGACGTTCAACAGCTTGTTCAACACGCCCCGAATCCTGAAATTCAGCCATCGGCGGCACCACGCAAAGCCGCGGGCAGCGGCGCCTCCAGCTCCAGCAGGCCGCCATCGGGACAGGCCAAGCGCAGCCGGTGGGCATGCAGGTGGTAGCCGCCATCTCCGGGCAGCGCCTGGTCCAAAGCCACCCCGCCCGGGGCATAGAGGGGATCGCCCAGCAGCGGGGCCCCGGCGGCGGCGGTGTGAATGCGGATCTGGTGCGGACGCCCTGTGGCGATCGTCACCTCCACCAACCAGGCCCGATCCCCCCGCTCCAGCAGGCGCAGTGCGCTGGAGGCCTGCAGGGCGGCGGGATCCGCGGGGGCGGCAGCCCAGATGCTGCCCAGGCGCCCGTGGGCACAGCGGCCGAGCGGCGTGGTGAGGCTGAGCGGCTCTCCGAGCTCCAGCTCCAGCAGAGGCGAGCCGGGAGCAGGGGGCTGGAGCAGGGCCCGGTAGGTCTTGCGGCAGGGGCTCACCAATGTGGTTTCCCGCAGCTGGGCGCTGAGCCAGGCGCGGGTGGTGCTGCGGCGGGCACAGATCAGCAGCCCCGAGGTGAAGCGTCCGAGGCGATGCACGGGCCGGGCCTCGGGCCAGCGGGCCTGCAGCTGGGCCAGCAGGGTGTGCTCCAGGAAACCACCACCCGGCAGCACCGGCAGGCCACTGGGCTTGTCGAACACCAGCAGATCGCCGTCGTCGAACAGGGGGCCGGGCAACACCGGCACGGCGGCTTCCTGCCAGGGGGGCCGATGCCAGATCAGCGCATCACCGGCTGCGAGGGCGACATCGGCCTGGAGCTGTTGGTCGTTCCTGCAGATCTCGCCGGCGGCAAGCCGTTGTCGCCACACCGCCGCACTCGAATGGGGGTAGCGCGCTGCGTAGAACGCGCTCAGCCACTGGCCCCGGTCACGGGGAGTCACGCGGTCGCGGTAGGCGTGGCCCCGATTCAAGGCCGCCGGCAGCTCACGGCTCAAGGCGCCTCAATCCACCAAACCGTGCTCAAGGGCGTAGCGCACCAGCTCGGTGCGGCTGGCAGTGCCGGTCTTGATGAACAGGCGGCTGACGTACTTCTCGACGTTGCGAATCGAGGTTTCCAGGCGCCGGGCGATCTCCTTGTTCATCATCCCCTCGGCCACCAGCTGCAACACGCTGGCCTCCCGCGGCGTGAACACATGCTCCGACGCGGTGGCCGGCTTCTTGGTGCCACCGGTGGCGAGCAACGAGCGGATCTCGGTGATCTGCTTCGAGAGCTGGCCGATATCGGCGTCAGCGAAGCGGGCGGCCTCGGCCAGCAGGCGCTGTTGGCGGTTCACCACGTTGTGGACCCGGGCCACCAGCTCGTCGGGGTCGAAGGGCTTGGGGATGTAGTCGTCACAGCCGGCCTGGAAGCCAGCGATGCGGTCGGCGGTCATGCCCTTGGCGGTGAGGAAGATCACCGGCGTGCCCCCCAGGCGCTCATCGGCCCGCAGCTTCTTGAGCAGGCCATAACCGTCGCAGCGCGGCATCATCACGTCGCTGAGGATCACATCGGGCAGCAGCTCCTGGGCCACCGTCCAGCCCTCCTCGCCGTCGTTGGCAGTGGTCACCGCGAAGCCCACGTCTTCCAAATAGGCCTTCACGGCCGTGCGCAGTCCGGGCTCGTCGTCGACCAGCAGCAGACGCACGGGCGTGGCCGGAGCCTCCGAAGCAGCGGGCTCGGGGAAATCAGAGTTCATGGCGGCCAGTCTGCAGGCGCTCAGCGGGGCCGTCCAGGCACGATCTGCTCGGATTCCCGCAGGGTGCCGCTGTAGCCGAGCTGGCGAGCCAGAGCAGCCAGGCCAGCGGGATCCTTGCCGGCCTGCTCGGGGAAGCAGGTGGCCCACCACACCAGGTGGTCGATGCGGTTGGCGGGGTTGATCGGGCCGCCGGGGTTGAGTTCGCGCAGAAAGAGGTAGGCGCCATTGCTGGTGACCCGCATCGGTGCGGCCGGGCTGCAGCGGATCGTTTCGCTGCGCACCTTGACGTCGTTGGGCTGCTCATCCCAAAACTTGATGCGCCACAGGCCGGGGCTGCTGGGATCGGCCACGACGCCGTAGATGCCGACCGCCTGCACACCGCCCAGCGCCGGGCGCTCCTGCAGCAGGACGAGCCCCGGCGGCCGGGCGTCCTGGGGCCGCACCCCACCGCCCTCCGCCCAGGCAGGCGGTGTCAGCAAAGCGGCCAGGGCCACCAGGGTGAGGGTTCTGGTTGGCACCATGGGGGTGTGCGGGCAGTTCCATGCTGGTCTACCTCGACCACCACGCCACCACGCCCTGCGATCCGGCGGTGGTGGAGGCGATGGCGCCCTGGTGGAGCGAGCACTGCGCCAACCCCGACAGCCGGCTCTACCGCCCGGCCCTGGAGGCCGCTGCCGCCGTGGAGAGGGCCCGCGGCCAGCTGGCCCGCGCCCTGGGCGCCACGCCGGAGGCGGTGATCTTCACCAGCGGTGCCACCGAAGCCAACAACCTGGCCCTCAAGGGTGTGTGCGAGGCGGCCCTGGAATCGGGCAACCCGCGGCGGCGGCTGCTGAGCCTGGTGAGCGAGCACCGGGCCGTGCTGGATCCCCTCAACTGGCTGGCACGCCACGGCTTTCCGGTGAGCCTGGTGCCCATCCAGCCCGATGGCCTGGTGGATCTGGCCCAGCTCGAAGCGGCCCTGGGCGACAACGTGCTGCTGCTCAGCGTGATGGCCGCCAACAACGAGATCGGCGTGCTCCAGCCCCTGGCCGCCATCGCCGCCCTCTGCCGGCAGCGAGGGGTGATGCTGCATGTGGACGCCGCCCAGGCCGCCGGCCACATCCCCTTGGCCATGGAGGCGCTGGGCATCGACCTGCTGAGCCTGAGCGCTCACAAGCTCTACGGCCCCAAGGGCGTGGGGGCCCTGCTGGTGCGGCCGGGGTTGCGGCTGGCACCCCAACTGCACGGCGGCGGTCAACAGGA
>VGQC01000096.1 GCA_016882385.1 Cyanobacteria bacterium M_DeepCast_100m_m1_067 | reverse complement strand
GTGATTGCCGCAATAGCGGCGAGTTTCGTTTGTTATGCGCAGCACCTTCTCCCTTGGGGCCCTCGCCCTGCTTCTCTCCGGCAGTGCTTTGGTTCCCGCCATCGCCGAGTCCAGCCTCGCCGCCACTAGCAACGATGCTGTAGCGATGGCTGTTTCTAGCCCTGAGCCCCAAGGCCCAACGCCTGCAGTCGCCATCCGCGAGGTTGATGTGGAGTTGTCACCAAGTGACACCGAGATCAAGCAGGCACCTCCGACCCGTATCGCTCCTGCCCCCAAGCCAGCGCCCCGTGTGGTGCACAGCTCCAAGGGTGAGGCCAGTTGGTATGGCCCTGGCTTCTTTGGAAACCGCACAGCCAATGGCGAAGTCTTTCGTCCTGGCACCCTCACGGCGGCCCATCGCACCCTGCCTTTCGGCACCAAGGTGCGCGTGACCAACCTCTGGAACGGCCGTACCGCCGTGGTGCGCATCAATGATCGGGGGCCTTTCCACGGCAACCGCGTCATTGACATTGCCCATGGAGCTGCCCAATCCCTAGGCCTCACCGCCAGTGGCGTGGCTCAAGTGCGGCTCGACGTGCTCCAGTGATCTGAGCCCAGCCAGCTCCCTTGATCAGCCCATCCGCCAATCTGGCGGGTGGGTTTTTTGTTGGCTGCCGCCGCTCTTTCCTTGGACCTGCTCGAAACTTGCCAAGACCTAGCCGCCTGGCGGCAGCAGCAGCAGGGCCCCCTGCATTTCGTGCCCACGATGGGGGCCCTGCACGAGGGTCATCAGCAGCTGATTCGCCGGGCAGCGGCACTGAGGCAAGGGTCAGGCCAGCCCCCATCTGTGTTGCTGAGTGTGTTTGTCAATCCCCTGCAGTTCGGCCCTGGGGAAGATCTCGAGTCCTATCCCCGGGACCTCCGCTCCGACATTGATCTAGCCGCCGCCGCCGGTGCCACGGCCCTGTTTGCTCCCAGCGTGGCGGAGATTTACCCCCGGGGCGAGGCAGGCTTGACTCGGGTGGCGCCGCCTTTGCTTTTGCGCCAGGGGCTCTGTGGCCGCTACCGGCCCAAGCACTTTGAGGGGGTGGCCACCGTGGTGATTCGCTTGTTAACCCTGGTGCGCCCTGATCTCCTGCTGCTTGGCGAAAAGGATTGGCAGCAGCTGGTGATCCTGAGGCGGGTGGTGGCGGATCTGGGCTTGCCGCTGCGCATTCAGGGCTGTCCCACAGTGCGAGAGGCCGATGGGCTCGCCTGCAGCTCCCGCAACCGTCGCCTTTCCCCCTCCCAGCGCCAGCAGGCCTCGGCGCTGCCCGCTGGTCTGGCGGCTGCGGCTGCCCAAGTGCGTGGCGGCCTCTCCCAGGCCCCAGCGCTGACCTCCCAGCTGGCCCAGCAACTGGAAGCGGCGGGGCTGAGGGTGGATTATGTGGAGCTTGTGGCTCCCCATAGCCTGGAGCCATTGCAGCAAGTGCAAGGCCTGGCCCTGCTCGCCGCTGCGGTGCACTGCGGTTCAAGCCGCCTGATCGACCATTGTTTTCTGATGTCTCGTCTGCCGATCGTTGCCATTGATGGACCAGCGGGGGCGGGCAAGAGCAGCGTCACCCGTGCCTTTGCGCGCCAGATGGGCCTGGTTTATCTTGATACCGGCGCCATGTACCGGGCCCTTACCTGGTGGGTGCTACGCCAGGGAACCGACCCCGCCGATGCGGCGGCTGTGGAACCCCTTCTGCTGGGCCTGGATCTGCAGCTCAGTGCCGGCGGTGCTGGTGAGCAGTTGGTGAGCATCAATGGCTTCGACGTGACCGAGGCGATTCGCAGCCCGGAGGTAACGGCCCAGGTCTCCCTGGTGGCTGCCCACGGCTGTGTGCGCCAGGCCCTCACGGCCCAGCAGCAGGCCATGGGGCTTAAGGGGGGGCTGGTGGCCGAGGGCCGCGACATCGGCACCGCCGTTTTCCCAGACGCTGAGCTCAAGGTTTTTCTCACGGCCACTGCGGCGGAGCGGGCCCGCCGCCGCGCCCAAGACCTCGAGAGCCGGGGCTTTGCGGTGCCTCCGCTGGCTGAGCTGGAGGCCCAGATAACTGCCCGTGATCAGCAGGACTCCAGCCGGGAGGTGGCGCCGCTGTGCCAGGCAGAGGATGCGGTGGAGCTGGTTACGGACGGTATGGCCATTGAGGCTGTGATTCAGGCTCTGGTGGACCTGTTCCGCCAGAGGGTTCCGGAGGAGGCCTGGTCGGCCGCGGCTGACGGCGTTTAGTCGTCTATGGCCTGCAGCAGACCGCTGCAGGCGTCTTCCAGCAGGTCGAGCACGTGCTCAAATCCCTCGGCTCCCCCGTAGTAGGGATCGGGCACTTCGCTGAGATCAAACCGGCTGCGATAGCTGAGCAGGGGCTCGATGCGGGCGACGCTGCTGCCGCCAGCTTCTTGGACTAGGGCCTGCACCTGACTCAGGTTGCTGGCGTCCATGGTGAGGATGTGGTCGAAGCGGTTGAGATCGGCCCGCTCCAGCTGGCGCGCCTTGCTCGCTAGGTGAATGCCGCGGCGGCTGGCGGCTGCGCGCATGCGGGCATCGGCAGCCTTGCCCACATGCCAGCTACCGGTGCCAGCCGAATCCACCACAAACCGGTCACATGCCTGAGATTGCTCCAGCAGGTGCAAAAACACCCCTTCAGCGGCTGGGGAGCGGCAGATGTTGCCCAGGCAGACAAACAGCACCCGTTTCTTCATTGCAGCTCCAGCCGTGAAAGGGCCAACTTGGCGCGCCTCTGCACCACCGGAGGAGTGCCATCAGCCGCTTCCTGGAGTGTGAGCAGGCCCTGTTGGGCCTGCTGCCTCTCCGGGCTTCCTGCGGGCAGGCCAGCTGCCAGTAACTCCAGTCCCACTGCCACCGCGTAGCGCACCACCCACTCGCCGTCGCTGGTGGCGGCCAGTAGGGCTCCTAGGCACTGGCCCTGGACGTCCTGCTTTTGGTCAGGGGGGAGCTCGTCCAGTTGCAGCTGGCCGAGCCCCTTGGCGGCAGCCCGGCGCACGCTGGCAGCTACGTCGCTGCCGAGGGCATCGAGCAGCAGCTCTAGCCCGCGCACATCGCCGATGCCGGCGAGGGCGCGCACGGCCCAGGCCCGGGCTCCGTAATTCACTGGGTCGAGCTGCAACAGGGCCTCCACGGCCGCTGGCCCCAGGCTGATCAGCCCCTTCACGGCGGCTACCGCCGCACCGGGGTTGTTGAAGCCCAACACCTCCACCAGCACCGGAGCGGCGCTGGCATCGGCGCAGCTGGCCAGCTCCTGGGTGGCTTGCAGCAGGGCGAGGGCACTGCCGGCCTGTTGCAGGGCTGCAATCCGGGCTGCCACCAGTGAAACTTGGCTCATAGCAAGGTGTCCATGTAGGCCAGCAGGGCCTCGTCGCCGGGGTCGCCGCTGCCCTGTTCCACCAGCCCCCGCAGGGCAATCAATTTCAGACTGTTCTCGGCCAGGGTGGCGGCAATGGCTTGAAATCCGGGCCGCCAGCCGGCGGCACCTAGGTCCATCAGGGCTGCATGACGCACCTGCAGCTGGGGATGGTCAAGTAGGTCCACCAGCAGTTCCCCCCAGCGCGCCTCACCGCTCAATTGCAGCAGGGTGCGGGCCGCAGCGCTGCGGATCAGGGGGCTCTCGTGGCCGAGGAAGGGTTTCACCACGGCCAGCACCCGCGGCTCGTTGACGCCGATGTCGCCCAAGGCTTCCAGCAGGGCCTCGCAGGGTTCCACCAGGCGGGGGCTGTTGGCCTGCTGGGCGCCAGCCACGGCGGGGCCGCTGGCTAGCCTCTCGCAGAGAGCCTCAATGGCTTCGCTGGCCGCGAGTTGGCCCAGGGCCCGGGCTGCCGCTTCCCGTAGTCCGTCGTCGCCGTCCTGCAGGGTGTCGAGCAGGTCGGGGATGGCCGCTTGTGCTGCTGGAGCCAGTTTGCCGAGGGCGCGGGCGGCATTGCGGGCTACTGCGTTCTCCTCGACGCCTTCTCCGCTATCCCTGGCCCGCCGTCGGCGCAGGGCTTGTTGCAAGAGGGGCACGGCCTCTGGGTGCTGGCTGCGCATCCGGCCCAGCCACCAGGCTCCGTAGTACTGCTGGGAGGAGTCTTCGCTCTGGCGGAGCCGGCGCAGGGCTTCCTGCTCACTGATGGGTTCGCCTGCCTGGGGGGGGCTGGCGTCGGCGTCGGCCATGGTTGCAATCGCGAGACGCGGGCTCCTAGTGATGTTGCCAGTGCCCGGCCCTCAATAAGTGAGAGCCGGCCGCAGTACTAACGCTCATTGCTGGCCCTACCACTGACGTGAACTCTTCGCAAAGGGGCAAACCAATTCAGGGTGCCCCCTCTAAGTTGCTGCCGATAGACCTGTTCCTCAGACCGGCACCTATGGCTGTAGCGCTTGCTTCCCAACTGCGTGAAGGCACCAAAAAAGCCCACACGATGGCGGAGAACACCGGCTTTGTGAGCTGCTTCCTCAAGGGGGTGGTGGACAAGGCCAGCTACCGCACCCTGGTGGCCGACCTCT
>VGQC01000095.1 GCA_016882385.1 Cyanobacteria bacterium M_DeepCast_100m_m1_067 | reverse complement strand
CTGATGGCCCAGCTGGAGCGCGTTGGGCTCACCAGCCGCCAGTCGGGCCACGACAACCCCCGCAACATCACCGGCAACCCCCTGGCTGGCATCGACCCCGAGGAGATCATCGACACCCGGCCCCTGGTGGACGCCATCCAGGCGGCGCTGCTGGGTCCGGCGGGTCCGCGCAATCTGCCCCGCAAGTTCAATGTGGCCGTGGGCGGCGCCCCTGACAGCTTCCTGCTCCACAACGACCTGGCCTTCCTGCCGGCCCTGCGCGAGGGCGAGCTGGGCTTCACCGTGATGGTGGGGGGCTTCTTCTCGGCCCAGCGCAACGAACTGGCCATGCCCTTGGGGCTCTGGTTGCGGGCAGAGCAACTACCGGGATTCACCCTGGCGGTGTTGCATTACTTCGAGAGCGAAGGCAACCGCCAGCAGCGCAACAAGAGCCGCCTGATGTATCTGATCGACCAGCTCGGCCTGGAGGCCTACCGCCAGGCGGTGCTCAGCACCTGGGTGGAGCTGGCGACGGAGCTGGCCGGCGCTTCGGTCGAGGCCTTTCCCCATGACGGCAGCCATCTGGTCAACCGGGCGCCCCGCGATGGCCTGGGTGTGCAGCACCAGAAGCAGGCGGGCCTGCACTGGGTGGGTCTGCACGTGCCGATGGGCCGCCTCAATGCGGAGGCGATGACGGAACTGGCCAGCCTGGCTAGCACCTACGGCAGCGGCGAGCTGCGGCTCACCGAGGCCCAGAACGCCCTGATCGTCAATGTGCCGTCCGAGCGCCTTGAGGCCCTGCTGGCTGAGCCCCTGCTCCAGCGCTTCCGCCCCGATCCCTCGCCCCTGCAGGCCGAGGCGGTGAGCTGCACCGGCAACGCCTACTGCAGCTTCGCCTTAATTCCCACGAAGGGCACGGCCCAAGCGGTGCTCGAGGAGCTGGAGCAGCGGATCGAGCTGCCCCATGCCGTACGCCTGCACTGGACCGGCTGTCCGAACGCCTGCGGTCAGCCCTACATGGGCCAGATCGGCCTGATGGGGGCCAAGGCCCGCAAGGACGGCCAGATGGTGGAGGCCGCCAAGATCTTTCTGGGCGGCGCGATGGACGCCGAGCCCAGGTTGGCCGAGTTGCATGACAAGGGCGTGCCCCTCAGTGACCTGCCGGATGTGCTGGAGCAGCTGCTCGTGGAGCGCTTCGGGGCCCGCCGCCGCGGTGCGGCAGCCTGAAGCGGGCACGGCCATGGGGGCGCGGCTGTTGGCACAGGGCGGTGAACTGTTGATCCAGCGGCTCCAGTTGGGTCGCATCGCTGAGGTTCTGTCCGCCGTAGAGCAGCCAGGTGATGCGTTCGGGGTCGAGCTCAAGGGCGGCCACCTCCTGCCAGAGGCGTTCGCTGCGCTCCGAAGCTCCGGCTGCGCCCTGGACCTCCGCCAGTTGCCGCACCAGCAGAAACACCAGTTGCTGTTCCTTGCGCAGCAAGGCACTGGTGGCAAAGGTCCCGATCAGTGACACGTCTCCCTCCCGCTTGGATGGCTCACCGCAACCCAGTGCTAGACCCACATCAGGGCCCTGCCAGCGGCGGTCCACAAATCGTTGGTTCCCGACGGGAGGCGCCCCTGTCCAGTTCCGGGCTCGGTTTTGACGCCCCCTTGGATCCAGTGTTGCTGCCGGTCTGCGGCCACCCGGAGCGCTGGCCTGCGCTGCAGCGCCTGCGTCGCCATCCAGCCTGGGAGCTGGAGCCCTGGTTGCAGGCGATCGAAGCCGGCCGGCTGATGGTGGATGCCGACCTTTTGGCGGTCCTGGCCGAACGCCTTGATGGTCCTGCCTGTCTGCGGCTGCTGCGCTGGTGGGCTGAGCAGCCCCAGCCCGATCCGCGCTGGCCCGGGGTGTTGTGTCGGGTGCGGGATCCGGGCCTCGCCGCCTGGTTGCGGCGGCATCTGGCCAGCCCGGAGGCGGCGATGCCTGTGCCGTCGGACCGGGTGGCTGAAGCGGCGGCGCTGTTGCCGCTGCTCGGATTCCAGCGGCAGGCCGAGGACGGAGCGCTGTTGGCCGCCTGGGCCCTTGCCCCGTGGCCCGTGGCGGTGCGGAGCGCCGCCCTGGAGGGTCTGGCGGTGGGCCTGGCGGCCTGGCCGCTGCGCCCCCTGCGCCGTGTGTTGCAGGCTTTGGCCAGCGATTTGGATGCGGGCCTGGCCGCCACCGCCATCGATCTTCTGGCCCGCTTGCCCGGCGGGCGCGGGGCGTTGCTGGCGTTGCCCCCCCTGGCTCTGGATGCCGCCGTGGAGCAACGGCGTCAGCGGCGTTTGGCCGCCCTGCCGGCGGCCCCATTGCTGCTGGTGGTGCATGGCCGCGCCGGCGGGGTGGTGCCGGCCGAGCTCCAGGAGTTGGCGGCTGAGCTGGAGCAGCGCCGGCGCGCTCCGGTGTTGGTGCAGGCCCTCACCGGTGTGGCGCCATCTCTCCTGGAGGCCGATGGTTCTGAGGGGCTCAGAGCGCCACTCACCCTGGTGCCCCTGATGCTGTTGCCGGGCGGTCACGTGCGCCACGACATCCCAGCGATCGCGGCCCATTGGCGGCTGCAGGGACCCATGCGGCGGCTGCCATTTCTGGGGGCCTGGCCTGCCTGGCAGCGGGCCCTGGCCGAAGAGCTGGGGGCGTTGGCGGCCCGGGCCAAGGCACCGGTGAGCCAGCCCCTGCTGCTGCACCATCCCCTGGAGGGCCCTCTGGCCCGGCGCTTCCTCGCCCATCTGGAGGCGTGCACCGGCGCTCGTTGCGTGCCCGCTTCATACAGTGACCCAAATGGCGAGGGTCTCCTGAGCAGCCTGATCCCAGCCCCGATCGCCGGCGCTCCAGCACCGCCGCCCCTGCTGCCCCTGGCCCTGGCCGCCAACCGGCTCACCGACAGCCTGGCGTCCCTGGTGGGTCCGCCGCTGTTGCAGCGCCCCCGCTTCCGTCAGCTGCTGCTGGCTGAGCTGGAGGCCCTGCCATGAGCGCCACCAACCTGCCGGGCACCGGACCGGGCACGGTGTATCTGGTGGGGGCGGGCCCGGGGGATCCCGATCTGCTCACGGTGAAGGCCCAGCGCCTGCTGCAGCAGTGCGATGCCCTGGTGTACGACTCGCTGGTGCCCCGCGAGGTGCTGGCTTTGGTGCCAGACACCGCTGAGACGCATTTCGTGGGCAAACGCCGCGGCCACCACTCGGTGCCCCAGCCCTCCACCAATGCGGTGCTGGTGGAGCTGGCGGGCCGCTGCCGCTGTGTGGTGCGGCTCAAGGGAGGGGATCCGTTTGTGTTTGGCCGCGGTGGTGAGGAGGCCGCCCACCTGGAGCGCCAGGGGGTGCCTGTGCAGGTGGTGCCGGGGGTGACGGCGGGTATTGCGGCCCCGGCCTATCTCGGCATTCCGGTGACCCACCGGCGGGCCGGCAGCTCCGTCACGTTTGTGACCGGCCATGAGGAGATCGATAAAGCCCGCCCCGGCGTTGACTGGCGCGGCCTGGCCCGCAGCAGCGACGGCCTGGTGATCTACATGGGCCTGCACAACCTGCCCCACATCTGCGAGGAGCTGATCGCCGGGGGCCTCGATCCGTCAACGCCTGCCGCTGCGGTGCAGCAGGGGACGGTGCGCGGCCAGCGCTGGGTGATTGCCGAGTTGGCCCAGCTGGCGGTGGAGGTGTGCCGGGCCGAGTTGGCTTCCCCCTCAATCGTGGTGATCGGGGAAGTGGTGAATCAGCGGGTGGCCTCCTGTGCTCCCGAGCCCGCGGCGGTGGAGATGCCAATCCCCTTCTGAGCCAGCCAGGCCCAACCAGCCAGGCAACTGGTCTGTGGACAGGGGGATTGGGTAGTCGATGCAACGGCCGGGATCAGGGGAGGTGCGGTTCATTGGGCCATTGCTTCGATGCCGGCACGTCGGCGCCTCTTCCCATGTCCGCCACCCCCAAGACGGCGCCGATGTTTGAACTGGTCCCCTATGAGAAGTTTCGCGATACCCCGGCTGTTCGCTTTTTCGATATCACCGTCGCCAGCTCGAATGCCCGCGATCTGGTGATCCACTCCGGTCCAGCAGTCAGCCCCCCTGATGAGGAGAAGACCGGCGCCTGGCAGTTTTATTTGCATCCCCACCAGGAGGACAACCTGCTCGCCCTGCATGGCGGGCGCACGTTTTATTTGGTGAATTTCGGCTGGAACTATCCCTTCCATATCGTGCGCCTCGAGACCAGCGGCGACATCCTGCGCATCCCGCCCGGCACCTTCCATCGTTCGGTGTCCGATCCCGATGGCTCGGTGGTGCTCAACCAGGCCGTGCGTGAGGAGGGTGCATCGGTGCAGCGTGAATTCCGCGTTTACAACAGTCGCCGCATTCCCCGGCTGTTCGCCACCACCTTCAAGACAGCACCCCTGCCGAAGCTGCATGGGGTGAGCTGGTAATGGCCGGCTCCTCGATCTCGGCCTGAATGCTCCACTCCAGGGCGCTTTCCACACCGGTGGGGCCCGAGAAGCTCCCGGTGATCGCCGCGGTGCGCTCGGGCTT
>VGQC01000094.1 GCA_016882385.1 Cyanobacteria bacterium M_DeepCast_100m_m1_067 | reverse complement strand
CCCGTCCGGGTGCGGATTTCGGCCAGCCGATCGATGGCTTTGATCAGGTCGCCGAGGGCGGCCTGGGGATCCTGGGTCAGGTTGCCGCCGGGCGCCACATAGCTCTCCAGGTACACCCGCAGGGTGGCGCCCTGGGTGCCGGTGCCGGAGAGGCGCAGCACCACGCGGCTGCCATCGTCGAGCAGCAGGCGCAGGCCCTGGCCGCTGGTGAGGGAGCCATCCACCGGGTCGGTGTAGGCGAAGTCGTCGGCGGTGGCGACGGTGCGGCCGGCGAAGCTCTGGCCCACCAACGCGGGCTGCATGGCCTTCACTCGCTCGTAGAGGCCGTGGGCGGCGTCGCTGGCGATCGCCTCGTAGTCGTGGCGGGAGTAGTAGTGGCGGCCGAACCGGCTCCAGTGCTCCGCCATGATCCGGCTCACCGGCTCCCGCCGCCTGGCCAGGATCTGCAGCCAGAACAGCACGGCCCAGAGGCCGTCTTTTTCGCGGATGTGGTTGCTGCCGGTGCCGAAGCTCTCCTCGCCACACAGGGTGATGCGGCCGGCATCGAGCAGGTTGCCGAAGAATTTCCAGCCGGTGGGGGTTTCGTAGCAGGCCAGGCCCAGTTCCTTGGCCACCACATCGGCGGCGGCGCTGGTGGGCATGGAGCGGGCCACACCGGCCAGGCCATCGGCGTAGCCGGGAGCGAGGGTGGCGTTGGCGGTGAGCACCGCCAGGCTGTCGCTCGGGTTCACGAAGCAGCGCGTGCCCAGGATCATGTTGCGGTCGCCATCGCCATCGCAGGCGGCGCCGAAGCGGTAGGCGTCGCTTCCCATCAGAAGCTCCGCCAGGTCGTGGGCGTAGGTGAGGTTGGGATCGGGGTGGCCGCCGCCGAAATCCTCCAGGGGGATGCCGTTGCGCACCGTGCCGGCGGGCGCCCCCAGCACCCCCTCGAAGATGCGGCTGGCGTAGGGGCCTGTCACCGCATGCATGGCGTCGAAGGCCATCGGGAAGTCGCCCCGCAACAGATCGCCGATCTGGTCGAAGTCGAAGAGGCGCTGCATCAGCGCCACGTAGTCGTCGACGCCGTCGATCACCTCAACCTGCAGGGTGCCGATGCTGCAGTGGCCAGGGGCTGAGAGGTCGAGGTCGCTGCCGCCTTCGCAGATCCGGTAGCCCTCCAGCTTCAGGGTGGCGGCGTAGATGGCATCGGTGATCGATTCGGGCGTGGGGCCGCCGTTGGCGCCGTTGATTTTGACGCCGAAATCGCCGTCGGGGCCGCCGGGGTTGTGGCTGGCCGAGAGGATCACCCCACCCACCGCACCGTGCTGGCGGATCAGGTGGGAGGCGGCTGGGGTCGACAGGATCCCGCCGGTGGTGGTGATCAGCCTGGCCACGCCGTGGGCCGCCGCCATGCGGGCAATCACGGCGATGGCCTCGCGGTTGCCATAGCGCCCATCGCCGCCCACCACGAGCGTGCCGCCGGCCACGCCCGGCAGCACCTGCAGGCTTGCCTCGATGAAGCTCTCGAGGTAGTGGGGCGTCTGGAACTGCCGGCTGCTCTTGCGCAGCCCCGAGGTGCCCGGCTTCTGGTCGGTGAAGGGCTGGGGGAGGGACAGGTGCCGGACGCTCACAGGATTGCTGCTGGTCATCGGCCGATCCACCTGGGCTTTGGGGGCACCAAATTAGCCCTGGTTTGCGACCCGCCCAGACCGGGCTAGCGTCCGAAACAAGCTGGGGAAGGCGCGGCAAGCTCACCAATGCCTTGTTGGGTCTCTCCGCCAGCTGCGAGGCCACTGGCCAGCGCGGTGGTTTGTGTGCTCTGGCCGATCAGGCGGTGGTGCAAACGGGGTGGTCGATGGCGTTCATGGACACCACCGCCCACCAGGTGTTGGAGCTGATTCAGGCCCCGAAGGCGCCCTGAGCCCCAGCCTGCGCCTCGGCCAGGGTTGCCGCCGCCAGGCTCAGGAGCCTGGGATCAGGCCGAACCCCTTTTTCTCCTGGGGCTTGGTCTCGGTTTTGCTGGGGGCCACCGTACGGGTTTGCTGCTTGCAGAAGGGCAGCAGATCCTGGCCGGCGCGATTGAGGGCCTCGCGGCGCTCGAAGCTGTTGGTGGCGGCGGGCTGGGCCCGTTGGCGAATGGTCCAGATGGCGTCCTTGCAGCTGGCCCCGAGGCGGGGATGGTCCATCAGCGGATCAGCCATGGTGCGCGCCTTGGTGCAACTCTCGGCGGTGTTCTCCCGGCCGCAGGCGAACGTGTGGAGCTGTAGCTCCCGCAGCTGATCCATGGAGGGATAGGGCGGGTCTTTGGGGGATGCCTGCAGGGAGGGAGCCAGCAGACCCATGAGGCTGAGTCCCAGGCCAGCGCGCAGGGCAGGATCGATCCAGGAGGGAGCCATGGTTCCGTCGGGTTGGCTCCCATCATGGCGGCCCCGGCCGCACCGACTGCATCGGCAGTGCAGACAGTCCCTGGCGCAGCGGTTGCTGCTGATGGCTCCAGTGGGCGGCGATCGCGGGGCCGACCACGGGGGCGGCCAGGGCCAGGCCGCTGCGCAGCCAGTTCTGGCGGCGCAGCTGGTCTCCCCGGGCGGCTTCGGCGGCCTGGAGGGCCTGCAGCGCGCTGATTTCCGGCCGTCGCTCCGCTTCGATCGCGACCAGCACCCCATCCAGAGCGCTGCTGGGCAGTGGCGGCTGCAGCGCAGACCTCAACAGGGGCAAGAGCTTGGCGCTGGCCACCCAGGCGTCGCGCAGGGCCATGTTGATCCCCTGGGCCCGCACCGGACTCATCGGATGGGCCGCATCGCCCAGCAGCAACAGGCCCGGTGCCCACCAACGCTCCGCCAGCCCCACCTGCACCGCCAGCCGGCTGGGGTCGCCCAGGCCGGCTCGCCACTGCCGCAGCCAGGCCGCCAGCTCCGGTGGGCTGAGCGTGGCCATCCGCTCGATCCACTCGTCTCGGGAGCAGGCAGGCACCCGCTCGCCCTTGCCCAGCACCCAGCCCAGCTGCACCCCTCCGCCCGCGCTGTCGAAGGCGCTGAACACCCCCTCCGGCCCCACCAGGGTGGTGAAGCGGCCTTGCAGGGGTGAGGGGGACGGGCAGGCCAGTTGGAACCAGAGCAGATCGATGGAGCTGGGACTCCCAACCAGCGCCAGTCCTGCTTTCTGCCGCACCAGCGAGGCCCGGCCGTCGCAGGCCACCACCAGCTCGGCCTCCAGATGCCGCCCGTCGCGGAGCCGCACCCCTGCCACCCGCCCTTGGTCCCAGAGCAGATCCGACACGGGTTCGCCCCGCTCCAGGGCAAACGAGGGGTAGCCCTGCGCCTCGAGCAGCAGGGCCTCCAACAGGGCTGGCTGGTTGACCAGGGTGCAGGGCCGCTGGGGATCGCCGCCGAGGGGTTCGTTGGCGTGGAACAGCTCGCAGCCGTTAAGCACGAATCGCCAGCCCTGCAGGGGCCGGTGGGGCACGGTCTCGAGAAGGTTGGTCAGCCCCATGGCGGCCAGGGCCTCGAGGCCCGAGGGCATCAACGCTTCGCCGCGAAACTGGCGCGCCAGGCTCGAGCTGGCTTCCACCAGGGTGACGGCGACGCCGGAACGGGCCAGCAGCAGGGCCAGGCTGGCCCCGGCCGGGCCGGCTCCCACGACCACGACCCTGGGGCCTGAGTTCAACGGGTCACTCAAACGAAGGAGTTGTAGTTGCGGGTGCCGCCGCTGACCGGATCCACATGCCCCATCAGCTGGCTCTTCTTGGCCAGCAGGTAGTTCACCAGCTCCTGCTGCACCGCCAGCAGCTCCTTGGTGCAACCCCGGAACGCGGCGCGGTGGCGGATCTCGTCGTGGCGGGTGTGCAGGTCGCGCAGCATCAGCTGGATCGCATCCAGGGTGGCCGAGGTGTTGCTGGAGGCCTGCAGCGAATCCATGGCCCTGGGGCGGAGACAGGAGTTCAGCGTAGGAGCCCTGGCGCAGCTCAGCAGTCGCCGAACAGGGTTTTGGACACCTGGTGGAAGGTTTCGAAGGCGTCGTGGTTGTCGAGTCCGCTCACCGCCAAAGACACGGTCTGCTGCCGGGGGTTGCATTCCACCGCCAGGCTCACTGCGCGCTCGCTGTGATCGGCGTGGAAGGCGGCGCTCAGGCCATCGGCGGCGTAGAGGGTTTCAGGCGCCTGGGTAAAACCCAGCTGGTGGGCCAGCATCGTGATGCCGGCCAGGGATTCGCTGAGGCACCCCTCGCTGCGGATCGCTGTGGTGTACACCACTGGTGCCACGGGGGTGGTGGTGTCCTCGGCCGGTAGGAGCAGGGAGTGTGCCAGGGATTTCACCAGGCCGCCGGTCTTCACCAGGGTCTTCATAGGGCCTCTGGATCCTGCAGACCGCTGGATGGTAGGCGCGAATCCCCAGATGTGGTGTAGTGGGATTCCCCGCCGTCCACCAGTAGTGGCTGGTCAATGGGGTGCCGCAGTGCTCCAAAGGGCTCACCCCCTCTGCACCCCACTGCCACAACGGTTGCGCTGGCGTTCCTGTTTGCGTGCCAGCCGCTCGGTGATGCCCAGCTCGGCCCCCTTCCAGAGCCGGTCGACCTCAGCGCTGAAGTGGGC
>VGQC01000093.1 GCA_016882385.1 Cyanobacteria bacterium M_DeepCast_100m_m1_067 | reverse complement strand
GACAACATCCCGCCAACCAGCTTGCGGGGCGAGAAGGTGCGACGCATCAGGCTGAGCAAGGCGCGTAGGTCGTCGGTGTGCAGGCGGTCGTTGCGCACCAGGGTGAGCAGCAGCCGTTGCCGCAGGCTGGCGCCCTCTGGGCCGAGCAGCAGCTTCATGCCGGCGCCGGCCACGGGCAGCAGGTTGGGGCTGCTGGCGTCGTTTTCCACCACCGCCAGCAGGTTCTCGAGCCGTTCGAGACGCAACCGGCCGTCACGGTCGAACAGCACCTCCAGCAGCTTCTCGCGCATGTCGCTGGTGTCGCCCGCCAGCAGACGCCGGGCCACATAGGGATAGGCCACGTTGATGATCTTGAAGCCGGGATCCAGGCGCAGGGCCAGGCCCTCCTGGCTCACTACCGCCCGGATGATCAGGGCAAAACGGGCCGGCACCCGGAAGGGATAGGCATACATCAATTCCGAGAAGCGGTCGGTGATCGCCTTGAAGTTGAAGGAGCCGACGTTGTCGCCCAGGGCTCCGCCCAACACCTCCTCCAGGGCCGGGATGATCGGCTCCAGGTCGGCTTTGGGGTTGAGGAAACCGAGGGTGACGAAGTCTTGGGCCAGGGCGCGGAAATCTCGGTTGATCAGGTGCACCACCGCCCCGGTGAGGGTGAGGCGATCGCTATCGCTGATCGAATCCATCATGCCGAAATCCACGTAGGCGACATGGCCCAGGGCACCGGTTTTGCCGGAGAGGGCAAACAGGTTGCCGGGGTGGGGATCGGCATGGAAATAGCCAAACTCCAGCAGTTGTTGCAGTCCAGCGATCACGCCGGTGCGGATCAGGGCGGCTGGATCGAGGTTGCGGGCCTCCAGGGCCTGGCGCTCCTGCAGCTTGGTGCCGTTGATCCACTGGGTGGTGAGCACGTGCTCGCTAGAGAGCAGTCGCTCCACCCGCGGCACCATCACCTCCGGTTGGCGAGCAAACAGGTCGGCAAACCGCTCGGCGTTGTTGGCCTCGAGCCGGTAGTCGATCTCTTCAAACAGGGTGGCGCCGAATTCATCGATGATGGCGCCCAGTCCGAAGCCCAGGTTGAGCGGCAGGAACGGGGCCGTGAGTACGCCCAGCAGCCGGATGATCACCAGATCACGCCGCAGGATTGTGGGCAGGTTGGGGCGCTGCACCTTGACGGCCACCCAGTGGCCATCGGCCAGTTGGGCCTTGTACACCTGGCCCAGGCTCGCGGCCGCCACCGGAAAGTCGGGGAACTGCTCAAACAGCTGATTCGCCGGCGCTCCCAGCTCCCGCTCGATCGTGGCCAGGGCGATGGCGTGGGGGAAGGCGGGCAGGTTGTCCTGCAGCTGGGTGAGCTGCTCCAGCCAGTCGCGCCGCACCAGGTCGGGGCGGGTGGAGAGGGCCTGGCCCACCTTGATGAAGCAGGGGCCTAGCTCGGTGAGGGTGGTGAGGATGCGCCGGCCCAGGCGCTGCTGCACGGCGGCATCGCTGCTACTGCCCTGCACCACCAGCACCACGGCCAGGCTGCCCAGCTGCCAGAGCACCACCAGCAGCCGGCTCACCAACACCCAGGGGCGTAGCAGCAGCCAGCGCAGGTCCCGGCCCGGGTCGTAGCGCGGCCCGCTGGCGGCTTCGGCGATGGTCACGGGCAGGGCAGCCAGTTGGTCGGCAGACTCTAGAAACGCGATCCGCTCCCCCATGGGCCTGCCGCTGCATCTGCCGGCCCACGGCCGCGGACGGGGTCTGTCGCCTGCCCTGCAAAGGCTGCTGCGCCAGCGCCCCGGCAGCTGGGATCTGCCGGAACTGCCGGAGTTTGGCGGCCCCCTGATCGAGAGCGGGTCCGTCGCCGACGCCCAGCGGCGTTGCGCCCGCCAGCTCGGGGCCGAGGCGGTGTGGTTTGGCGTCAATGGCGCCAGTGGCCTGCTGCAGGCTGCCCTGCTGGCCCTGGCGCCGCCCGGCAGCCGAGTGCTGCTGCCCCGCAATCTGCACCGCTCCCTGCTGCACGCCTGCGTTCTGGGTCAGCTGCGACCCCTGCTCTACGACCTGCCCTTTGATCCGGCCACTGGGCTGTGGCTGCCGCCCCGCCCGGCCCACCTGGAAGCGGTGCTGGAGGCCGCCGGTTGCGTGGCCGCGCTGGTGCTGGTGTCGCCGAGCTACCAGGGCCAGCGGGCGGATCTGCCGGCCCTGGTGGCCCTGGCCCATGCCCGCGGCCTGCCGGTGCTGGTGGATCAGGCCCATGGCCGCGCTGAGGCGTTGGCTGCCGGGGCTGATCTGGTGGTGCTCTCAGCCCAGAAAGCTGGCGGCGGCCTGGCCCAGAGCGCGGCCCTGCTGCTCCAGGGCCAGCGGGTGGATCGCGAGGCCGTGGCCCGGGCCCTGCTGTGGCTGCAAACGTCCAGTCCCAGCGCCCTGCTGCTGGCCTCGGCTGAAGCGGCCCTCAACGATCTCACCAGTGCGGCGGGGCTGCGCCGCTATCGCCGGGCCTGTCGGGTGGGAGAGCACCTGCAGGCCCGCTGCTGCCACGCCGGCCTGCCGCTGCTGGCCAACGACGATCCTCTGCGGCTGGTGCTGCACACTGCCGCCTTGGGCATCAACGGCCTCGAGGCCGATGCCTGGTTGCTGGAGCGGGGGGTGATCGCCGAATTGCCCGAGCCGGGGGTGCTCACCTTCTGCCTGGGGCTGGGGCCGCCGCCGGGGGTGGTGTGGCGGCTGCCCCGTCAGTTGCAGCGGTTGCGGCGGGCCTTGGGGGGGGATCCCCTGCCGCCGTTCAGCCCCCCACCCCTGCCCCTGGTGGCGGAGCCGGAGCTGCCCCTGGGTGTGGCCTGGCGTGCTGCGGCCGAGGCTGTGCCGCTGGCCGCAGCCGTTGGTCGGATCGCCGCCGAACCCCTCTGCCCCTACCCCCCCGGCATTCCCCTGTTGGTGCCGGGTGAGCGGATCGATCCGGCCCGGGCGGCCTGGCTGCAGCAGCAGGCCCGGCTTTGGCCCGGCCAGATCGCTGATACCGTGAGGGTTGTGGCCGGATCGGAGGCCGATGGATTCGCACGCATCGGTGGTTCCTGAGCAGCCTTCCCATCAGGCTTCCTCCCACCAGGCTCCCTACCAGTGGGATTTCGTCACCCCAGGGCTGCCGGACAGCGCCTTTGAGGACGCTCCGGGCTTCAGCCCCACGCCGATGGAGCTGCGGGTGATGCTCCTGGCCCATCTGCGCCCTCGGCCCGATTCCCTGGTATGGGATGTGGGCGGCGGCACCGGGGCCCTGGCCCTGGAGATTGCCCGCTTGATGCCCAAGGGCGCCGTGCACACCCTCGAACGGGATCCAGATGCCATCGAGCTGCTGGAGCAGAACCGCCGGCGGTTCGGCATCACCAACCTCCACATTCACGCCGGCGCCGCCCCGGCCGACCTGGCTCAACTCCCCGCCCACCCCGACCGCGTGTTGCTGGAGGTGGGGCGTCCCCTGGGGGATGTGCTGCTGGCGGTGTGGGAGGCCTTGGTGCCCCAGGGACGCCTGGTGATCAGCACCGCCAGCCTGGAGGGTCTGGTGGATGCCACCGACACTCTGGGCCAGCTGGATGCCCGGGATGTGCAGGTGGTTCAGGCCACCGTGCACCGGATGCAGCGGCGCGGCAGCCAGGCCAAGCTGGCGGCTGCGGAGCCCCTGTTTTTGATTGCCGCCGAGCGCTCTGCCCACGTCGAGCCGTCCTGAGCACCGCGTCTTGATCCCTCGCTCCCGCACCCGCACCGCCACCTCCCTGCCTCGGCTGCTCAGCGGCTGGGCGGCGGGTGCCTTTGGCTTCGTGGTGGTGATGCTCGGAGGCTGGTGGTTCACGGTGGCCGTGGGGGTGATCGTGCACCTGGGCCTGCTGGAATTTTTCCGGATGGCCCAGTTCAAGGGGATCCGGCCCGCCACCAAAACCACCCTGGTGGCGGTGCAGTTGCTGCTGGTCAGCACCCAGTTGGCCAGTGGCAGTGCCTCGACGGGTGGTGGCTGGTTTGCCGGCGATGTGGCGGCGGCCGTGCTGCCGGCCTCCGGGGCGGTGATCTGTGGCTGGCTGCTGCTGCAGCCGGTGACCGGCACGATTGCCGACATCGCCGCCTCGATCTTCGGGCTCTTCTATCTGGGCTTTCTGCCCAGCTACTGGATTCGCCTGCGCGAGCTGGCCGGCGAAGCTCTCGCTCCCCACCTGGCAGGCCAACCCTGGCCCGCCAGTGCCGGCCTCGCTCTCACCCTCCTGGCCTGCTTCCTGATCGTGGCCACCGACATCGGCTCCTATGTGATCGGTCGCCGCCTCGGGCGCCACCCGCTGTCGCCGATCTCCCCTGGCAAGACGGTGGAGGGGGCCCTGGGTGGGGTGGCCTGCGCGGTGGCGGTGGGTGCTTTTGGCGGCACCTTGATCGGCTGGAGCTGGGGCTGGTTCATCGGTGCGGTGCTGGGGGCGGTGGTGGCCCTGTTCGCCCTGGTGGGTGACCTCACCGAGTCGATGATGAAGCGCGATGCTGGCCTGAAGGATTCCGGCGATGCGATCCCCGGCCATGGCGGCATCCTCGATCGGATCGATAGCTACCTGTTCGTGCCGGCGGTGGTGTACTCGCTGGTGACTCTGGTGCTGCCGCTGCTGCAGCGCTGAAGAG
>VGQC01000092.1 GCA_016882385.1 Cyanobacteria bacterium M_DeepCast_100m_m1_067 | reverse complement strand
TGATCGACGCCAACCTCGATCGGGCCCGGGAAGGGTTGCGGGTGCTGGAGGACTGGGCCCGTTTCGGCCTGGATCGGCGCGACCTGGTGGTGCGCACCAAGGACATGCGCCAGCGGCTGGGCCGGTTGCATCGGGATGCCTACAAATTTGCCCGCCACACCGCCACCGACCCGGCCGCGGGCCTCGGCCATCCGGCCCAGGCGGAGCGCCGCAGCCCCAGCGCCGTGGTGGGGGCCAACGCCGGTCGGGTGCAGGAGGCGCTGCGGGTGCTGGAGGAGTTTGGGCGCAGCAGCGATCCGGCGCTGGCGGAGGAGGCCGCCACCCTGCGCTACCTGCTCTACGACCTGGAAGTGGATCTGCTGCAGGCCTGTCGCCTGGCGGCCACGGGCGGGGAGGGGCGCCGCGAGGTCCTGGCCCGCTGCCGCCTGTATCTGGTCACCTCGCCGGTGGCCGATCTGGAGCGGGTGGTGGCTGCGGCCCTGGGGGCCGGGATTCGGCTGGTGCAATACCGCGCCAAGGAGGCCGCTGGTCTCGATGATCTCCAGAAGCTCGGCCAGGCCCGCGCCCTGCGTCAGCTGTGCGCGGCCCACGGCGCCCTGTTTCTGGTCAACGACCGGATCGACATCGCCCTGGCGGTGGAAGCCGATGGGGTGCACCTGGGCCAGGGGGATCTGCCGCCGGCGCTGGCGCGCCAGCTGCTGGGCCCCGATCGTCTGATCGGCCGCAGCACCCATGCCCTCGCCCAACTGCAGCAGGCGGTGACCGATGGCTGCGATTACGTGGGCGTCGGGCCGGTGCACGCCACGCCCACCAAACCGGGTCGGGAGCCGGTGGGCCTCGACTACGTGCGCCAGGCGGCGGCGGCCAGCCCAATCCCTTTCTTCGCCATCGGCGGGGTGGACGCCAGCAACTTGGCGGCGGTGCAGGCCGCCGGAGCCGAGCGGGTGGCCGTGGTGCGGGCGATCACCGAAGCCGTTGATCCGGCGGCCGCCACGGCCGCGCTGTTGCAGGCCCTGGAGGCTTGCCCATGATCACCCTGCAGGTGAATGGCGAACTGCGCCGTTGCTCAGCAGGTCTGAGCTTGGAGCAGGTGCTCGCTGAACTGGGCTACCAGCCCCGGCTGGTGGTGGTGGAGTTCAACGGCGCGATCCTGTCCCGGCAGGCCTGGCCCACCCAGCCGGTGGTGGAATCCGATGTGCTCGAGGTGGTCACCATCGTGGGTGGCGGTTCCTAGATTCCATCCACTTGCTTGCGGAGCCTTGGCGCTTCCGACCCGTCCGACCTTCGGGCCTAGCTTGAGCCTCAGGCGCTGCGTCAGCTGGCTGGCCGTGCCGGTGCTGGCCCTGACCTTGCTGCTGGCTCACCCGAGCCCCAGCTGGGCTGCCAGTGGCGGCCGCATTGGTGGCGGCAGCTTCCGTTCGGCCCCCTCGATGCCCCGTAGCTACGGGGGTGGTGGCTATGGCGGGGGATATCGGGGTGGTTACGGCGGCGGCTACCGCGGTGGTTATGGCGGCGGTGGGATTGGCTTTCCCTTCCTGATCCCCATCTTTGGCTTCGGCGGTGGTGGCCTGTTTGGCTTCCTGGTGCTGATGGCCGTGGTGGGCCTGCTGCTCAATGCCGTCCGCGGTGGTGGTGGCGGTGGCCCCGCCCTCGCCAGTGGCCGCGGCGGCGATCTGGTGGGATCGGGACGCCCCGATGGACCGGTCACGATCAGCCAGCTGCAGGTGGGCCTGCTCGCCTCGGCGCGCCAATTGCAAACCGATCTGCGCCGTCTGGCTGGCAGCGCCGACACCAGCCATGCAGTCGGCCTCCAGGCCCTGCTCCAGGAGACCACCCTGGCCCTGCTGCGCCATCCCGACCTCTGGGTGTACGCCAACGGTGAAGTGGGCCAGGTGCCCTTCGCCAGTGCCGAAGCCACCTTCAACCGTCTGTCGATGGCGGAACGCAGCAAGTTGCAGCGGGAGGTGACCAGCAATGTGGGCGGTCAGCGCTACAGCGATTCCTCTGTCGCAGCCGGCGATAGCGATGCCAGCAGCGATTTCATCGCCGTGACCCTGCTGGTGGCCACCCGCAACCGCATCAACCTCAAGGGTGCTGGCAGCGCCGACCAGCTGCGCGACTCCCTGCAGCAGCTCGGGGCGGTGGGCTCGGCCGATCTGCTGGCCATCGAGGTGATCTGGCAGCCGGAAGGGGCCGGCGAAGTGCTCAGCACCGAAGAGCTGCTGACCGCCTACCCCCAGCTGCAGCACCTCTAGCCCTGGGGGAACGGCAGTCCTGGGGCGAGTCGCAAACGGCCCGGGGAGATTGCTCCAGCTCCCCTTGCCCAGACCTCCTGGACTACCCACACTGCGCTCGGTTGCCGGTTGGTGCGATGGCTGGGCGCTCTCCGATCTGGGTGAACACTCCCGTTCTGCTGCAGGCGATTGAGCGCTATGAGCAGGGCCGCTTGCCCCGCTCGATGCAGCTCTGGCTGCAGACCCTGCTGGAGATCGACGAGCCCGCGCCTACCCCCTTGCGGCCCGGCTGCTGAGAATCCGCACGGCCGCCATGGCGGCCCCGTAACCGTTGTCGATGTTGACCACCGAAAGCCCTGGGGCGCAGCTGGCCAACATGCCGTGGAGCGCAGCCACCCCACCGGCGCTCACCCCGTAGCCCACCGCCACCGGCACGCCGATCACCGGCTGGGGCAGCAGCCCGGCCAGCACCGTGGGCAGGGCTCCCTCCATGCCGGCGCAGGCGATCAGCACATCCGCGCCGCGCAGCTCGTCGAGCCGATCCAGCAGCCGGTGCAGGCCAGCCACACCCACATCGAGCACCAGCTCGGCGGTGATCCCATGGCAGCGCAGGGCCAGCTGGGCTTCGGCCGCCACCGGCAGGTCGCTGGTGCCGCCGCTCAGCACCGCCACCTGGCCGCGGCGGGGGTCGGGATCCGGCAGGGGGCCTGCCGTGAGGCAGCGGGCCTGGCCGTGGTGCTGCAGTGCCAGCTGCGGCAGCAGCGCCGCCGGCAGCTGGGCGGCGACGGCCTCGGCTTTCTCCGGGGAGATGCGGGTGGCCAGGGCCAGCTCCCCAGCGTCGTGCAGGGCCTCAAGGATCCGCGCGATCTGCTCGGCGCTCTTGTGTTCCCCCCAGATCGCCTCCACCATGCCGAGCCGCTGGCGGCGGCCGAGATCCAGCCGGTGCTCGGCGCTCATGGCCGCTCCCACACCAGTTCCACCAGCGCTGGCGTCACCCAGAGGCTGGCGTGGCGCTCCCCCCAGGCCAGTTCGGCTTCCAGGGTGGCCTGCTCGGCGGCGCTCCAGCGGCCAGCGGCCATCAGCTGGGTGGGATAGCTGCTAAGGAAATCGAGCAGCCACTGGGTTTTGGGGTGGTCGCTGGGGGAGCAGGCCATCAGGCTGGAGCTGTGCAGCAGCCGAAAGCCGCGGGCCTCGAGCAGGGCCGGCAGGCGCTGGGCCACATCGGGGTCGCCGCCATGGTCGCGCCAGTGTTGGATGCAGCGCTCCACAAAGCGGGCCAGGGCGCTGCCGCCGGGATGGAGCGCAAAGGTGTCCCAGCGCACGTATTCGTGCAGCACCAGCCGGCCGCCAGGGCGCAGTGCCTGGCTCACCAGATCCAGCAGGGGCTCGAGCTGGGGCAGAAACATCGCCACCCAGCGGCACCAGGCCCCGTCCCAACGGCTCTCCTCCAAGCCCGAGGGCAGCACCCCGCTGGAGGAAGCCAGGTCGTGTTGCAGGGTGCGCAGCTGAGGGAACTGGCCCTGGCGCAACTGCTGCTCCAGGTGCTCCAGGTAGGCCGGAGCGCTGTCGATCGCCAGCACCTGGCCCGCTGCCCCCACCCGCTCCGCCAGTTCGAGACTGGCGAAGCCAGGGCCGCAGCCCAGATCGAGCAGGCGCTGACCGGGCCCGAAACCGGCCTGGTCCCAGGAGCGCAGCATCGCGTCGCGCCAGATCGCGTGCTGGCGCTCCAGCCGGGCACGCTCGATGGCGTCGCTGCCGAGCACGTAGCTGGCCTCCGAGGCTGCGGCGGCGCTCATGGCGTCAGCAGCTCACCCTCGAACACGAGCGGGAAGGGATTGGCGTCGCTGTCACTGCTGCCGGTGGCGGCGCGGGCCAGCTGCTCAAAGCGCTCCTGCACCGCCTGCACCTCGGCATCTGGAATCGCTTTCCAGTGGTCCCGATCGGCCCAGCGGATCAGCAGGGTGCCCTCCTCGGTGGCCGGATCCCAGAGCAGCTGGCGATCGATAAAACCTGGTTGCTGGGCCAGCCAGGGTTCCCAGCTGCCCTGTTCAGCGCTGATCCAGGCCTGGCGGGCCTCGGCCGGCACCTTCAGCCGCAGGTGTTCCACCACGACCACGTCGTGGGGATCGGTCGGCGCACTGCTGGCTGCCTGCACCGGCATGGCGTGGCTTGCCAGCAGCAGCATCACCCCCACGATCCAGCTCACGACCCCAATCCTAGAAATCCCAGCTGGCCCGAGGCGTCTCATGGCTGCTGCAACAGGGCCACGGCGTGGCAGGAGATGCCCTCCTCCCGGCCTTCCGCACCGAGCCGCTCGTTGGTGGTGGCTTTGACGCCCACCTGATCGGGATCCAGCCCCATCCGGCTGGCGATGGCGCTGCGCATGGCCTGGATGTGGGGCTTGAGCTTGGGGCGCTCGGCCACCACCACGGAGTCGACGTTCAC
>VGQC01000091.1 GCA_016882385.1 Cyanobacteria bacterium M_DeepCast_100m_m1_067 | reverse complement strand
TGTGGGTAGCGATCCACTGGCGATGGGCTCACCGGCGGGGGCGGGGGCGGAGGCTGAAGCACGAATGGGGCCATCCTCGCCGCCGGGTCCCCCTCAGGGCCAGTGGGGTCGGGGACAGCGGGGGGGATTGGAATGCGGGCAGGAGTGGTGGTGGCCGCAGTGCTGCGGGCAATTTCGAGCTGACGCTGCTGGTTTTGCACCATGGCCAGTTGACTGGCGGGAACCACACTGAGCAAATGGCCGGGAGTGGCATCCGCGGGATAAACCAGGCTTACACGCACCGGATTGGCCATCCCAGGGCGCAGATTCAAGGTGGTGAGGGCCACACTCTGGCCGGAGCGCAATCCTGCGTGCATCTCCTGCAACCCATCCTCAGTACGCACCTGAAAGGATCCCCGAAAGGCGGTAAAGGGTTGACTGCTGCCGGTGCCGGATGGGTGGCTCAGCACCAACTCATAGGGACCGGAACCTTTGAGGTTGAGATCCACATCAAAGCGCACGCCATAGGTGCCGACATTGTCGAGGGAGGAGTCGACCATCCGACTCACCAGCGGATTGACTTGCACCTCTCGGGTGCCGAAGTTGTGGCGGTGGGTGCTGGTGAGGGGCACGTGCAATGGCCCCTGCTGGTTCAGATCATGGTTGAGGCTGGCCAGGTAGGCATCACCAATGGCAACACCACCCACCCGGGAGAACACCCGCCGCCCGTTGATATCGGCGATCCGATTCAGATAAACGCGGCCTGGGGCCAAGCGGCCTCGGTCGAGAACAGCCACCACATCCCAATCCGATTGGGGGTTTTTGGCTGCCACTACAGCCATTTGGAAGGGCCCATCACTGCGTCCCTTCAGCAGGGCATTGGCGATGCCCAGGGCAGGCAGTTGGGTCTGAAACAGCACGATGCGGCTGCGGGCCGGAATGGTGATCTCCTGGCTGAGTTTGGAGTCGAGGCGCCCCCGCAAAACCTGAATGGCGGTGGCATCTCCCGGCCCTGTATTCCAGGGTCTTGGCCCCAAGGGCCGCACCCCCATCTTGTATTGCTGCAGGTAGGGGGCTTCAAAACTGTTGCGCACCGCTCCGTTCTCAAAACGGATGTGCACAGGTCGGCCACCCGGGTTGATCAGAATCAGACCCAGTGTGAGTTCAGGACGCCGCGCCGAGGCTGAAATCTGGCCACGGTTGGGCGGGAAGTATTTGTGGTGCATGTGCACGCCGAACTCCCCGTTGAAGGTGTATTCAGCGTTGCGCAGGGGCTGGCCAGTTTCGGCGGCATAGGCATAACCCGGTGCCGTATTGATCAGGATGCCGGCCCCTTCCACCTCCTCGGGTTGGTTGGAATGCAGCACCGGCACCTTGGTAAAGGTGCCATTCAGGGGTCGAGCCTTCTGTCCAGCCATCAACGCCACATAGGCAGAGACCGGCTGCACCTGAAGCAGCACCATGGGCGCCCCGAGGGCAGCAGCCATCAACAAGGGGAACGGACGCACGCGAGCTCCGTGACCAACTGCCCCCACGCTGGAGGGCGGCAAGGGCTGGGCGGGTGAATCGAGGAAATGCCTTCCCAATGGACGCGAAAGCCCTGCTGCAAGGGGGAAACAGAGGCTTGCCCAGGCGTGTTTCAAGGCCATTGCTGGAGAGGAAACACGACACTCAGGCGACCCGCGTAGCTCGCTAGAACCTTCGGGCACTTGTCCACTTTCTCATGCTTCCCCCCCTGGGCTGCTGCGGCATCGGCGACGAAGGCGGTCGCGATAGCTGGCGACGCCATCAGCAGCGCAAGCTGCGCATGCTGCAGTTCTGGCGTGATGGCGTGGAGCGCCAACTGGCCGCCGTCAACGCGGCGATCAGCACGCTGGAGCAACAGATGCAACGGGATGCGACCTCCGCCGAGAGCTGAGTTCAGCGCCTGCGGGCGGGGTTAGCGCCGCCCGCAGCAACGCCAGGCCCCGCTTCAGTCGACGCTGCACGGTCATCGGACTCACGTGCAACCAAGCCGCGGTGCGTCGATAGGTCCAACCCGAGAGAACCACCCTCTGAATCACCTCCCGCACGCCAGGCTCTAGGCGCAGGAGTAGCCGCTGCAGGTGCTCCCGCTGCTCCTCTGGATCGTTGTCGAGCAGGGTTTCATCCTCAGCCAAGCCGCTGCCGAGTCGGCAAAGGGCCAAAGGCTCATCCCCTCCGGGCTCAAAGGCCATGGGGCGTCCCATCGCCTGGCCCCGCAGCAGATCGTGCCATTGGCTCGGGTTGAGCTGCAGAGCCGTGCGCAGATCGTTGGCACTGGGCTCGTGGCCGTGCCGGGCACACCAGCTGGCTTTGAGTTGGCGCAGCTTGTCGTGCAGCTCCATCTGACGACGGGGCAAGCGCACCGCCAGGGCTGAATCCCGCAGGTAGTGGAGAATCGCGCCTCGGATGTGCGGCCTGGCAAAGGCTTCAAACGGTGTGGTGGTGTGAGGCTGGTAGAGCTCCGCAGCCCGGAGCAGGCCAAGCAGGCCCACCTGCACCAGGTCGTCGAAGGGTTCTGGGCAACGGCGGCCGTAGTGGACAGCGATGGGCGTGACCAGTCCGCGGTAGTGGTTCACCCGCTGGTTGCGCTGCTGCAGGGCCCGGCGGGACAGGGCGCCGGTTGGACGGATCGGGAGCTTGGCGTGATCGTTCATGGGTCAGTGGTCGTTCGGCAAGGGGCCGCAACCCCTTCCTTTCCAACCAGCCCCAGCCGCATCGGCTTTGGCAACCGAGAAATTACGGAACGGCGCTCAACGGATCGGCGTTCAACGAATCGGCGTTCAACGCATCGGCAGCGGCGCACTGGCCACCGCCTGCAGCAAGGCCCAGGGCCCTTCCCGAGCCAGCCAGGTGAGATCCGAGCGCTCGGTGCACAGCAGATAGCCCGCAAAGGCAAGGGCATTGAGGCTGAAGCCCGCACAGTGCTCCTGGCGGCGGCGCACCGTCAGAAACCAGTGATCGTCGAAGAGCAGGTTGTAGGGATGGAGGGGCTGGGGGTCGTGCTGGGGGCAACCCAGGCCCAGCTGCGCCGCATGCTCGCAGTACAGGCCCTCCAGATCGCTGCTGCCCAGAGGATCGCGTCGCCGGCTCAGCCGATAGGCCCAGGACCAAGGCACGGCGTCAGCCGCCAACACCCCTGGTGGCTCGAGTTGGGCCGCAAACTGAGCAGCGAGGGGGCAACTGGGCTCTCCGGCATGGCGCGGCAGCACTTGCAGATGGCGATGGGGCTGGCTGGCACCAGCAGCGGCACAGCTGTTGAAAAACCACAACCCTCCCGTATCAGCACCAAGCTCTGTCACGGCCTGCCAGTCGACGGGTGTCAGCCAACCGGACTGGGGTTGCCAGTCGTGGGTGATCAGCAGCAGGTGGCCCGGTTGCACGGGGTATTTGTTCAGCAGAACAACATGGTTGGAGGCCAGACGGTCCACCTCCAGGGCGGGTTCCCAGGGGAGGAAGGGGTTCGGTTTGGGCCCCCCACCCCGGAGGTGTTTGGGGGTACGGCTGAGCAGACGGCGCAGCACGAAGGGCTCCAGCTCGGGGGCCTGCACCACTTCCGTGCCCAGGGGCACCAGGGCTCCGGTGCGCTGGGCCTCCTGGGAACGCTCCAGGGCCCTTTGCCAGGTGCGCTCAGCCCGCACCGGCCTTGAGACGGGCCAGGGACGCACCCTGGTAGTAGTGGCCGAGAATCTGGTTGTAGCGATAGCCCTGTTGAGCCAGATCCTGGGCCCCGTGCTGGCTCATGCTGGCGCCGAGATGGCCGTGGGCCTCCAGGCTGATCTGGCGGTTGGCGGCGTAAAGGCTTTCCACGATGGCGCCCTGGTAGCTGAGGATCAGCCCGGCGGTGCTGGCGGCGGCCTGGCTGGTGCGATTGGTGCTGCTGGATAGGCCCTTGTAGGCCTGCCAGCGGGTCGTATCGCCCAGGTGCCAATGGCGGTTGGCCGGGCGAGCCATATGGGCCAAGGCATAGGAGCGGGCGGCCACGGCCTGGGCCCTGAGGGCCTCCATCGACCAGCTGCTGGGCATCTCAGCCCCCACCACAGCAGCGATGTAGGTCTCCAGGGCCAGGTGGTTCACCAGCCGCAGGCCCCCGGTATCGCGGATCAGCCGCAGCCGGCCGCCGTAGGGGCGTCCATTGACCAGCAGCAACCCACCATGGGTTTGCAGCCAAGCCTCCGGGCCTTGCTGCCACAACTTGGCCAGATCGACCCGGCTTCCGGCGTCTCCTTGCTGCAGCAGCTGGCCCTCTCGGCTCAACAACTGCCAGGGGCCAGTGGCCGTGAGATCCGGTGCCGCGCCGGCGCTGAGCAGGGCGACGCGGATGTCCAGATTCACACCCGGTCCCGCTTCGGGCTCCACCAGCCCCACGCTGGCGGCACTGCCCTGCGCTGGTGCTCGACGGGCCTCCAGGCGCCGCAGCTGCTCCGCCGCGGTGGTGGTGTCCGGGACCGGTGGTGGGGAGTCGATCAGGGCATCCAGCAGCTCGCCCTGGGCTGCGGCATAGGGCCGGGGCACCAGCCCCTGGGCAGCAAAACCAACCGCAACAGCCACCACTGCCATGGGGCCCGCCACCATCAACCGGCGGACCAGGTCACTCTTGAGCGGCAGCGCGGGCCAGTTCAGGAAAGGGCGCACAGGGAGGACCAGGCCTCGGCTCCGGAGCCATCGGCGTGCACCCGCAATGTGCCGTTCCACAGGAGATGGCCCGTACCGCTTAGGCGGAT
>VGQC01000090.1 GCA_016882385.1 Cyanobacteria bacterium M_DeepCast_100m_m1_067 | reverse complement strand
GCTGAATAGGGGTGCCCCAAACCAGCGCCGCACTTGCTGGCCAGAGTTTCCAGACCACTCTCGAGGGTGCGCTGCTGCTGGATCACCCGCAGATCGCGCAGATTGATCGGCACGGGCCGCTGCACCCAACGCTCGGCCAGCTCAAGCGGAATCCGGCCTTTGCTTTCCCGGCCAATGGTTTGAACCAGGCGCTGGGGATTGAGGTTGAACAGCAGGCCATTGGTGTGGTTGGTTTCCACCTCATAAGCCTGGCCTGGGAGGTAGAGAGCCTGTTGGCCGGCCCGATCAAACCAATCGCGTCCCTCAATCCGATAACGCGTGCTGCCGAGGTAGGGAATCTCCAGCGTGCTTTCGCTGTAGTCGTCGGTGCTGGCGACCAAGGGCACATAGGCAGCAGCACTGACGGCCATGTCTCCGGCCAGCAGCAATGAGGCTTTGTGGGCAAACGACTGACGCTTCTCCCGGGGCTCAAAGCGGGTGAGGTTGACCGTCAGACCAATCTCATCGGCCAGGGCTTCGCTGTCGAAGCGCATCTCGACATGGTCGTTGGCAAAGGCGAGACGCTGCAGCTCCAGCCACTGGCGTTGCTCAGCCAGTGGTGCCTTGGGGTCAGGAACAGACGCAGCAGTGGCGCATTCCATACCAGGGGCCATGGCACCCCGAACACTAGGAAGTTGAGGGCACATTCTTTCAATCCACCCAGCCCAAAAGCACGTTGCACAAGCCGAGGGTTTCGGCGTCATCCATGCCCTGTCACCTGTTGATCCGGCATTTTTGAACCAGTGCGCAGGTCCTCGATCGCGCTGCAGCTTTTCGAACGAGAGCCAACCCATCCACCAGGGGGCTTTCTGTCGAGACGATGAGGCGTTGGCTTGGGAGCTCAACGCGGGCCCAGAACCTGCGTCAACACACCCAGGCCTGCGGCCACGCCAATCAGCTGCAGCACACTCCACTGCCATCGCACCAGAGCCAGCGTCGCCAGGCCGGCGACCAGTGCAGCTGCGGCATCCAAACGCCCGGCAGGCCACAGCACCGGGCCCGCAAAGAACAGGGCCAAGCTGGCGATCACGCCCACCACCGCAGCGGTGATGGCGGTCAAGGGTGCGCCGATGCGGAGGTTGGCTCGGCTGGCCTCCACCATCGGGGCACCAACCAGGATGAAACCAAACGAGGGCAGAAAGGTGAACCACACGGTCACCAGGGTGGCGGCCACGGCCCCGGCACCGCTGGTCCAGCCGCCCATGAAGCCCACGAAGGCCACCACCATGATCAAGGGTCCCGGGGTGGTCTCCCCCAGGGCCAGGCCGTCAACCATCTGGGCCGCCGACAGCCAGCCAAACTGCTCGACTGCCCCCTGGGCCACGTAGGGAAGCACCGCATAGGCCCCGCCGAAGCTGAGCAGGGCCACCCGCGTGAAAAAGCGGGCCATCAGCGGCAGGGTGCCATTCCAGCCGGCCATTGCGGTGAGGATCGCCAAGGGCAGGATCAGGGCCAGAGCCCAGATCAGCAGAGTGCTGGCCAGGCGGCGGCGGCTGAAGCGCGCGTGGGCGGGCGTGGGCGTGTGATCGCCATGGATGGGCTCAGGCCCCCGCCCTGCAACGGCCGGTCCTGCCAGGGGTGGGAGCAGCAAGGCCTCGGGACGCCAGCGGCCAACCAAGGCACCAGTGAGCGCCGCCAAGCCCACCACCAAGGGATAGGGAAGGCCCAGCACCGCCAGGGCCAAAAAGGCAGCCAAAGCAATGCCGGCGAGCCAGAACGAGCGCAGCGCACGCCGACCCAGCCGCCAGGCCGACACCACCACGATCGCCAGCACCGCTGGCTTGAGCAACGCAAACACCCCCACCAACAGGGGCAACTGGCCCCAATGCACGTAGACGCTGGAGAGCAGCGTCAGCACCAGCACCGAGGGCAGCAGGAACAGCCCTCCAGCAATCAGGCCACCAGGCACCCCGTGCATCAACCAGCCCAGATAGGTGGCGAGCTGGGTGGCCTCTGGCCCCGGCAGCAGCATGCAGTAGTTGAGCGCGTGCAGATAGCGCCGCTCGCTCAGCCAGCGGCGGCGTTCCACCAACTCGCGGTGCAACAGGGCGATTTGGCCGGCGGGCCCTCCGAAGCTCACCACCCCAAGCTGCAGCCAGAAGCGGCTGGCAGCGGCCAAGCTCACCGGAGCAGGGCTCACCGGAGGCTGGGGATCCACCTTTCCTGGCAGTCTCCGGGGGTCAGCTGCCACGGCATCCATCGAACATCGAGCGCGCTATCTGTCCAAACCAGTGATCAGCCAAAGCCTGTGATCCATGCCACCGGTCTTGGGCTGACACAATGATGGTTGACCATCCCCGGCCATGGGCTTCAGCGCCAAGACCGACTATGGACTCGTCGCCCTGATGGAGTTGGCGGCAGCCTATCCCTCAGGTGCCTTGATGCAAAGCGGGGAGATCTGCCGGCTCCATGGCATCCCAGAGCGCTACCTCGAGCAACTGCTCACCGACCTGCGCAAAGTGGGCCTGCTGACCAGCATCCGCGGACCACGAGGGGGCTTTCAGCTCACCAAAGATCCCGACTGCATCACCGTTGCCGACGTGGTCAACGTCCTGGAAGGGAGCCGCCACAGCGAGCGGCAGGGCGATCCTGGCGACGCCACTTTCCAGGTGCTGACGGCCCTTGAGCAGAAATTGGAGCAGGCCCGAGAGGCTTTGCTCGCCTCCACCTCCCTGGCCCAGTTGTTGCGGGAGCGGGATGCCCTCAGGCAGCCGCAGCCGATGTTTTACATCTAGGCCCATGCAGAACTCCGACGACTGGCCCATCGACCAAGGTCGGCCCTGGGGGCTGCGTCTGCTGGCGCTGGTGGGGGCCCTTGCCTTTGTGATGCTCGGCATCAACAGCCTGTTGCCTGTGTTCCAGCAACCAGTAAAGCCACCCGTGCCGTCGCAGCCAAAGGGGGGAGGAAGCAAGGCCTAAAAGCGAGACATGGCCTCGATCTTGGCCAATTTTTCAGCGTCCAGACCCGCCAGTTCGTCGATTTGTAGCAGGCTTTCCTTCACCAAACTGGCAAACACAAACAGGATGCCATCGAGGCGGAAATCGAACCGCCCTTCAATCGTGTGGCGTTCGATGCTGAGAAAATCGTGGAGCTGCCAGACGGTTTCGGCGGAGCCCAAGGCTGCGGACCGGGCCTGCACCGATGCCACCAATTGGTCAACAGCCCTGCCGTAGGCACGGTCAAAGGCCTCGCGGGCGACGGCCTGTTCCGGTTCCGTCCATCCCTCCAACATGGTCTCCATCATCTGCATTAAGCGCCCTGGCAGGGACGCTAGTCGGGTGTTCAGGCTGCCGCGAGCCCGGGGCTCCGTCGAGACGGGCGGGCGCGGCGGTGTTGGGCGGGCAACTCAAACCAAGCGAGTTGCGGGCTGTCGTGGTGCTCCCGGTGGTAACCGAAGTGAAAACAGGCCAGCAGCGAAAGCCAGGGGGGTAGATCGAGGCTGTCGGCCTGGGATTGCTGGTGCGGCAGCCGCTGGCGCCGGTGCGGCAGATAGGTGCCGAACACAAACAGCTGCAGCGAACTGAGCAGCAGGGGCAGGGTGCAGAACAGCAGCACATTGATCCAGCCCGCGGGATGGAGCCAGCAGGCGATCAACGCCAACAAGCCCCAGCCGCCAAGCAGCCGCATCATCTGACCCGCCGAAAGGTAACCAGCCATGAAACGCCGGTACCAACCCAGCGTTCCGGCGCGGGGGTCGCCATGGAAATCGGGATCATCCGCGCTGGCTGTGAAACGGTGATGGCTCTGGTGATTGCGGCGGCAAGCCGAATAGGGCAAGGCCGCATAGAGCGCCAGGGCAACGGCACCAAGGCGATCATTCCAGCCCCGCCGCTCCAACACCAGCACCCCGTGCATGGCGTCGTGACCGACGATGAACAGACCGGTCTGCAGCAGGGTCCTCCCCAACGCTGACGCCAGCACCAGAGCCACCAGGGCCGGCCCCTGCAGCCGACTCAAATCAACACTGAGCAGCCCCAGCAAGGAAGCGAGCCAGGCGAGCACGATCATCGCGGCGAGCAGCAGACCGCGATGGGTGGTGCTGCTCAGGCGGCTTTGGCTGGGGCGCAACGCCCTGCTCAACGGCCGAACTTCAGCAGCTCAGCTGGGGAGGCCAGCAGGTCGATGGCCACGAAATAGATCTTGCCCTCGGGGTTGAGCAGGAAGCGCCAGGCCACGTTCATGCCGATGCCGGCGCCGAACCAGGGGGTCTGCACCTTGCCGGTGACCTTGATCTGGGTGAAGTTGCCTTCGGTGGGCTCGGCGAAACCCCGCTCGGGCAGCAGGTTGAGGTTCTGGCAGTCCTCGCGGAAGAAGCGCAGAACCGCATCGCGGCCCACGATCGGCTTCTGGAAGGGGGCCTGCAGGGCGCCGTCGGGCAGGAACAGCTCGATCAGGTTGTCGAAGTCGTTGGCGTTGAGCAGCTCCATGTAGCTGATCACCGTGGGGTTGAGCACGCCCTCGATGAAGATCTTGCGGCGCTCCTCCTGCGGGGTGGGGGCCGAGATCGGCTCCATCACGCGCTGGCCTTCCCCCTTGGCGGGGTCGTAGCCCATGTCCACCACAAAGTTACGGAGCAGGGTGATCTGCTGACCCTGATCCACACCCTTGACCGAGCTCAGCACCGCGGATGCGTTGGCCGAGAGCTGGTAGCCCTCGGGGATCGGCGCCACCAGGCCGGCAGCCATCCATTCGCCCAGCTGATACCAGAAGCCGAGCTTGATGTTGACCGACCAGCAGGAGTAGGTGCGGCCGATCTGGGTGTCGGCGCGGTTGGCGAGCTCGCACATCACCGCGCTCTGCTCGGCGAAGTTCATCGCCTTGATCTGGTTGAGCACGGGCTCGGCAAACTGCATGCGCGCAGCACCGGGGGCGGCGACGGTGATGGTGTTGCCCATCTCGAGGTAGGCGTACCAGATCAGAGCCAGCTGGTCTTCAGCGCTCAGCAGCCGAAAACGGGCCGTGATCGCCGGCACAACGTCGGCAGACA
>VGQC01000089.1 GCA_016882385.1 Cyanobacteria bacterium M_DeepCast_100m_m1_067 | reverse complement strand
GCCTGGATCTTCCCTTGGCACCAGGCAGCCGCGGTTGGCTGCAGCTGGTGGATGGCGCCGTTGCCCTAGCGGCGGGCGGGGAGGCTGCGGGCTGTCCCGCCCAGCTCAGGCGCGGTGATGGTCTGGGGTTCGAGGCGGGTGCTGCGGGGCTGGCGGGCATCACGGCCACCAGCACCACCAGCAGCACAAGTGCCGATCTGCTGCTGTTTGAACTGCGCTGAGTAGGTTTGCCGGGCATCCGGCTGCCTTTGCCATGCCCTCCGCAGACCTGGCCCGAGCCATCCAGCTCTCCCTGGCGCCGGTGTTTCTGCTGGCGAGCATGAGTGGCCTGCTAATGGTGCTCACCAATCGACTGGGTCGCCTCGTCGACCGGGCCCGGGAGCTGCAGCGTTTGGAGCGCGACTCCGACCTTGAGATGGGACGCGACCTTCGCCAGGAGCTGCAAGGCCAGAAACGGCGCATGGGCCTGCTGATGAAGGCGATTGAGTTCGGCTCCGTCACCATGCTTCTGGTGGCCTTGGTGGTGGCGATCGTGTTCATCAGCGTGGTGGCCGAGCTCGATCTGGCGCTGATGGTGGCGCCTCTGTTTGTGCTGGCCATGGTGTGTCTGATGGTGGCCGTGTCGCTGCTGCTGCGGGAGCTTCAGCTGGCCACGGCCCAGCTGCGGCGCACGTTTTGAGCCGTTAGCCCATGCCTAGCCCATGCCGATGCTCTCCAGCAGCTCTCGCTGCTGGCGCGGCTCCACGAAGCGGTGGGCGGCCAGGGCCCCACTCACGGCGACCGGCGGTACGCCGATCCCCGGAAACACCCCGGCTCCGCAGAGCACCAGATCCTCGATGGGTGTGCTGCCACCGGGGAACGCTGCGGCGTTGGCCGGCCAGGCCGGCCCGTAGCTGCCTTGGTGAACCCTGAGGTAGTGCTGGTGGGTGAGGGGTGTGCCCTGCAGTTCGATCACCAGCCGCTCCCGCCAGTCGGGGATCAGGGGATCCAGCACCTGGTGGAACACCTGGCAGCGCTCGTGTTTCAGGGCTGCATAGGCGGGGCTGCCCCGTTGCAGGTCCTTCCACAGCTCCCAAGGTTCGTTGGCGGGGGTGTAGCCATGCAGCACCTGATGGCCGGCAGGGGCCATCGATGGATCCAGCAGCGACGGCATCGACAGCACAACCATGTTGCGCTCGGCCCCGATGCCCCGTTGCCAATCACCCACCCAGACATGGTGGATGGGCAGGTGCTGCAGATCGTCTCCGCGCAGCCCGACATGCCAGTGCAGAAAGCTCTTGCAGGCCGGTGTGCTGGCCTGCTTGCGCCGCCAGGCTGCTGGGCAGTCCTGTTCGTTCAACAGGGCCAGGGTGTCCCAGGGGCTGGCATTGCTGATCACCCCCCGGCGGGCGCGCAGCACCCTGCCATCAACAAGCCGCACCCCCACGGCGCGTTTGTTCTTCACGCAGATGCTCCGCACCAGGGTCGCCGTATGAAGCACGCCGCCATGGCGCTCCAGCGCCCGCTTCAGGGCTTCCACCACGGCGGCGCTACCACCGATTGGGTAGTCGAGGCTGGCCTCGGGTTCAAACCATTCACCAAACAGGGTCGCCATGGCGGCGGCGCTGGTCTGATCCATCGGCAGGCCCGAGATCAGAAAGCAGAGCAGATCCACCCAATGGAGCAGGAAGGGATCATGCAAGTGGCGCCGGGCGATGGGGCCGAACGCCCCGCCGAGTTGGGCCAGCCTGCCGGCCTGGGCCAGCAACCCCACAGCTCCCTTGCCTCCCAGGGTGGTGGCCATCCCCAAACCCGGCCTCAGGGCGAGCAGGGGCAGGGCACGCGCAGTTCGGCAGGTTGGTTCGAGCACCTGCATGAAGCGGGCCCATTCGTCGCTGGCGCTGGCGCCGCGGAGCTCCCGCACCACCGCCAGAAAGGGCTCAAGCCCCACTCCCACCCGCAACGGCCCCTCGGGCAGCAGCAGGCCCCAGTCTTGATAGGTGGCCACGGGCACGGATTCACCCACGGCCCGCAGCACCTGGGCCAGGGGATTGCTGCTGGGCCAGCGGCCTAGCCCCGACCACAACGAGGGACCGGATTCAAAGTGGAAGCCCTGGCGGCTGAAGCCGTGGGCGGCGCCACCGGCAACGGTGTGGGCTTCCAGCACCGCCACCTCGAGGCCGTAGCGGGCCGCCAGGGCGCCGGCACACAGGCCGCCCAGGCCGCTGCCGATCACCACCAGGTCGACGTCTTTCTGCATCAGCGGTCTTGCTCCATCAGCGGGGGGCGCAGCTGCCGCCTCGGGTTTTACAGAGCGTCTCCAGGTTGGGCCGTCCCGTGACGCGCAACCGACCAGCAGCCCAGAGGCCGTAGGCCAGATCCGCCAGTTGGCGCACCAGTGGCCAGCGGGTGGGCGCATAGAGCCAGCCCAGGCCAACAAGGGCATAGGCGCGCCGGAACACGGCCACATCCCGGAGCACCTCCCCGTCGGCGGTGATCGCATGGATGCGTCCCATCGCTTCGGCGTAGCTGATGCCGGCGTGGGACTCGGGGTTGTAGTCAGATCGGTCGATGTCCACGAAGGCGAGCCGTGGCTGCTCGCCATGGCGGGCCTGGTCGCGTCGTTTCAGGCCGTTCACCTCCCGCAGGCACAGCGGGCAGGCACCGTCGTAGAGCACGGTGAGGGCTGCGCGGTTGTCTGTTGGCGAGCTCACTTCTTGCGGCAGTACTCGCCACCCACGTTCATCCAGCCCGAGGGGCAAGCCTCGCCGTTGGTGGGCTGCACCGTGTACCGCATCAAGCCCAGGGTGCTGCACTTGCCATTGAGCATGTCGACGTAGCCCATCGGGCAGATGTTGCCGATCTTTGGCACCTCGCGCTGGGCCTGGGCCGGCGGGCTGATCAGGGCCAGGCCCGGCAGCACCACCAACAGGGACAGCAGAGCACGACTGGTGGTCATTCAGAGGGCTGCAGGAAGGACTCCTTGATGCTAATCAGGGCTTGCTGTTGGTTCTGTCCCGATGCTGCGCCAAAGCCTCGAGACTCTGCAGGTTCAAACCCCAGGGGAGGGTTTCACCGACCTCACCGCTCGGTTGAACGCCAGCATCGCCGCCAGCGGCCTGCAGCTCGGCCTGCTCAACCTGGTGTGTCTGCATACCTCCTGCAGCCTCACGATCAATGAGAACGCCGATCCGCGGGTGTTGCGCGATCTCTCGGCCTACCTGCGGGCCCTGGTGCCCGAGGAGGGCATCCGCCCCGTGAGCGGCCGGGGCGATCTGCGCCCCTACATCCACGCTGATGAAGGGCCCGACGACATGCCGGCCCACATCCGTACGGCCCTCACCACCAGCCAGCTCAGCCTGTCGTTCCAACACGGTCGACTGCTGCTCGGCACCTGGCAGGCTGTTTATCTCTGGGAGCACCGGCGCCAAGGCAGTGCGCGCCAGTTGACCGTTCACATGCTTGGCAGCTGAAGCACAACGGGCTTGCAGCAAGGGCCGATGTTCGAGGCTGGCGCTCATGATTGAGTGATCCAAGCGCTGATCAGCATGACTTTGGCGGCTGAAACGTGTGCGATTTGCCAGATCCATGGCGCCGTTTCAACGCAGACGTCCTACGAAATCGGCCGCGGCGCTCTCTGGGTGCTTCGCCACCACCCCGATCCGGCGCCTCTGCTGGGTTGGTTGCTGCTCGACAGCGCGCGCCACCTGGGTGGGCCAGCCGATTTCAACCCTGAGGAAGCCGCCGCCTGGGGTCTGGCCGTGCAGCACGCCAGCGCTCTGGTGAAGGAGCTCACGGGCTGTGATCGGGTTTATGCCATCGCCTTCGGAGAGGGTGCCCCCCATCTGCACCTGCACCTGATTCCCCGCTTCGCCAGCGACCCCCACACCGCCGCATGGTTGGTGGCGGATCACTACAGGGCTGTTGTCGCCGGGGAGCGAAGCCCTGCCAACCCTGGCGACGTGGGGGTGCTGGTGGCTCAGGCACGCACCCTGTGGTGTTGGTAGGGCAAAAAAAGGTGGTGACCTGATGAATCACCACCCATGAGAGCCTCTCCCCAATCGCCTCAGGCCAGCACCGGCAGCTTGGCTGGATCGGTTTGCTGGAAGCGCAGCTTGCGCGCCTCCCCCTCGCCCGAGGGTTGCAGCTCCACATCCACCGTGATCGTGTGCCCGCCGGTGAACTGGCCTCCCAGGATGCCCTTGGCGATTGGGGTTTCCAGCTCGCGCTGGATGGCGCGTTTGAGCGGCCGAGCGCCGTACACGGGGTCGTAGCCCACGCCAGCGAGCCAGTCGAGGGCATCGGCATTCAGCTGGAGCGCCAGCTTCTTGTCGTCCAGGCGGCTGGCCAAGCGCTGCACCTGCAGCTCCACGATCTCGCGCAGTTCTTCCTGCTTGAGGCTGTGGAAGATGATCGTTTCATCCAGCCTGTTGAGAAACTCAGGCCGGAAGTGACCGCGCAGGGCCTCGTTGACCCGGGCCTCCATCTCGCTGTGGCGTGCCGGATCACCGGCCAGATCGAGGATTGACGCGCTGCCGATGTTGCTGGTGAGGATCAGCACGGTGTTGGTGAAATCCACCGTGCGGCCCTGGCCATCGGTAACGCGACCGTCGTCGAGGATCTGCAGCATCACGTTGAACACATCGGGGTGGGCCTTCTCCACCTCGTCGAACAGGATCACCGCATAGGGTCGGCGCCGCACCGCTTCGGTGAGCTGGCCGCCCTCCTCGTAGCCCACGTAGCCCGGAGGGGCTCCGATCAGCCGGCTCACGGCGTGCTTCTCCATGTATTCGCTCATGTCGATGCGCACCATCGACTCCTCGGAGTCGAACAGCTGCGAGGCCAGGGCCTTGGAGAGTTCGGTTTTGCCCACACCGGTGGGGCCAAGGAACAGGAAGCTGGCGATCGGCCGGTTGGGATCGCTGAGGCCGGCGCGGGAGCGCTGGATGGCATCGGCCACCGCTGTGACCGCCTGGGCCTGCCCGATCACGCGCGTGTGCAGCTCATCTTCGAGGTGGAGCAGTTTCTCCATCTCGCTTTGCACCAGCTTGGCCACCGGGATCCCGGTCCACTTGGCGATCACCTCGGCGATGTCGTCTTCGGTCACCTCCTCGCGCAGCAGGGTCTTGTCGCTGCCGCTGGCGTTGAG
>VGQC01000088.1 GCA_016882385.1 Cyanobacteria bacterium M_DeepCast_100m_m1_067 | reverse complement strand
CAGCCAAGGTCTTGTTGTGGGCCAGCACCAGAGCGGGACGCCCGGTTTGGGCAATCACATTGGCGATGGTGAAGGTCTTGCCGGTGCCGGTGGCCCCCAGCAGGGTCTGGTAGCGCTCGCCGCCATCAACGCCCTGCACCAGCCCAGCGATGGCGGTGGGCTGGTCGCCCTTGGGGCTGTAGGGGGCGTGGAGTTGGAACGGAACCATCCCCCCATTGTCGGGGTCAGGCCATTGGAGCTGCGGTGATCAGCGCCGCCGCCCGGGTGAAGTCCACGTCGAGGCCCAGCAGGCCAATCACCACGGCCGCCAGCAGAGCGATCGCGCGGATCGGCCACTGCAACAGCCACATCAACGAACCCATGACAACCACGCAGGGATCAACCCCCGCAACGTTGTGATGGGTTCAGCAGGGCACCAACCAGCCTGGCGTCAAACAGCAACGCTTGCGCGGCTGTGCAGGGCTTCCCGCAGGCCGCGCACCACCGCCACCATCGCCAGCGGATCCGCCAGCCGGTTGACGGCCGAGCCCACGCCCACCCCGGCAGCGCCGGCGGCAATCGCCAGCGGCAGGGTGACGGCCGACAGGCCGGAGGCGCACAGCACGGGAGCCTCGCAACCGGCCGCAGCCAGGGCGCGGCTGATCGCATGGGCCGCCGCCAGGGTGGGGGCGGCCTTCTCAATCAGGCCGAGGGTGCCGGCGCTGAAGGGCTTGGCGCTGGTGCCGCCCTCGGTCTGGATGATGTCGGCGCCGGCGGCCACCAGATCCACCGCCAGCTGCTCCTGCTGGTCGAGGGGCAGCACGTGGGGCACGGTGACGCTCAGCACCACCTGGGGCAGCAGCGCCCGGGTGCGGAGGGTGAGCTCCAGCACCTCGGCGGCGTCGAAGATCCGGCCCTGGGGATAGAAGGCGTCGTAGTTGCCAATCTCCACCATGGCGGCACCGGCGGCCACGGCGGCGGGGAACAACTCAGGCTCCACCGCGCTGACGCAGATCGGTAGGCCACTCACCGCGGCGGCGCGCCGCACCAGCGCCGGATCACAGGCCACATCGATCAGGTCGGCGCCGCCCTGGCCGGCCGCCTGGCTGATGCGCTCTACTGCAGCGGCATCGAAGTTGGTGAGGCCGGCGATCACCTTGAGCAGGCGCCGCTCAGCCAACGCGGCCTGCAGCGCGCTGGGCAGCTGATCGAGACGCGACTTCGCAACCATGGAACGCAACCGTTGGGATAGTGGGGTGATTCTCCCATCCGGGCCACGCTGGAGCCCCGACCACCTGCGCCTGCACCGCCAGCTGCGGCGCCACCCGGAGCTGCTGCCGGCCGGGGCCACGCTGCTGCTCGCGGTGTCCGGCGGCCAGGATTCCATGGCGATGCTGGCCCTGCTGCACGACCTGCAGCGGTTGCACCACTGGCGCTTGCTGCTGTGGCACGGCGACCACCGCTGGCGCCCTGAATCGAGCCGCCAAGCTGCGGAGCTGGCCGCCTGGACCGCCGCCCAGGGGCTGACCCTGCACATCGATCGCTGGGAGCAACCGCCCGCAGCGCCCAACGCCACAGCGCAGCCCAGCGAAGACGCCGCCCGCGCCTGGCGCTACGGCCAATTGGAGGCCCGGGCTCGGCAGCTGGGGGCCAGCCATGTGGTGACCGCCCACACCGCCAGCGACCGGGCCGAAACCCTGCTGCTGCACCTGGCCCGCGGCAGCCACCGCCGCGGGCTGGCCAGCCTGCGCCGCCTGCGCCCCCTCGCCGACGGCCCGAGCCCGCTGCTGCTGGCACGGCCGCTGTTGACCTTCTCCAGAAGCGACACCGGCCGCCTCTGCGCCCAACTGGATCTGCCGGTGTGGCACGACCCGAGCAACAACGACCGCCGCTACAGCCGCAATCGCATCCGCGCCGAGGTGCTGCCCGTGCTGGAAGCCCTGCATCCCGGCGCCGCAGCGCGCATCAGCGCCCAGGCCGAGCGGCTGGTGGACGAGGTGGACAGTGGCAGCGAACTGGTGGACCTGGCCCTGCAAGCCCTCGGCAGCACCAGCGCCCCGCAAGCCACGCCAGCCCTGCAACGCCGGCTGCTGGTGGCCCTGACCCCCGCCAACCAGCGCCAACTGCTGCACCGCTGGCTCGAGCACCACACCGGGCAGGTGCTGGCGGCCCGCCCCCTGGAGGACCTGCGGCAGCGGCTGCAATCCGACCAGGCCCCCGGCAGCGCCCAACTGGGCGCGGGTTGGCAGCTGCGCTGGGATCGCCCCACACTGTGGCTCGACCCGCCATGACCGCCGCCGCCATGGCCGCCACACCAGACCCTCTGCAACAGCGCTACGAAGCGATTGAGCGGGTGTACAGCGAACGGCGGTGGGACGACGTGGCCCGGCGGAGTGAAGAGCTGCTGCTGGAGCTGCCCAACGACCCCGGCCATCCCCTGCGCCAAAGGCTGCAGCTGCTGCTCGGCCACACCTATTTGTATGGCTACCAGGATGTGGCGACGGCAGCCGGCTTCTACAGCCGGGTGCAGGCGGCCACCAAGGAGCCGGTGCTGCTGGACATCGCCGCCCTGGGCCTGGAGCAGTGCGCCAGCCATTCAGCGGCCGTGAACCCCGCCCCGACGGGCACCAGCGCCAGGCCCGCCATGCCCTGGCTGCAGCAGCTGGGCGGCAGTAATCCGGCGGCCGCTGCACCAGCAACTGCCCCGGCTGTGCTGGCGGTGGACGTGATCGAGGAGCCCGAGCTGATCGAGGTGGCCCAGGCCGATCCGGCCCAAGCTGAAGAGCTGGAGCTGCCGAGCGAGCCGATCAACCGCCTCAGCCCCGAGGAGATGGCCGAGCTCTCCAAGGGGCTGTTGCGGGTGGTGATCCGCTGAGACCGCTGGCGCCGCCCGCTGGGCGTCAGCCCACGGCTGCGGCGGAGCGGCGGCGGCGGGTTCGGCCGGCGGGTTCGGGCTCGAGCTCGGCCGGTGCCGGTGTTTTCACAGCCACGGTGGTCGCCGCAGCTGCAGGCGCGGCAGCGGCAGCGGGAGCGCCAACGGTCGCGAGTTGACGCTGGGGTGCCGGAACGCTGCCATCGCGGCCGCGGCCGCCATCCCGACCGCCCCGACCCCGGGGTGCCGGACGGCTATCGGGCTCGGCATCGGCACGGCCCTTGTAGGCCGGCGTGCCGGCAGGGGCGGGCTGCACCAGACAGATGATCAGCGGCTCCACCTGCAGCTCCCGGCGCAGGCGGCGCTGCAGGCCCACCTCCACCTCGCGCTGCACGCCCACCCAATCCACGTCGGGGGCCTTGCCGCCGGTGTTGCGGCAGAGCTGGTTCCAACGGTTCTCCAGCACCCAGCCGATTTCCCGCTCGGCCCACATCGAGAGCTTGCGGGCATCGGCTGTGGTCACCACGCCGCGGATGTTCACCCGCGGCGGCGCGGCCATCACCCCATCGGTGCTGATCACGGCCAGCAGGGTGATCACGCCGTCTTCGGCCAGCTGCTGGCGCTCCTTGAGCACCCGGGCATCAACGATGCCGTTGCGGGAGGCATCGAGCAGCTCGATGCCGGCTTTCACCGGATCGCCCTTGCTGATCGAATCGGGGCTGAGCTGCACCACATCCCCGTTGTCGATGATCAGGATGTTGTCGGCCGGAATGCCCATCGATTGGGCGGTTTTGCTGTGGGCCACCAGCATGCGGTGCTCACCGTGCACCGGCACGAAGTATTTGGGCTTGGTGAGGGCCAGCATCAACTTCTGGTCTTCCTGGAAGCCGTGGCCAGACACGTGAATGCCCTCGCCCTTGCCATAGACCACCTTGGCTCCCTGCATCATCAGGCGGTCGATCGTGTTCACCACCGAGATGGTGTTGCCGGGAATCGGGCTGGCCGAGAAGATGATCGTGTCGGCGCTCTTCACCTGCACCTGGGGATGCTCACCGCGGGAAATGCGGCTCAGGGCGGCGAGCGGCTCACCCTGGCTGCCGGTCATCAGCAGCAGGGTTTCGCGATCGGGCAGATCACGGATCTGCTTGATCGGCACGAACAGATCATCGGGGGCGCGCATGTAGCCGAGCTCGCGCGCCTTGGCGATCACGTTGAGCATCGAGCGGCCCAGCAGACCCACCTTGCGGCCGTTCTTAAGGGCCAGCTCCAGGATCATCGACACCCGGTGAATCGAGCTGGCGAAGGTGGTGATGATCACCCGACCTTCCGCCTGGGAGATGTGGCGATCCAGGCAGGGGAACACCGAGCGCTCGGGGGGGCAGAAGCCCGGCACCTCAGCGTTGGTGGAATCGCTGAACAGGCACAGCACGCCTTGGTCGCCGTAGTGGGCCAGGCGAGCCATGTCGAAGGTTTCGCCATCCACCGGCGTGTGGTCAAATTTGAAGTCGCCGGTGAAAATCACCGTGCCCACCGGGCTGGTGATGGCCAGCGAGAAGCTGTCGGCCATCGAGTGGGTGTTGCGGATGAACTCCACCGAGAAGTGCTGGCCCACCTTCACCACATCGCGGGGCGCGACGGTTTGCAGGATGGTGCGATCCATCACACCGGCCTCCTCCATCTTGCCGGTGAGCATGGCCAGCGCCAGGCGCGGGCCGTGAATCACGGGGATGTTGAAGTTCTTGAGGTGGTGAGCAATCCCACCGATGTGATCTTCGTGACCGTGGGTCACGATCATGCCGCGGATGCGCTTCTGGTTTTCCTTCAGATAGCTGGTGTCCGGCATCACCACGTTGACGCCGTGCATGCCATCGCTGGGGAAGGCCAGGCCGGCGTCCACCAGCATGATGTCGTCGCCGTACTCGAACACGCAGGTGTTCTTGCCGATCTCATGCAGGCCGCCGAGGGGGATCACCCGCAGGGCCGGCTTCTTGATACCGGATGGGTTGGCGCCGTTGGAATGGGTCATACAAACAAAAACGATTTAGGGAATGGAAACAATCGGAATCGAACTGGTCTCAAGCCTTGGCGTCAGGTAGGACGCAGGGCGGCCAGGGTTTCAGAGAGGCGTTGTCGCACGTCGGCGGTGGCAGACAGCAAAGGAAGACGGGGGGCACCCACCGGCCAGCCGCAGAGCTCCAGGGCGGCTTTGACGGGGATGGGATTGGTGGTGCAGAACAGCGCCTTGCAGAGAGGCAACAGCTGCTCATGCAGGGCTAGGGCCTCGGCCAGATCGCCGGCGAGGAAGGCGCGGATCATGGCGCTGATCTCAGGGCCTGCCAGATGGCTGGCCACACTCACCACGCCCACCGCGCCCACCGCCAGCATCGGCAGGGTGAGGGCGTCGTC
>VGQC01000087.1 GCA_016882385.1 Cyanobacteria bacterium M_DeepCast_100m_m1_067 | reverse complement strand
ACCGGTTCGGCCAGCAGGCCGAGCAGCAGCACCTCCAGCCACAGGCGCGGGTTGACGCTGTGGCGCAGCTGCTGCTCGCTGCCCTTCAGCTGGGCCTGCCACTGCAGCAGGCGCGCTTTGCCGATCGAGCGGGCCAGCTCGGGCAGCTCGGCGCGGAACTGGGGCGACACGCTGGTGAGCTCGAGCCGGTCGGGGGCGGTGCCGGCCAGCACCAGATCGCGCAGCAGGCTCACCAACCCCTGCAGCACCGCGGCAGGCTCCCTGCCCCGCTCCAGCAGCTCCCGGCTGCCTTCCAGCAGTGCGAGGGGTTCGGCGCCAGTCAGGGCCCGGGCCAGCGCCAGCAGCTCCTGTTCCGGCACCGCCCCCAGCAGCTCCCACACCGCCGTGGCCTCGATCGGCGCCGGCAGCAGGCTGAGCTGATCCAGCAGGCTCTCGGCGTCGCGCAGGCCCCCCTGGGCCCGCTGGGCCACCACGTGCAGGGCTTCGGGGGTGATGCCGATCGACTCCTGCTCAGCGATCCAGCCCAGGTGTTGCTCCAGGGCCTGCAGGGGGATGCGGCGGAAATCGAAGCGCTGGCAGCGGCTCAGGATCGTGGGCAGCACCCGCTGGGGGTCGGTGGTGGCCAGCACGAACACCACCCGCGGCGGCGGCTCCTCCAGGGTTTTGAGCAGGGCGTTGAAGGCGGCGGTGGAGAGCATGTGGCACTCGTCCACCACATACACCTTCCAGCGGGCCTGCACGGGCGCGAAACGGGAGCGCTCGATCAGCTCGCGGATGTTGTCGACACCGGTGTTGGAGGCGGCGTCGATCTCGATCACATCGAGGGCGTTGCCGGCGGCGATGGAGGTGCACAGCTCGCACACCCCGCAGGGCTCGGGCGTGGGCCCGTCGCTGCCGATGCAGTTGAGCGAGCGGGCCAGGATGCGGGCGCTGGAGGTTTTGCCGGTGCCGCGCGGGCCGCAGAACAGGTAGGCCGGGGCGATTCGGCCAGTGCGCAGCGCATTGCCCAGGGTGGCGGCGATCGCCTCCTGGCCCACCAGCTGGTCGAAGCGCTGGGGCCGGTACTTGTGGTGGAGGGGCTGGTAGCTGGACATCGCCGCTTGAGGTTACTGGTCCTGTCCCGGTTCGAACTGACGCCGCAGCCGCTCTTCCAGTTCTTCCACCTCCGTGAGCCGGTCGGCCAGGTTCTGGGCGGCCAGCCGCAGGCTTTCAAAGCGGTCTTCGCCCCAGCGCGCCTCGGCCCGGCTCAGCTCCTCCTCCAGCTTCTGCTGCAGGCTCAGGCGCAGCTGGTCGAGTTGGGCCAGGCTGCGGCGGGCGAGCTCCTTGCCCTGCTCCCATTGGTTGTTCTGGCGCAGCAGCAGCCGGGCGCTGGTGAGCATGGCGGCGGGCATCCACTGGCCGAGGGCCAGGGCCCCGAGGCTGCCGGTGTGCAGCCAGTCTTCAACCTGGGCGCTGCGGTGGCGGCCGGTTTTGCACCAGTGGGCGAAGTGCTCGCAGTTGTTGAACAGCAGGTTGTAGTTCTGCTCGCCCAGCCGGCCCATGGCCCGCCGCAGGGTTACGCCGGCCGGCGAGCAGGTGCCTTCGGCGTAGGGCACCGCCGCTACCGGTTGGCCGCGGCTGAACTCCGCCACCGGGCTGCGCAGAATTTCGCGCCCTTCCAGGTAGTGGGCCACGCTGCCGTCGCCCAGGTCGATGCCGTGGTGCAGGAACAGGCCGTGCTGGCGCGGCACCTGCAGGTGGTCGGCGGCGGACATCGGTGCAGGGGCGGGGAGCCCGGTTTCAGGCGCTGGCCTGTTGGGCTTCGTCGAGGTTGGCGGCGCCCAGCGGCACCACCTGACCCTTGCTGCGCTGCTCCACCAGCTCCCGGGTCACGGTGAAGGCCTTGACGTCCTTGCGGGAGGGCAGGTCGTACATCAGATCGAGCATCAGCTCCTCCACGATGCCCCGCAGAGCCCGGGCGCCGGTCTTGCGGCGGTGGGCCTCGATGGCGATCGCTTCGACGGCTCCCGGTTCAAAGTCCAGTTCGACGTTGTCCATGCTGAGCAGCGTCTGGAACTGCTTGACCAGGGCGTCGCGCGGTTCGGTGAGGATCGCCTCCAGGGCAGGCGTGTCGAGGGGTTCGAGCACTGCGCTCACCGGCAGGCGCCCGATGAATTCGGGAATCAGGCCGTAGCGCACCAGGTCTTCGGGTTCGAGGTGGCGCAGCACTTCAGCCGCATGGCGATCCTTGCCGCTGCGGGGCCGGCTGCTGCCATCGGCGCTGAGGAAGCCGATGGCGTTGCGGCCCATCCGCTTCTGCACCACATCTTCGAGGCCCACAAAGGCACCGCCGCAGATGAACAGGATCTGGCTGGTGTCGATCTGGATGCAATCTTGATAGGGATGCTTGCGTCCGCCCTGGGGCGGCACGTTGGCCACGGTGCCCTCCAGCATCTTCAGCAGCGCCTGCTGCACCCCCTCGCCGGACACGTCGCGGGTGATCGAGGGGTTTTCGCTCTTGCGGGCGATCTTGTCGATCTCGTCGATGTAGATGATGCCGCGCTGGGCCTGCTCCACATCCAGATCGGCCTTCTGCAGCAGGCGCAACAGGATGTTTTCCACGTCTTCGCCGACGTAGCCCGCCTCGGTGAGGGTGGTGGCGTCGGCCACCGCAAAGGGCACGTCGAGCATGTCGGCCAGGGTTTGGGCCAGCAGGGTCTTGCCGCAGCCGGTGGGGCCGATCAGCAAGATGTTGCTCTTGTGCAGGCGCGTGGCTGTCTGGTCGGTTTCACCCTTGCCATCGCCCTGCCAGGCCAGGCGCTTGTAGTGGTTGTACACCGCCACGGACAGGTTTTTCTTGGCTTCTTCCTGACCCACCACCTGGCGGTCGAGGAAGGCCTTGATCTCCTGGGGCTTGGGCACCTCCGCCAGGGTGGGAGCAGGCTTGGAGGTTTTCTTGGCAGGTGCCTTGCTGCGGCTGGTGTCCGGGGTATGGCGCCCGCCGGCGCTGCTGCCCTGGCCGTCCACCAGTTCCTCATCCAGGATCTCGTTGCAGAGATCGATGCATTCATCGCAGATGTAGACGCCTGGACCGGCGATCAGCTTGCGCACCTGTTCCTGCGATTTGCCGCAGAACGAGCACTTCAGGTGGGCGTCGAACTTGGCCATTCGGGGCGGCGACGGGCGGGCAGAGGGCCTGGGACCAGGATCGACGGGAAACGACGGTTCGTCAGCCGACCTTAAGGATCAAACCGGGCTCGCGTCAGTCACCACCCGGTCAATCAGGCCGTATTCAACCGCTTCTGCCGGCGAAAGGAAGTAGTCGCGGTCGGTGTCTTCGGTGATCTTTTCGAGCGGCTGGCCGGTGTGCTCGGCCATCAGGCCGTTGAGGGTGTCCTTGAGGAACAGGATCTCCTTGGCCTGGATTTCGATGTCGACGGCCTGGCCCTGGGCGCCGCCGAGGGGTTGGTGGATCATGATTCGGGCATTGGGCAGGGCGAGCCGCTTGCCCTTGGTGCCGCCCGAGAGCAGGAAAGCGCCCATCGAGGCCGCCAGGCCGTAGCAGATGGTCACCACGTCAGGGGACACCTGCTGCATGGTGTCGTAGATCGCCAGGCCAGCCGTCACCGAACCACCCGGCGAGTTCACGTAGATCTGGATGTCCTTCTCTGGGTCCTCGGCTTCGAGGAACAGCAGCTGAGCCACCAGGGAGTCGGCCACCTGGTCGTCGATGCCGGTGCCGAGGAAGATGATCCGCTCGCGCAGCAGGCGCGAGTAGATGTCGAAGGCGCGGTCGCCCTTGCCCGACTGCTCCACCACCGTGGGCAGCACCCCGGGGGAGCCGCTGGGGCTCCAGCTGCTGTGGATGGGATGGCGGATGGTGGCGTCGATCACGCGCGGGGGAGGGCTCGTGGTTGCAATCTATGGGCTTTGACCCGGCACCGGGCCCGGATCAGGCGTCGCCCTGGTCGGCCTTGGCTGCTTTCGCTTTGGCTTTTGCCTTGGGCTTGGCCTCATCACCGCTCTTCGCGGCGTCTTCCTGCGCAGCGTCCTCGGGCGCTTTTTCGGTGATGGTGCTGTTGGCTTCCAGCCAGTTCAGGAGCTTGTCGCGCAGCAGGTCGTCGGCCACGGCCAGGTGCAGCCGCTCCGGATCGATGTTGCCCTGCTGGCTGAGGCCGCGGCTGATCTCCTTCACCTTGGCCTCCAGCTCCTTGGCTTCCACTTCGATTGCTTCGGCGGTGGCCAGGGCCTTCAGGGCCAGGCTGCGGCGCAGACGCTCCTCGGCCTCGGGGCGGGAGGTGTCCATCAGGCTGCGCACCAGGTCGGGGGTGAACAGCTTTTTGACGTCCATCCCCTGCTGGGCGATCTGGCCGGCGGTCTGCTCCACCAGGTTGCGGATTTCCTGCTGCACCAGGGTTTCGGGCAGCTCCACCTCGAGCTCCTCCACCAGGGCGGCGAGCAGGGCGTCGTGGCGGCTGGCCTTGGCCCGGCGCTCAGCATCCTCCTTGAGCCGGGTTTCCAGATCGGCGCGCAGCTCCGCCAGGGTGGCTTTGTCGCTGGCTTGCTGGGCAAAGGCGTCGTCGAGGGCGGGCAGCTCCCGGCTCTTGAGGTCTTTGAGGCTGATCTCGAAGCGGGCCGCTCGGCCGGCGGCGTCCTCCTGGGGGTAGCTCTCGGGGAACTGGCAGTCGATGGTTTTGCTGTCGCCCACCGCCATGCCGATCACGCCCTCAACGAAGCCAGGGATCATGCGGCCCTCCTCCAGCTCCACCTCCATGGCATCGCTGCTGCCGCCGCTGATCGCCTCGTTGGTGTCGGCGTAAACGCCGCTGAAGCTGAGCACGGCCACATCGCCGCTGGCGGCGGCGCGGCCCTCCACGGGCACGAGGGCGGCGAGCTGCTTGCGCGATTGCTCGATCAACTCGTCCACGCGGGCGGCGTCATAGGCGATCGCTTCGGCCTCGGCCTTGAGGCCCTTGGTGGCCTTGAGGGTGGGGGTGGGCTCGACGTCGAGCTCCAGGGTGATCGTGAGCGCGCTGCCGGGTTCGAAGCGCTCCAGCACGGCCTCGAAGCCTTCGCTGAGCTCGGGCCGGCCGATGGCCGCCACCGGCTCCTGCTCCAGGGCGTCGCGGAAGGCGGCATCCACCAGGTCTTCCAGGGCGGTGGCCCGGATGCGCAGGGGGCCGATCTGCTGCAGCAGCACCGGGCGGGGCACCTTGCCCTTGCGGAAGCCGGGCAGCTTGATGCTGCGGCTCAGCTTCTCCACGGCGGCGTCGTAGCTGGCCTGGCTGCGGCCGCCGGGGATGGCCACCTCCA
>VGQC01000086.1 GCA_016882385.1 Cyanobacteria bacterium M_DeepCast_100m_m1_067 | reverse complement strand
CCACCAGGGCTGCTGGGCCAGGCCCTGGTCGCCGAGTTGGGTGGCGATGGCGCCGCTCGCGTAGGGGCTGGGGGTGAGGGTCATGGGAAGGGGATGCCGACGCGTTCGATGTGCTCGCGCAGGGGGGCATGGCGCAGGCTCTCGACGTGGGTCACGTCAAACAGATAGGGGGTGGGCAGCTGGTCGAGGGCCTCGCGTAGCGCGGCACTGCAATCCTCATCGGCGTTGAAGGCCAGGTCGATGTCGGAGCCGGCCCAATGCTTGCCCATGGCCCGTGAGCCGTAGAGCTTGACCCAGTGCAATTGGGGGAACTGCTCCTGCAGACAGCGGCGGATCTCAGCCACCGTGCGCGCGCTGAGCCCGTGCCTTGCCGGTGCTGGCTGCGCGGTTTTGCGGTGAGGTGCGTTTTGGGTTTGTGCAACAGCCTGTTTCACAGACGCAAATGGGTTGTTTGGCATCACCTGCTCTCCTCCAGCTTGGCGCTGAACAGATCGTGCAGCTGCTGCAGGCCAGCCAGGTAGCGCTCCTCCAGCATGTCGATCCAGAGCTGGCCTTCACGGATCAGACCCGTCGCAAAAGCCTGTTTCAGCACGTCGCGGGGCAGCTTGGCGTCAATGCCGTTGTAGGCGAGAAAATCTTTGAGGGTTTTCCAGCTCAGTTCAAAGGTGAATTCGTAGGCCTTGATCGCGGCCATGCGGATCAGATCGTTCTCGGGATCCTGCTGCTCGATCTCCAGCGCCCAACACAGGCGCCGGTAGGCCCTTTGCAGGTTGTCAAAGCGCTGTTTCCAGCGGATGTCTGATTGCTCCGGTGGTGGTGACGCCGCCATCGTCTCAATCCTCCTCACTGAGGCTCACCAGGTCTTTGAGCTGGCCCACATCGAGGCCGCCGAGCCAGTCTTCGCCGGAGCCGACGATCTCCTCGGCCAGCTTCGACTTCTCCTGGATCATGCGGTCGATCTTTTCCTCCACCGAGCCGCTGGTGATGAACTTGTGCACCAGCACCCGGTTCTGCTGGCCGATGCGGTAGGCGCGGTCGGTGGCCTGGTTTTCCACGGCCGGGTTCCACCAGCGGTCGATGTGGAACACGTGGCTGGCGCGGGTGAGGTTGAGGCCGACGCCGCCGGCCTTGAGCGACAGCAGAAACAGCTGGGGGCCGCGGGGATCGTCCTGGAAGCGGTCGACCATCGCTTGGCGCTCGGTTTTGCTGGTGCTGCCATACAGGAACGGCACCTCCTGACGCCACTTGCGCTGCAGGTGGGCCTGGAGCAGCAGCCCCCATTCGGCGAACTGGGTGAACAGCAACGCCCGGTCGCCCGCTTCGATCACCTCTTCGAGGATCTCTTCGAGCCGCTGCAGCTTGGCGCTGCGGCTGCTGAAGCTGCCGTTGCCGGCGGCGAGCACGGCGTCGGCGTCTTCCTTGAGCGCCAGGGCCGGGTGGTTGCAGATCTGTTTGAGCTTGGTGAGCAGGGCCAGCACCTGGCCGTGCTTCTGGCCCAGGGGCGCCCGGGCGATGGCGTCGAGGCTTTCGTCGACGGTGCGGTTGTAGAGCTTCTTCTGCTCGGGGGCCAGCCCCACCCACTCGTGCAGCTCCACCTTCTCCGGCAGGTCGGAAATGATCGACTTATCGGTTTTGAGGCGCCGCAGGATGAAGGGCCCGACGCGGGCTTTGAGGTCGCGCATGGAGGCCATGTCGCCGTAGCGCTCGATCGGCAGCCGGTAGCGCTGGCGGAAGAAGGGCTCATCGCCCAGCACCTTGGGGTTGAGGAAGTCCATCAGCGCCCACAGCTCGCTGACGCGGTTTTCCACCGGCGTGCCGGTGAGGGCGATCCGGAAGCGGCTACCTCCTTTGCTGTTGCGGCCGGGGCGCGCCAGGTCGCGGGCCGCCTGGCTCTGCTTGGCGCTGGGGTTCTTGATCGCCTGGGCTTCGTCGATCACCATCCCCTGCCAGTCGACGCTCTCCAGCAGTTCGCTGTCCCGCTGCAGCAGGCCATAGCTGGTGAGCACCAGATCGACGCCCTTGAGGGCTTTTTTGAGGGCTTCCGGGCTGGACGGCCGGCGCGGGCCGTAGTGCTCCCGCACCGAGAGCTCCGGCGTGAAGCCATGGGCCTCCCGTTTCCAGTTGGTGAGCACCGAGGTGGGCGCCACCAGCAGTACTGGCCGCTTGAGTTCCTCTTCGGCCTTGAGGTGTTGCAGGAAGGCCAGCAGTTGGATCGTCTTGCCCAGGCCCATGTCGTCGGCCAGGCAGGCGCCCTGGTCGAAGCGGTGCAGGAAGGCCAGCCAGCCCAGGCCCCGTTCCTGGTAGGGCCGCAGCTGGCCGGAGAAGCCCGGCGGAGCCGGCAGGGGATCGGGGGCCTTCTGCTGGTGGTACTGCTCCAGCACGGCCTGCAGCCGTGGACCGGCATCGAAGCGGTGCACCGGTAGCCGGTGAAAGGTGTCGCCGTCGCTGGCGGTGAGCCGCAGGGCATCGTCGAGGCTGAGGCCTGGATCAGCGCCGCAGAACCGCTCGGCGTTGCGCAGGTCGGCGGGGCGCAGCTCGATCCAGGCGCCCTTGTGCTGCACCAGCGGGCTGCGCTTGGCCTGCAGGCGCTCCAGATCGCGGAGGGTGAGGGTGACCCCGCCGATCATGAATTCCCAGCTGAAGCTGAGCGATTCGCCCAGGGTGAAGCCGCGCGATTTCTCCGGCAGCTCGGCCGTGATCGCCAGGCCCAGCCGGCTTGCCAGGCCGCCGGAGAGGCTGGCGGGCAGCACCACGCCCACGCCCACGTCGCGCAGTTGGGCCGCGCCGGTGCGCACCAGCACAAAGGCCTCGGCCGGAGTGAGCTGCATCGCCTCGGGGGTGGCCGAATCCAGGCCCCGCTGAATCGGTTCAAACACCGTCAGGGCGCGGCCCATGCCCTCCAGCAGCAGCTCGCTGGGCTGGGGCACGGCGATCTCGCCCATCTGCAGGCCCCGATCACCGGCGGCCCACACGGCGGCCGCCGGCACCCGCAGGCTCGGGTCGGCCTCGGCCTGCAAGCCGAAACGCAGCTCCCAGAGCTCCTCACCCTCCGCGGGGGTGAACAGCTCCAGGCAGGTGCGGGCCGGCTCCACCTTGCCCGCCACGCCCTCGCGCCAGTGGTGGGTGGCGATGCTGAGCCGCTCGAGCTCCTCCTCGCCCAGGTTGAGGCTGCCGTCACCCTTGCCCAGGGCCTTCTGCCAGGCCGCCAGCAGCGGATCGAGGGCGCCTGCGCTGGGGCTGAAGCCCACCCGCAGCTGGCCATCGAGCAGGGCTTCCAGCAGGCTGGCCACCCGCAGGCGGCCGCTGCCGGGGCGGCGGCAGGCCAGGGAGGGGTCGCCGCTGGGGCCGGCGGCCAGCGCGCAGGTGGCCGCCTGGGGCAGGCCGCTGGCCAGGTCTTCCAGGCGGCGGCGGTCGTCTTCGCGGTTGAGCAGCGGCAGCCAGCGGGCCTTGCCCTCGTCGATCTGCGGCAGCCAGCGGCCTCGGGCAATCAGGCTCAGGGCCCAGCGCTGCAGGTGGCTCCACCAGCGCAGTTCATCGGCCATCTCCGGGTGTTCGCCGGCCAGGGGCAGCTGGCTCAGCCATTCGCCCGCGTTGGCCGAATCCAGGGCCCAGCCCTCCACCTGCCAGGGCCACCACTCCAGCTGTTTGGGGATCGGTTCACCGGCCTGCAGCGGCAGACCGCTCCAGCTGCTGGCGCTGGTGCGGCGCCCCTTGGCGGCCTGGTTGCGGCTGGGCAGGCTCAGGGTGGCCCGGGCCGGCCGCAGGGCCTCGGTCCAGAGGCCGTTGTCATCGAGCCAGGTGGCCAGGTCGTCTTCGTTGAGGGCCAGGGGGTGCTCGGGTGCCTCCAGCTTGGGCACGGCGGGCGTGGCCACACGCCAGGTGTCAGCCCACAGGAACAGGCGGCCACCCGAACCCTCGGGGGGAAACAGCCAGGTGGCGTGCAGCAGACTCATGAACCCGGCCTCAAGGCCGTCGGGCGGGCAGGAGGCGTGGCGCCAGGCGCTGCGCTGAATGCAGCACCAGGGCGCTGCCGATCAGCGGCAGCCAGAGGGGCAGCCACCCGCGAATCAGTTCCATCATCACAGTTGGCAGGCCCATCAGCCCAGTGGGTAGGTCTGCGACGCGTTCCAGGGGGCTGCCGAGGCTGCGAATGCCACACACGGCTCCCACCAAACCGGCCTGCAGATGGCTGTCATCGGGGTCGACCCGCTGCAGGTGAAAGGCCAGCAGGCCATAGAAGAAGCCGCAACCCGCCGAGCGCAAGGCGGGATCAAGCCCGCTGACCAGCAGCTCGGGCAGGCCGGCCACGGCTGCTGCGGCCAGGGCCCAGCCGATCGATTGCAGCCGCAGCTGGGCGCGGGGCTCGCTTTCGGCCACAGACACAGGGATCGGGCGCGGACCAGTGCTGGGCGATCATGCCCTGCTCAGGGTTGTTTTGCTCCGCCATGGCCGCCAATCCCCGCACCGGACTGCCCAACAGCGGCGCCGAGATCCGCGCGGCCTTCCTCGACTTCTACGAGCAGCGCGGCCACAAACCGATGGCCAGTGCCTCCTTGGTGCCGGACGACCCCACGGTGCTGCTCACCATCGCCGGCATGCTGCCGTTCAAGCCGGTGTTCCTGGGGCAGCAGCAGCGGCCGGCGCCGCGGGCCACCAGCAGCCAGAAGTGCATCCGCACCAACGACATCGAGAACGTGGGTCGCACGGCGCGGCATCACACGTTTTTCGAGATGCTCGGCAACTTCTCCTTCGGCGACTACTTCAAGGAGCAGGCGATCCAGTGGGCCTGGGAGCTGAGCACCGGGGTGTTTGGTCTGTCCCCGGAGAACCTCGTGGTGAGCGTGTTCCGCGAGGACGACGAGGCCGAGGCGATCTGGCGCGATGGGGTGGGAGTGAACCCCAAGCGGATCATTCGCATGGATGAGGCCGACAACTTCTGGGCCTCCGGCCCCACCGGGCCCTGCGGCCCCTGTTCGGAGATCTACTACGACTTCAAGCCCGAACTCGGCGACGACGGCATCGATCTGGAAGACGACAGCCGTTTCATCGAGTTCTACAACCTGGTGTTCATGCAGTACAACCGCGACGCGGAGGGCACCCTCACGCCGCTGGCGGCCCGCAACATCGACACCGGCATGGGCCTCGAGCGCATGGCCCAGATCCTGCAGGCGGTGCCGAACAACTACGAAACCGATCTGATCTTCCCGCTGATCGAAACGGCGGCGGGTTTGGCGGGGGTCGACTACCGCGCCCAGGGCGACAAGGGCAAAACGAGCCTCAAGGTGATCGGCGACCACAGCCGCG
>VGQC01000085.1 GCA_016882385.1 Cyanobacteria bacterium M_DeepCast_100m_m1_067 | reverse complement strand
ACCTTGGCCATGCCCTCGTTCCGTGCGGCTCAGAGAGGGCGAGCGTAACGCTGCCGCCACGTCCCTAGCGGCTTCAGCACCAGATCGATAACGTCAGAGCCTGTGCAAGGGCCATGGCAAGCGGAGCTGCGGGGCCAGATCTGGCGAGTCTGCAAGCCCAACTGGCGCAGGAAAACAGCGCCCTGGCACGGGCAGGGCTTTCCCTGCGTCTGGAGCTGCGCGGCCAACGGCTGGGGCTGCGGGGGCCGCTGCCCTGCCGCCGCGGGTCAGACCGGCACCCCGTGCAGCGCATCAGCCTGGGGCTGCCCGCCGACGCGGCGGGGTTGGAGCAGGCCAAGGAGCGCCTGAAGGAGGTGCTGCGTCAGCTCCAGCAGGGGCGTTTCGACTGGTCGGCGTGGGCCCGGGCGCTGCCGGAAGCGACCCCAGGAAGCCCTACAACCGAGCCGAGGGTGGGGCGGGTGGCGCGTGCGGTGGCGCAGGGCAGCGGCGATCCCCTTGGGCTGGAGCGCTTCGAGGCCGCCTTCTTCGCCGATCCCCGCCGCCGCCGCAACCCCGCCGGCTGCCGCACCACCTGGACCAGCGCCTACCGCCCCTACCTGCGGCGCCTGGCGGCCGTGGCGCTGGAACGGAACTGGCCCCTGGGGCTGCCGCTGCTGGAAACGGTGCTGGAGAGCTACGCCCCCACCAGCCGCAGTCGCCAGCAGTGCGGCACCGCCCTGGCGGCACTGGCACGCCACCTGGATCTGGCCCTCCCCGAGGACTGGGGCGAGCGGGCCGCGGGCTACGGCCTGCATGCGGCCCAGTTCCGCAGGCTGCCCGGCGATCCGCAGATCCTCGCCCTGGCCGAGCAGATCCCCAACCCCAGCTGGCGGCTGGCCTACGGACTGATGGCCACCTATGGCCTGCGCAACCACGAGATTTTTTTCTGCGACCTCTCGGCCCTGGCCCCCGGGGGCGACCGGGTGATCCGGGTGCTACCCACCTCTAAAACCGGCGAGCACCAGGTGTGGCCGTTCCAACCGGAGTGGGTGGAGCACTTCGGCCTGGAGCAACTGAGCAACCCAGAGCCGCCCCTGCCACCCGTGGCCACCGACCTGCGCCGCACCACCCTGCAGCAGGTGGGCCGGCGGGTGGCGGAACAATTTCGCCGCTATGACCTGCCGATCACCCCCTACGACCTGCGCCATGCCTGGGCGGTGCGCACCATCCACATCGGCCTGCCCGACACCGTGGCAGCGCGGATGATGGGTCACTCGGTGGCCATTCACACCCGTACCTATCACCACTGGATCACCCGCCGCGACCAGCAGCAGGCGGTGGATGCAGCCTTGGCACGCCGGCAGTCGGTGGCCTGAGCCCGCCAGAGTGAAGCGGTTTCTTGCCTGCGGCACCCTTGCGCGAATCAGCGGCACTCCCGGATCAGGCCACGGCCCCGATCGAAACCGGCCTGAACCAACTGGATCTCGATCAGGTGGCCGCCGAACTGGGCCCAGGTGGAGAACTGGCGCCTGAGCGCGACATGGAGGCCTACCGCCGCCGCATGGCCCGACGCAAGGAGGTGCAGCAGCAGCGAGTGGGTGAGCGCAACCTGGAGAAGGGCCTGGTGCTGGTGTTCACCGGCGACGGCAAGGGCAAGACCACCGCAGCCCTAGGGCTCGTGCTGCGCACCTTGGGTCACGGCGACGCGGTGGCGGTGGTGCAGTTCATCAAGGGCGGCTGGCAGCCGGGCGAGGCCAAGGCCCTGGAGCTGTTCGGCGATGCCCTGGCCTGGCACGCCCTGGGCGAGGGCTTCACCTGGGAAACCCAGGACCGAGAGCGCGACCGCCAGCTGGTCCAGCAGGCCTGGGAGCGTTCCTGCACCTATCTCGCCGACGGCAACCGCAAGCTGGTGGTGCTTGATGAGGTGAATGTGGCCCTGAAACTGGGCTACCTGGCGGTGGAGCAGGTGATCGAGGGGCTAGCCCTGCGGCCCGAGCTCACCCACGTGGCCCTCACCGGCCGCGGCGCACCGCCAGCGCTGCTGGAGCGGGCCGACCTGGTGACCGAGATGAAGCTGGTGCGCCACCCCTTCCGGGAGCAGGGGGTGAAGGCTCAGCGAGGGATTGAGTTCTAGGCACTGCTCAGCCGAGGTCGTCCTGGAGCTGGGCGAGGGCACTCACCAGCACGGTGAGGCCGCTGATCAACACGGCCCGGTGCACATCGGGTTCGCGCCAGATCGCCGGATCGGCACTGGCCCGATCCAGGGCCGAGAGGGTGAGGCGCGCCATCACCGCGCAGGATCGCGGCTGGCGGGAAGGCTGGGGCTGGCCGAGGGGAAGGTGACCCATGGCGCTCACGCTTTGCGGCACTGAAGCGGTTGGGCGGGCAGGACGCAAGGGCGTTGCTACGGTGCGGCAAATCAGTGGGGTCGATGGGTTACAAGCGCGTGCTCCTCAAACTCAGCGGCGAAGCGCTGATGGGTGAGCAGGGCTATGGCATCGATCCAGCGATCGTGCAGTCCATTGCCTCCGATGTGGCCGCCTGCGTGGCCGGGGGCACCCAGCTGGCGATCGTGGTGGGTGGCGGCAACATCTTCCGCGGCCTGAAGGGATCGGCTGCCGGCATGGACCGGGCCACCGCCGACTACGTCGGCATGCTCGCCACCGTGATGAACGCCATCACCCTGCAGGACGGCCTCGAACGAGCCGGGGTGCCCACCCGGGTGCAGAGCGCCATCTCGATGCAGGAGGTGGCCGAGCCCTACATCCGCCGCAAGGCGATCCGCCACATGGAAAAGGGCCGGGTGGTGATCTTCGCTGCCGGCACCGGCAACCCCTTCTTCACCACCGACACCACCGCAGCACTGCGGGCCGCTGAGATCGGCGCGGATGTGGTGTTCAAGGCCACCAAGGTGGATGGCGTCTACAACAAGGACCCCAACAAGCACGCCGACGCGGTGCGCTACGAGAGCCTCTCGTTCCTGGAGGTGCTGAGCTCCGAGCTCGAGGTGATGGACGGCACGGCCATTGCCCTCTGCAAGGACAACGCCATTCCCATTGTGGTGTTTGATCTGTTCGGCGCCGGCAACGTCGGCCGCGCCGTGGCCGGCGAGCCGATCGGCACCCGCATTCACCCCTGACCCCCGCCATGGATTTGGAAGCCAGCATGCGCAAGTCGCTGGAAGCGACCCAGCGCACCTTCAACACCATCCGCACGGGCCGGGCCAACCCCTCCCTGCTCGACAAGATCAGTGTGGAGTATTACGGCGCCGAGACGCCGCTGAAGTCTCTGGCCACCCTCTCCACCCCCGATTCCCAAACGATCCAGATCCAGCCGTTCGACACCGGCTCGATGGGACTGATTGAGAAGGCCATCTCGATGAGTGATCTGGGCCTCACCTGCAACAACGACGGCAAGGTGATCCGGATCAACATCCCGCCCCTCACCGAAGATCGCCGCAAGGAGCTCTGCAAGCTGGCCGCGAAGTACGCCGAAGAGGGCAAGGTGGCCCTGCGCAACGTGCGCCGCGATGCCATCGACAAGGTGAAGAAGCAGGAGAAGGATGGCGAGCTCTCGGAAGATCAGAGCCGGGATGAACAGGACAAGGTCCAGAAGCTCACCGATAAGTTCATCGCCGAGCTCGAGAAGCACCTGGCTGAGAAGGAAGCCGACATCCTCAAGGTGTGAACGCCACGCCAGCTGATGTGGCGGTGGTGGGGGCCGGCGCTGCCGGGGGCGCAGCTGCCTTCCACCTGGCCCAGCGGGGCTTGAAGGTGGTGCTCCTGGATCGCGCCGCCTTCCCCCGCCCCAAGCCCTGTGGGGGCGGCATGGCGGCCTCGATGCAGGCGCTGTTCCCCTTTGAGCTAGGACCGGTCGTCGATGCGGTGATCGACCAGGTGCGCTTCACCTGGTGCCTGGGCGACCCCGTGACGGCCGTGTTGCCAGGCGATGCCCCCTTCTGGATCGTGCGGCGTTCCGTGCTCGATGCCTATCTGGTGGAGCAGGCCACAGCAGCGGGGGCGGACTTCCAGCCGGGCGTGACGGTGCAGAGCCTGCAGCGATCGGGGGATCACTGGCAGCTGCAGGCGATCGGGCCGGCCGGCGCAGCCTTCTCGCTCCAGGCGCGGGCGGTGGTGATTGCCGACGGCTCAGGATCCCAGCTGGCGGCCCGCCACGGCCTCGGGCCAGCCCGCCCGCGCTTTGCCGACACGGTGTCGGTGGAGGTGGGGTGTGCGGTGGGCGAGCCCAGCACCGCCCGCTTTGAATTCGGCCTGGTGCGCCATGGCTTCTGCTGGGCCTTCCCCCGCCGGGGGGGCTACAGCATTGGCGTGGGCACCTTCATCGGCCGCGATCCCGCCGATGCCGATGCGGTGCTCAGCCAACTGCTGCCCAGCCTGGGCCTATCCCCCGATGCGGGCGAGCGCCGGGCGGGCCAGCTGCGCATCTGGGATGGCCACCACCCCCTCCATGGCCAGGGGGAGAACACCGGGCTGGTGGTGGTGGGCGATGCAGCCTCCCTGTGCGATCCCTTCCTGGCCGAAGGTCTGCGCCCTGCCCTGATCAGCGGCTGCCGGGCCGCTGAGGCGATCGCAGCCTGGTTGGCCGGCGAGCCCACGGCCCTGGCCGGCTACACCAGCCAGATGCGCTCTGAATGGGGCGAGTCGATGGCCTGGGGCAAGCGCATCGCCCAGGTGTTCTATCGGGTGCCGCGGGTGGGCTATCAGCTGGGCATCAAGCGCCCCACCGCACCGCAGCGCATTGCCCAGATCCTGTCCGGCGAGATGGGCTACGGCGACATCGCCCAGCGGGTGATTCGCCGGTTGCTGTTCCAGCGCTCCTGAAAGAAAGCCTCAGATCTTGGTGCAATCCTTGAGTTGCCGCAGGCGCTGGTCGATCGAGCCCAACAGCTCAATGGCAAACATCGGCGACTCCTGCACCGCAAACAAAAACTTCTCGCGGTTCATCACCAGCAACTTGCACGGGGTTAAAGCCCGGGCATTGCCGTAGCGGCGGTGATCGCTCGTGACCAGAGCGCCGGCGCCAAACACATCGCCGGCATTGATCTGCTCATGGCCTTGGTCGCCGTTCCAGCTCAACTGCACCGAGCCCTCCAGCAGGCCGAACATGCACTCGCCCGATTCACCCGAGGCGAAAATCAGCTCCCCCGGCTCCACCGTGACCACCTCCCCGTTGCTGGCCAGGGCGCGCATGGTGTCGAGGGCGTTCACGGTGCGACGGCGATGGACAGAGACGGGGCCAGTGTGCCCCACACCGGTTAAGGCTGGCTGAAGCCGGCACCCACCAGGGCCGCACCCAGTCCACCCTTGATGTCGTCCGGAGCGAGCCGGCCATCTTTGTCGGTGTCGAGAGCATCGAACACCGCATCGCTGCCCAGCCACTCCTCGCGGGTGATGCAACCGTCGCCATCGAGATCGTTGAGCAGGAAGATCTCGTGCACGGCATGGCTGAAGGCGGCGCCGCC
>VGQC01000084.1 GCA_016882385.1 Cyanobacteria bacterium M_DeepCast_100m_m1_067 | reverse complement strand
CTGATCGAAGACGACAGCGACATGCGCGAGCTGGTGGCTGGCCACCTCGAGCATGGCGGCTTCGACGTGCAGCGGGCCGATGACGGCATCAAGGGGCAGGCCCTGGCCCTGCAGTACAGCCCCGATCTGATCCTGCTGGATCTGATGCTGCCGAAGGTGGACGGGCTCACCCTCTGCCAGCGGCTGCGGCGGGATGAGCGCACCGCCAAGATTCCAATCCTGATGCTCACCGCCCTGGGCAGCATCAAGGACAAGGTGAGCGGCTTCAACTCCGGTGCCGACGACTACCTGGCCAAACCGTTCGACCTCGAAGAGCTGATGGTGCGGGTCAAGGCGCTGCTGCGCCGCAGCGACCATGCCCCCCTCTCCGCCAAGCACAACGAAATCCTCAGCTACGGCTGTCTCACCCTGGTGCCGGAGCGGTTTGAAGCCATCTGGTTTGATGTGGCGGTGCGGCTCACCCACCTGGAATTCGAGCTGCTCCACTGCCTGCTGCAGCGCCACGGTCAGACCGTGGCACCCTCGCTGATCCTCAAGGAGGTGTGGGGCTACGAACCAGACGACGACATCGAAACGATCCGCGTGCACGTGCGGCACCTGCGCACCAAGCTCGAGCCCGATCCCCGCAAACCCCGCTTCATCAAAACCGTCTACGGCGCCGGCTACTGCCTGGAGCTGCCCAGCGACGACCAGGTGGCCGATCTGGTGCCCCTGATCGACCAGGCCCGCCAGGCCCAGGCCAGTTGAACCGAGCCTGCCGGTAGCTCAGAGGCCGGCCAGCTCCAGCAGGGCTACCTCCCAGGCGAGCCGGGGCTGCACGTAGGCCCGCAGCTGGCTACGCAGGCGCTCGAGGCGCTGGAGCTGGGCCACCGGGGCCTGGCGGCGCCAGAGGGCCAACTGCCACCAGTTGAGCAACCACAACTGCTGCTCCCCATCCAGGGCCTCGGCCAGATCGCGGGCCAGCGCCAAGGCCTGCAGCGGATCCGCGGCCTTGGCCAGATCCAGGAGCCGCTCAACCAGCCCCTCCGGCAGGGCGGCCCAGCTCTGGCGGCAGCGCAGCAGGGCCCCCGGCGAGCCTGCCGCCAGCTCCAGCAGCTCCGGCGGGTCGTGGCTGGGGGCCGGCTGACCACAGCGGTCCAGCACCACCTCCAGCTGCTCGGAGCTGAGCCGGGTGAAGGGGATCTGCTGGCAGCGGGAGCGGATCGTGCTGAGCAGCTGATCTGGAGCTGCCGCGATCAGCAGGACCAAGCCATCGCCCGGCTCCTCGAGGGTTTTGAGCAGGGCATTGGCCGCCCCTTCCGCCATCGCCTCAGCCCCTTCCAGCACCACCAGACACCCCTTGGCCTCCACGGCCCGGCGGGAGAGAAAGCGCGAGACCTCGCGGATCTGGTCGAGCCGCAGCTGGGGTGCCGCCCGCCGCGCCAACCCCAGTTCTTCGGCCTTGGAGGCGGGCACCAACTGGCCCTTGTCCTGATAGGTGGGCTCGACCCAGAGCAGGTCGGGATGGTTGCCCTCCTGCAGCCGCCGCCGGATGCCGGCATCGCCCATCGGCCCCGCCAACACTCCCTCGAGAAAGCGCAACGCCGCCAGCCGGCGGCCCACCCCATCCGGGCCGGCAAACAGGTAGGCCGGCGCCAGGCGCCCTTGGGCCAGGGAGGCCTGCAGCAGGGCCACGGCCCGCGGCTGACCCAGCAGATCCTCAAACAGCGCCGTCACGGCGCCAATCCCGCCGCCAGGCCGGCCAACTGGCTGCGGCAGAACGCCGCCACCTGCTCCGGCAACTGGGTGGCATCGACGCGACGCCAGCCGCGCTCGCGGGCCAGGGTCGCAAAGCCATCCGCCACCCGCTGCAGGAAGGCCTCACCACTGGCCTCGATGCGGTCGGCGGAGCGGGCGCCCCGGCGGCGCAGGGATTCGGCCAGAGGCAACTCCAGCCACAGGATCAGATCGGGCGCCAGACCGCCGGTGGCCAACTGCTCCAACTGGGCGATGGTGGCCAGGTCGAGGCCGCGGCCGTAGCCCTGGTAGGCGGCCGTGGAACCGCTGAACCGATCACTCAGCACCCAGTGACCCGCCGCCAGGGCCGGGCGGATCACCTGCTCCACGTGCTGGGCCCGGTCGGCGGCATACAGCAGCAGCTCGGCCATCGGTTCCGGCGCCGCCTCCCCGGGCGGATGCAGCAGCAACTGCCGCAGGGCAGCGCCCAGGGCTGTGCCCCCCGGCTCCCGGGTGACGATCAGCTGGGCACCCGGCGCCAGCAGGCCACTGCTCGGCAACCAGGTGCGCAGGGCCTCGAGCTGGGTGGTTTTGCCGCAGCCGTCGATGCCCTCAAGCACCACGAACCGACCGCGGGGAGCCACTGCCGGTTCTGCCACCTGGAGATCAACGGGAATCAGAGAGCCCATCCTGCAGCAGCAGGGCATTGACCACCACCGTGATCGAGCTCAAGGCCATCAGCAGGGCCGCCAGCGGCGGGGTGAGCAGCACCCCGAATCCCGGCAACAGCACGCCGGCGGCCAGGGGCAACACGATCAGGTTGTAGCCGAAGGCCCAAGCGAGGTTTTGGCGCACTTTGGCCATGGCGCGCCGAGCCAACAGCAAGGCCCGCACAATGCCCTCCAGCCGATCGCCCATCACCACCAGATCCGCCGTGTCCTGCGCGATCTGGGTGCCGGTGCCCACGGCGATGCCCAGATCCGCCGCCGCCAGAGCCGGGGCGTCGTTGATGCCATCGCCCACCATCGCCAGGGCGCCGCGGGCCGGGTGCTGCAGGATGCGCTCCAGCTTCTGCTCGGGCCGCAGCTCCCAGGCCAACTCCGCCGGCGCCAACCCCAGCTGGACTCCGAGCTGCTGCACCGGCTCGCGCCGGTCGCCGCTCAACAGACCCAGCTGCAGCCCAAGGCCCCGCAGGGCCTCCAGCACCGAGGCGGCATCGGGGCGGGGCTGGTCGTCTACCGCCACCAACCCCAGCAGGCCCTGCTGATCGGCCACCGCCAGCACGCTGGCGCCGTGGCACTCCAGCAGCGTCTGCCGAGCCAGCAACTCCGGGGTGGGGGAGGGCTCCACCCAGGCCAGCCGGCCCACCCTCACGGTGTGATCGGCAAGGCAGCCGCTGACACCCTGGCCAGCCACGCTGTGACTGCCCACCACCTCCAGCAGCTCCAGCCCGCGCCGCTGGGCCTCCTGCAGCAGGGCAAAGCCAAAGGGATGGCGGCTACCGGCCTCCAGGCTGGCGGCCAGCTGCACCAAGCGATCGGGGGAGAGATCTCCCAGGGGCTCCACCGCCGCCACCAGGGGCCGGCCCAGGGTGAGGGTTCCGGTTTTGTCAAACAGCAGGGCTTCGATTCCAGCCGCGGTTTCAATCGCATCGCCACCGCGAAACAACAGGCCGGCACGAGCAGCGCGCCCGGTGGCCACCGTGATGGCCACGGGAGTAGCCAGACCGAGGGCACAGGGGCAGGCCACCACCAGCACCGCGATCGCCAGCTGCAGGGCCAGGGCAAACGGGGTGTCGGCACCAGCCCCGAGCAACCCATGGCTGCCATGGTGGGCGCCAATCACGCCAGACGCGTGAGCTGGGTTGAGCACCTGGGGCCACAGCTGGGCGCCCAGGAGCCACCAAAACAGCAAGGTGGCCACGGCCAGGGCCAGCACCACCAGGGTGAAGCGGCCCGCCACCCGATCGGCCAACCCCTGGATCGGCGCCTTGCGGGCCTGGGCCCGCTCCACCAGGTGGATGATCCGGGCGATGGCGCTGTCGGCCCCGCGGCGGCGCACCTCGAGCACCAGCGGGGCCTCCAGATTGAGGCTGCCGGCGGCCAACTCCGTACCCACCGCGGCCTGCAGCGGCAGTGGTTCGCCGGTGAGGCCCGACACATCCACCGCCGAGGCCCCCTCCAGCACCACCCCATCCACCGGCACGCGATCGCCGGGCAGCAGCTGAACGCGATCACCGGGACGCAGGCCCCCCACCCGCAGCGGCCGGGGCGGTCCCTCGCCCAACAGCAGCAGGGCGGTGTCGGGTTGCAGCTCGGCCAGCTCTTCGAGGGCCCGGCCCGTGCGGAAGCGGGCCCGTTCCTCCAGGAAGCGACCGAGCAGCACGAAGCCCAGCAGCATCACGGGCTCGTTGAAGAAACAGGGCCAGCCCCCCTGGGGCCAGAGAAAGGCCACCAGGCTGGCCAGGTAGGCGCTCAGCACCCCCAACCCCACCAGGGTGTCCATGCTGGGCAAGCCCGCCAGAGCCGCCTGGGCGCCCCGCACCAGGATCGGGCGCCCAGGCCCGGCCAGGGCCAACGTGGCCACCAGGGCATGAATCCACAGGGCATCCAGCCCGGTGCCGGGCAGATGGCCCAACCCCGAGACCAGCAGCAGCACCAGGGCCACCACCAGCTGGCGCCAGTGCTGCCACCAGGTGTGGGTCTGCAGCCGCTCGCGCCGCGAGGACAACTCGCCATCGCTCGAGCGCAGCCGGGCCTGAAACCCCAGACCCGCCAGGGCAGCGAGCAAAGCCGCCTGGTCGGCCTCGGCGGAGGCGAGGTCAACCCAGGCCGTACGGGTGAGCAGGTTGACGCTGGCCTGGCGCACGCCGGGCTGATCGAGCAGCCGCTGTTCGACGGCACGCACGCAGCCACCGCACTTCATCCCTTCGATCTCCAGCAGGAGCGGCTCCAACAGGAGGGGCTCCAGTGGGCGTGGCTCCTGGAGCGGGGACAAGGCCTGAAGGGGTCAACGATCGGTTCACGTTAGGCAGATCCGCCAGGATGGGATCCACGCCGCTCACCGACGTCACCGTGCCCCGCAGCCAACGCAACGACAACTTCATCGACAAGAGCTTCACGGTGATGGCTGACCTGATCCTCAAGGTGCTGCCCACCAACCGGCGCGCCAAGGAAGCCTTCGCCTACTACCGCGATGGCATGAGCGCCCAAGCCGACGGCGAGTACGCCGAGGCGCTGGAGAACTACGAGGAAGCCCTCAAGCTCGAGGACGACCCCAACGACAAGGCCTTCATCCTTTACAACATGGCCCTGGTGTTCGCCAGCAACGGCGAGCACGCCAAGGCGCTCGACTTCTACAGCCAGGCTCTGGATCTCAACAGCAAGATGCCCCAGGCCCTCAACAACATGGCGGTGATCCACCACCACCTGGGCTCGATCGCCGAGGAGCGCGGCGACGCCGATGAGGCCGACCGCTGCTTCGACCAGGCCGCCGACTTCTGGGGCAAGGCGATCCGCCTGGCCCCCAACAACTACATCGAAGCCCAGAACTGGCTCAAGACCAGCGGCCGCGGCAGCGTGGATGTGTATTTCTGAGGCTCAGACATCAGCGGGATTGAGCCAACGCAAAGCCTTGAAACGGCTAAAGCCGCGGTCGAATGACACCCAGGTGGCATTCACTTCCAGGGCTGCGGCCGCCAGGTAGACATCGGTCATGTCGACAGAACTGGGCCGGTAATCCAGAACCATCTGGCGGAAGAGGC
>VGQC01000083.1 GCA_016882385.1 Cyanobacteria bacterium M_DeepCast_100m_m1_067 | reverse complement strand
CCTGGCCGCGGTGCCTGGCATGGAATCGGGCCGGCGGCTGGTGCTGCTGCTCTCCCAGCTGGGCGATTTCGACAGCCTGGAATATGCCCAGGCCCTCGTGCCCATGCTGCCGCGCCTGACGAAAGCTGGGATCACGATCCTGGCCATCGGCATTGGCGATGGCGCCGGGGCCGATCGCTTCTGCCAGTTCACCGGCTTCCCCCGCGATCGCCTGCTCGCCGATGCCGAGCCCCAGCTGCATCAAGCACTGGGCCTCTACGCCGGGCTGCAGGTTGCTGGCGGCCCATGGCCTGGGCTGCTGCTGATGTGCGCCGGCATCGGCTCACCCGGCACCCTGGCCGAGGTGCTGCGGGGTTACAGCGGCGATCGCTCAGCGCCCCAGCGACTGGAGAGCCCGCTGTTTGGCCTGGCTGGCGGCGAGGGATTTCAGCGTCCCTTCGAGCTGGCCACAGTGCGGCTGCGCAACATGGTGGAGGTGCTCGGCAAATGGCGCACCTACGTCCCCCGCGACGACTTCATCACCCAGCGCGGCGGCACCTACCTGCTCGACGGCGACGACACCCTGCTCTACAGCTACCAAGACCGCGGCATTTTGGGGTTTTCCGCCACCATGGCGCGCCCACTGGCGTTTCTCGACCCCTTCCTCAACCCTTGAACCTCCCCACGCGGCCATGACCTCCCTTCTGCAGCATTGCGTTCTGGCCATCACCCTGACCCTGTTCCATTTCGTCGGGCCGGTGCCCGCGGAGCTGGGGGTTCACAACGGAGCGCTGGCGGCCTGCCCCTCGCCGGCCCACTGCGCCCGCGCCGACTGGGCTGTGGCCGATCCCAACTCGGCCCTGGCGGCCCTGGTGCCCGTGGTGCAGGCGCTGCCCCGCACAGAGGTGGTGGAGCAGAGCAATGGCTACCTGCATGCCACCGCCAGCAGTGCCCTGTTCGGCTTTGTCGACGACCTGGAGCTGTATGCCGATCAGGCCCATGGGGTGCTGCAGGCCCGCTCGGTGTCACGCCTCGGCGATTCCGATCTGGGCGTGAACGGCGGCCGGCTCGCCAGCCTTCAACAGGCTCTTCCCGAGGCGACCTAACGCCCGCAGGGATGGCGCCAGCAGCAGGGCTCAGCCCATCCCGGTGCGGCACACCGTGGCCCGCGAGCCCTTCTCCCCCGCAGTGATCGCGATACCGGCCCGGATGCGCTCCTTGAGGCCACCCACATGGCTGATCACACCGATCATGCGGCCGCCATCGCGCAGGCGATCCAACTCGTCCATGGCGAGTTGCAGGTTGTCGGGATCGAGCGTGCCGAAGCCCTCATCGATGAACAGGGCATCGAGGTGGACACCTCCCGCATGGGCCTGCACCGTATCGGCCACGCCGAGGGCCAGGGCCAAGGAGGCCTGAAACGTCTCACCGCCCGACAGGCTGCTCACCTCGCGTTCTTCGCCGGTGTAGGCATCGAGCACCCGCAGTCCCAGGCCGGCATGGCGACCACCCCGGCCGCCTTCATCACTGAGCCGCAGCTGGTAGCGGCCTGAAGTCATCAGCTCCAAGCGCTGGTTGGCATAGCGGCAGATCTCCGCCAGATAGGCCGACAGCACCCAGCGCTGCAGGGAGATGAACGGTGCCGCCCGGCCTGTGCAGCGGTCCGCCACGGCGCTGAGCAGCCGCGCCCGCTCCTGGGTTACCGCCAGGGCGACCGCCCCCTGCCGGTGCGCCGTCAGCAGCCGCTCGATCTCAACGCGCGCGCCCCGGGCTTCGCTGTGGCGCTCCACGGTTGCCGTACGGGCGGCATCGGCAACAGCCACCGCTTGCTGGGCCGCCGCGGTGTCGGGCCGCTGCTCCGGCAGCTCGCTGAGATCAGCAGAAGCCAGCAGACTGCGCACGGCGATCAGGTCGTTGTCGTAGGCGGCGATCCGCTCGACCAGCCGCTGGCGCCAGTTCTGCTCCTGCAAGGCGGCCTCCACGGCCGCACCATCGGCAAACGCCGAGCCGGCCAAGTCATGGGCCAGCCGCGCCACCGCCTGCTGGAGCCGCGCATCAGCGCTGCTGCTGGCCTGGCAGCAGGCCGCCAGCTCCTTCAAGGCCGCCTCCAGGGGCGCAACGCCAAGCAGCGCCACCTGGGGGTCGACCCCGTCCTCCAGGGCGCTGGCGATCTCAGCGCGGATGCGTTCGGCCCGGCGCAGGGCTTCGGCGGCGGCCTGGCTCTGCAGGGCCTGCTCCGTGGCGGCCGCCTGGATGGCGGCCTGCAGGGTCTGCAGCTCCCGCTCGTGCCCCACGATCGCCTGCTGCAGGCTGTCCACCTGGGCCGCCAGGGCCTTGGCACCGTTGAGAGCCGCATCGGCCTGCAGCGCCGCCCCACGGGCTGCCGCCGGATCGGCCACGGCTGCACCGGCCTTCTCCTCCAGCGCCTTCAGCTCCCCCTGGGCGGTGGCCACGCACGTCGCCGCCTCGCGGGCCGCCGTGGTGGCCGTGCTCAGGTCGCGTTCCGCGGCGCTGATCGCCGCGTCGGCCACGGCATCCTCGGAGGGCTGAGCCGGGTTGGGGTGAAGGGTCGCGCCACACACTGGGCAGGGGGCCTCATCCACCAGATCGCCCGCAAGCCGCGCCGCCATGCCAGCGATCTGGCGGCGACGCAGCTCCAGCAGCAGGGCATGGGCCTGGTTGAGGGTGCCGTCGGCACGGTTCTGGGCGGCGATGGCCTGGCCGTGCCGCGCCTGAGCTGCCGCCATGGCCGCGCTGGCAGCGCTCTGCTCCTGGGCCTCCTGGGCGGCCCGCTGCAAGCCATCGAGCCGATCACGAGCGGAGCAGGCTCCCTGGTAGGCCTCACTGGCGGCCTGCCACTGCTGCTGCAGCGCCTCCCGTTCGGCGCTGCTGCGGGCATGGGTTGCTTCAGCGGCGGCTACGCGTCGGCGGGCTTGCTCCGCGGCGCCCTCGGCCTCAGCCGCCTCCCGGGCCTGGCGCATCAGGGCCGTCAACTCCACCCGGTGCGCCGCCAGGGCAGTGCGGGCAGCATCCAGGGCCTCGAGGGCCGGCAGCGCGCTCAGCTCGAGCTGCACCACCGCGGCGGGCAAGGCCTGGGCCGCGTCGCGGGCTCGAATGGCGCCGCCCAGCTGGGCCGCGATGCGCTGGTGCAGCTGGAGGCAGTCCGCCTGCGCCGCCAGCTGCGCCTCCACACTCGGGCGCAGGGCCTCAGCCTGCTCGGCCCGCCGCAGCCGTTGGCGGTAGTCGTCAACCACCGCCCGCTTGCCCTCCAGCTCCACAAGGGTGGCGTGGGCCGCCGCGCGCCGGTCCCAGCGATCGGCCAGCCTGTCGACCTCAACTTTGGCGACCTGGGCAGCGTCCAGGGCTGCGGTGGCCTGCGCTAGGCGCTGGGCCGTACCCGCCACCACCAGGGCGATCTGGTCCTGCAGGCCATCGAGATCAGGGGCCTCAGGCGCATCGGGCGCATCGGGCTGGTCAGGCGCGTCGCGCGGTGGCGAGGCGAACGGGCTCCAGGCCTGGGCTGCCTGGCGCCGCAGCACCTCCTGGGCCCGGGTGCACTCCGCCAGATCCAGCCGTGCTGCCTTGGCCTGATCCTCCAGCCAGAAGCCCGCCTGCTCAAAGGCCACCGTGTCGAAGAGGGTTTTGAGCAGGGCCTCGCGCTCCTCGGCCTTGGCCCGCAACACCTCAGCGAATTGGCCCTGGGGCAGCAGGATCACCTGGCGGAACTGGGCGGCATTGAGACCCACCAGCTGCTCCACCTCACGGCTCACCTCAGTGGTGCGGCTGACGATTGGCTCGGCGTCTGAGCCGTTCAACCGGAACAGCACCGCCTGGGCGGCCTTTTCAGTGAAGCCCTCGCCGCGGGTCTTGGGGGCGGTGTAGCCCGGAGAGCGCTCCACCCGGTAGCGGCCACCGCCGCAGGAGAACACCAAACTCACCCGCGGCACTGCCGCTGGATCGGCGTGGTCCGATTTCAGCGCCTTGACGTTGCGATCGCCCGACACCTCCCCATACAGGGCATAACTGAGGGCGTCCAACAGGAAGGTTTTGCCAGCACCGGTGCTGCCGTGGATCAGAAACAACCCCTCATCGCTGAGGGCATCGAAGTCGATCTCCGCTGGCTCGGCGTAGGGCCCGAACGCATCCATCCGCAGCTGGTGGGGTTTCACCGCTCCCCTCCCCGGGTGGAAGCCTCCAGCGCCTGACGCAACAGCTCGGCCTCAGGCGGGCCGGCGGGGCGGCCCTGCTGGTCGGCGAAAAACGCCAACGTCAACTCCAGGGGGGAGGTGGCTTTGCGCACCGTCTCGTGGCGCTCCGTGGCGGTGGAACGCTGCAGCTCCGGGGGCCGATGCCGCAGCTCCGCCACGTGGGGAAACCGCTGCCGCAGCCGGGCCATGGCCTGCAGCGGCAACACCTCGTCGGTGAGAATCACGCGCAGCCAGGCATCAGCAGCGGCGGCGTGGTCGGGAGAGCTGCAGAGCAACTCCAAGGGCCCCTCAAGGGTGCGCAACGGCCTCCCCACCCCCAGGGGCACAATCTCGACGCTGGCCTTGCCAGCGGCATCGAGCTCAACGATCCGCACCGACTTGGTGTGATGCTGCTCCGAGAACGAATAGGGCAGCGGCGTGCCGGAGTAGGCCACGCGTGGGCCATCGAGCTGCTGGGACCCGTGCAAATGGCCCAGGGCCACGTAATCGAAGCCAGCAAAGCTGTCAACGCTGACGCGATCCACATTGCCGATGCTGAGTTGCCGTTCTGATTCAGACGGCTCCCCGCCCATCACAAAGGTGTGGGCCACCAGCACTGAGCGATGCTGCGGCCGGCCCAGCAGATCCCGACGAATGCCATCGAGGGCCAGGTGTGTCACCTCCTGATGACTGATTCGGGCTGTGGTGGTCGTGAGCGATGGACCATCCACAGCCGGCTCCAGATAGGGCAGCGGGTAGATGGCGACCACGCCGCCTCCCCGCTTGGGCGTGACCAGCACCGGCTCATGGGCCCGCCGCACATCCCCGCGGATGGTGACCCCGAAGGCCGAGAGCAACGGGTCGTAGATCGACACCCGCACATGGGAATCGTGGTTGCCGGCGATCGCCACCACGGCGGCACCGCTGCGGCTCAAGCGGGCCAGGGTGTCGTTGAACAGCAACACCGCTTCGGCGGGCGGAATGGCCCGGTCGTAGATGTCGCCCGCGATCAGCACCGCATCCACCTCCGCCTCGGCGGCCAACTCCACGATGCGATCCAGGGCGGCGGCCTGCTCCTGCAGGAGCGAAGCCCCATGGAACTGCCGTCCCAGATGCCAGTCGGAGGTGTGGAGGAAACGCATCAGCTCCCGTGGACGGCTGGGCTGTGAAGGTGGCCGGCAGGGGTTCAACAGTGATAGCGATCATCGCCCGGCCGATACGCCCTCGTCCCGCAGCTCCTCTCGGCGCGGAGCTCCCGCCGAAGCCCCTAGGTTGAACTCTCCACCAACAAGAGAGTTGCATGGCAGCCGCAACGGCCCTCAAGATCGGCGAGGTGGCCAAGCGCTCCGGCCTCTCCGTCAAAACCAT
>VGQC01000082.1 GCA_016882385.1 Cyanobacteria bacterium M_DeepCast_100m_m1_067 | reverse complement strand
CGAGAGACGATCGTTCGGGGCATAGCGGGCCTGCAGCTGCCCCTTGATGTCGACGCGCTGGAAAGGGGCGCCGCCATGGCCCTCCGCGTCGTCGTGATCATCGTGATCGTGGTCGTCGTGGTCGTCGTGGTCATCGTGGTCATCGTGTTGATGCACCCGGCCATAGAAATGTTCAGCTTCCCCCCACACAAAGGCCGGGCCGACCATGGCTTCGATGGCAAAACTGCCCCGATTGGGCAGCCCCCACTCCATCACCACACCAATCAGGCCATCGATGGCGTAGTGGCGGGGACGATCCTCCAGGTTGTTTTCCAGGCCGGCATGGCCCTCGATGGTGAGCACCGGGGCCATTTGAAATTCGCCGGGAGCCAACTCAGCGCCGCCGGCGGCGCCATGGGCGCGCACCGGATCGGGCAAGGCGCAGGCCAGGGCAATCCCAGCGGGGGCCAGCAGAAAAAGCGGCAGAGCCAACGGGGATGGGCGAAACAAAGGCATGGCTGATGCAGGCAAAACTGGGGTATTGGGCGCGGTGGGGATTGATGCGGCGACCCAGGTCAGCGGATGGCAGCCCAGCGCAGGGCGAGCTGGTCGGCAGCGGCGCGATCGCAACGACCGCCCTGGCCATCTACAAAGGTGCAGACATTGCCCGTGGCGGTCTGCACGGTGGAGCGCCCTGGAGCCAGGCCATCGGCCACCAGGGGGGTGGGATTCACCGGCACGCCGCTACTGCGACTAACCCGCCGCAGGGTTTTCGACACCGGCGATGATTCGGCGAACAGCTGACGGGTGCCCGATTCCCTAATCGCCTTGGTCATCGCGGCGAGACTGGTGGGCCGCAGCGCGCCAGCAGTTGTGTAGGCATCCAGCAGGGGCAATTCCCGGATGCCGTAACGCCGCGCAAAGCTGCTGAATGCACGGTGTTCAGTAACCAGAACACGTGTTGACTCAGGCACGGTGCGGATCTGGGCACCGGTCCAGGTGCCGAGGGCATCGAGCACGCTGCGGGCGGCCTGGCTGCGCTGCTTCACGCCGGCGGCGGCCGCGGCGGGCAACACGGCCACCAGGCGACCCTCCACCACTGACACCATGGCGGCGACTTGGCTGCTGTTGTGCCACACGTGCGGATCACGGCCGGGGCTTTCCGGCACAGCCAGCTCCGCCACCGCCACCCGCGGAGCCGAGATCTTCACACGTTGCAGGGCAGGGGTAAGTCCATAGCCATTGACCAGCACCAACTTGGCCTCTGCCAGGGCCTGGCGATCCCGGGGGCGCAGGACCGCCTGATGGGGATCGGCGCCGGCCGGGATCAGGCAGAGCACCCTGACCTGCTCGGCAGCCAGGGTACGGGTGAGGTCACACAGCACACCATCAGCGGCTACCACCATCGGAGCCGGGGCAGCAGCGGCAGGGGGCAGGCAGGCAAGCAGGGCGACGAGAGCCGACACCGGCGCACCCAGCAGCCCCGGGCGACACACCCGACTGACAACAACCACGGACATCAGCACCCTGCAGCACAATAATGATGATAACGATTCTCATTCAATACCAGTCACAATAGGTGCCACATGGGGCGCCGGCCCCTCTGTTTCTTGGCTCCGCCCGTGGATGCGCCCTTGCTTCAGGCTCGCCAGCTCGCCTTTGGCTACGCCAAAACCGCCGTTCTGCGGTCCATCAACCTGGATGTCACGAACGGTTCCTGCACCCTGATACGGGGTGACAACGGGGCCGGCAAATCAACCCTGCTGCAGCTGCTGCAAGGCAAATTGCAGCCCACCGCAGGCTGGGTGCGCCTATGCGGCCGCCCCCTTAAAGGCCAGCGGAGGCGACTGGCCCTGGTGCCCCAGGCCCCAAGCCTGCGCTGGCACTACCCAATCACCCTGACCGGCCTGGTGGGCCTGGGCTGCGGCGGCCACCCCCAACGCAGCCACACCGCCCTGGAGCAGGTGGGTCTGGCCGCCTTGGCCAAAGCCCCGATCGCAAGCCTCTCGGGCGGCCAGCGACAACGGGCCCTGATTGCCCGCGCCCTGGCCCGTCAGGCCGCCGTGCTGCTGCTCGATGAACCCTTTGCCTGCCTTGACAACCGCAGCCGAGAGCAGCTGGGCGCCCTGATCCAGGCGCTGGCGGCTGATGGAACGGCGGTGGTTCTTACCGCCCACGGGGATCTACCAAGCAGCCTGGAGCAGGTGCCGCAAATGCAGCTGGAGCACGGCCAGCTGGGGCCAGGGGATCGGCAATGAACGTGTTGATGGAGCCCTGGTGGCTGATTCCCTTCCTCCTGGCCGGGCTGTGTGGCCTGGTGTGCCCCCTACTGGGCACGCTGTTGGTGGTGCAGCAACGAGTGCTCACCACGAATCTGATGGCCTACGCCGTATTGCCCGGCGTTGTGATAGCCAAGGCCCTGGGCTGGCCGGAGCTGCTGGGGGGCATGGGCGGGGCCATGGGTGCGGTGCTCCTGGCCGAGCTGCTGATGGCGGGCCGCCCCTCCGGCAGCGGCCAGGCGGAGGCCGTGCTCAACACCGTGTTGGCCGCCAGCCTCGGACTGGGGGTGCTCCTGGTCCAAGGCCTGGAATTGCCGGTGGATCTCGATGGCCTGCTGTTCGGCGATCTGCTGGTGGCAGGCCCGGCAGACCTGCTTCGCCTGCTAGCGGCCCTGGCCCTACTCCTGCTGGTGCTGCGGCTGCGCTTCCACCAGCTGCAGTGGCTGGGGCTCGACCCGGAGGGCGCCGCTGACATCGAACTGCCGCTGCGCGGCCTGCGGCTGCTGATGGCCGCTCTCACGGCCCTGGTCGTAGTCAGTGCCACCGCCGCCGTGGGCCTAGCCCTGGTGATGGCGCTGATCTGCGCCCCTTCTCTGGCAGTTCTTTCACGCGCCCAAAGCATGGCTCAGGCCCTACGCCTGGTAGCCGGGCTGGGCATGGGGGTAGGCGTCACCGGCTGCGGCCTAGCGCTGGGATTCAACCTGCCTCCCGGGCCCCTGATGGCTTGCTTCTGCTTGCCACTGCTATGGCTGAAGCCAGCACCCCGCTCCTGGGACTGAGCTGGCTCACCAGCAGCGCCACGAGGAATCCTGCAAATTGCACGATCACCACACACGGACCGGAGGGCAGGTTGGTGAGGCCTGAGCCCAGTAGGCCAAGCAATGCACAGCCGCCGCCCAAGGTGGCTGAGGCGAGGGCATAGAGCGGGAAGTGGCGGCTCACGAGCCGTCCCCCGCAGGCCGGAATCACCACAAAGGCGCTGATCAGTAGCACCCCCACCGCTTTGATTGACACCGCCACCACCACCGCCAGCAGCACGATGAAGATCAGGCGGTGCCGGTTGGCCCCCACCCCGAAGGCTCCGGCGAGATCGCTGTTGAGGGTGAGCAGCACCTGGGACCGCAGGCTCAAGGCGAGATAGACCAATGCACCCAGCAGCAGCAGGCCGATCACCACCAGATCGCTCCAGCTGATGCCGAGGATGTCGCCGAACAGCAGCTGCTGGATGCCGCCGCGATAGGTCTCCACCAAGCTCAGGGCCACCACCGCAAAGGCCAGGGAGGTGGAATAGACGATGTTCAGCAGGGCGTCTGCCGGTAGGCCGCTGCGGGCCACCAGCTGGTTCACCAGCAGGGCGAACACCACCGCGAAAGGGATCAGCACCAGGGTGGGATTGACCCCCAGCAGGATTCCCAGGCTGATGCCCAGCAGGGCGGAATGACCGAGGGCATCGCTGAAGAACGAGAGCTGACGCAGCACCGCGAAACTGCCCAATAGCCCACCTAGGGCGCCGGTAAGCAAGCCGCCGAGCAGGGCCCGCTGCATGAAGGGCTGGCCAACAATCTCCAGCAAGCCTGCGGCATCAGCCATGGCCAGCAATCCCGGCATGGTTATGGCGGTAAGGCACCACATTGGGGCCATAGAGCTCGGCCAGCCGCGCCGCACTGAGGGCATGGTCGGGGGCACCGCTGCAACGCAGGCGGCGGTTTAAGCACAACACCTGATCACAGCTGCGGCGCACCATCTCCAGATCGTGCGACACCTGCAGCACGGTCCAGCCTTCCTGGCGGCGCAGATCCAGCAGCAGCTCCTGGAACTGCTCACTGCTGGGGGCATCCAGACCCGCCTGAGCCTCATCGAGCACCAGCAACTGGCGGGGCCGCACCACACAGAAGGCCAGCAACACCCGCTTGAGCTGACCACCGGAGAGCTCGCTGAGCCGGCGTTCTGCCAGGTCCTGGCAGCCGGTGCGCTCCAGGGCACGCTGCACGGCGTTGCATCGGCGGCTGTTGCCCAGCCAGGCCAAGCTCAGGCCTGGTGGATCAAAGCCAAAGCCCACGAATTCGCCCACCGTGAGGGGGAAGCGCCCCTGCAACGCCAGGCTCTGGGGCAAGTAAGCGATCTGGGCACGCACCGAACGGGGCAATTCGCCCGCCGGACCGAGCGCATGGCCAAGGATCCGAACGGACCCTGCCGCCCTGGGCAGCAGACCCAACAAAGCAGCTACCAGGCTGCTTTTGCCGGCACCGTTGGGACCCACCAGAGCCGTGTCGGTTTCGCGGGCGAGCTGAAAGCTCACCTGCTCCACAGCCAGCTGCTCGCCACGGCGAACGCTCAGGCCTTCAACCACAAGCACTGGGGCGTTGTCTGTCATTGGCCAAAGGCCTGGCGTAGATCAGCCACGTTGCGGCGCATCACGCTGACGTAGGTGGCCGGATCACGCGAGGCTTCCTCCGTGGCCGTCTCCATCGGATCGAACACCACCACTTTCACGCCCAGATCTTTGGCCAGGGTATTGAAGGAGCGGTTGCCTTCCTGAGGCTCGCTGAGCAGGGCTTTGAGCTGGCTGCTCTTCACCTCGGCCGCCACCCGCTGCAGATCAGCCGGTGATGGATTGAGCTCGGGCACATCCACCAGGTAATCAGCTTTGAGCCCATAGCGCTGGGCGAAGTAGGGGGCGAAGTCGTGGAAGGCCACAAACGTTTTGCCCCGATAGGGCTCAAGTTGGCCGGCGATCTCGCTGTTCAGCTGTTTCAACTGAGCGGTGAAAGCAGCAGCGTTGCGCCGGTATCCATCCGCGCAGCTGGGATCGGCCTGGATCAGGCCATCGCGGATGGTTGCCACCTGCTGCACCGCCCGCAGCGGGTCCAGCCATATATGGGGGTTAACAGCGCCGTGATCATGGCCATGGTCATCGCCGTGGTCATGATCACCATCATGTCCAGGCCCATCCCCGTGCTCCGCCGACTCCAGGGTGGCGACGCCGCGGCTGGAGTCGATCACCACCAGCTGGGGGTTTTCGGCGGCAGCAACGAGCTTGCCTAGGAATCCCTCCATCTCTAGGCCGTTCTTCACCAGCACCCCGGCCTGGCGCAGGGCCGTCAGATCACCCGGTTTGGCCTGGAAGTCGTGGGGGCCCAGGCTGGGAGGGATCAGTACGGTGACCGTGGCGCAGTCGCCCGCCACGGCGCGGGTGAACAGAGTGATCGGCAGGAAGGTGGTGACCACCTTGAAGGCCTTGCCCGCCGTGGCGTCAGGGGGCTCCGGGCGGGGGGCGCCGCAGGC
>VGQC01000081.1 GCA_016882385.1 Cyanobacteria bacterium M_DeepCast_100m_m1_067 | reverse complement strand
CGGTGAGCACCAGGGGATAGGCGGCATCGGGCGGCTCAGCCAGGCCAAGCGGCGGATCGGCCCAGAGACGGGCCTTACCGGAGGGCGTGGGGAAGCGACGGCCATCGCAGCCGGTTTCGGTGTAGAGGCGCGCCTGACCGCCGCCCGGCTCCGTGCCGGCAGGAAACGGCCACTGCTGGGGGCCGTGGTCAGCCAGGAGTTGGTGGCTGAGGCCACTGCTGTCGCACAGCCGGCCGGTGGTGAGCGCCACGAAATCCGCGTACACCTCGGCAGCGGAGCCGTAGTTGAACGCATCGCCGAATCCGAGTCGATGGCCCAGCTCCGCAAAGATCGCCCAGTCGGGCCGGGCCTCGCCCGGGGGCTCGCGAAAGGCAGAACAGAGGGTGACGCGGCGCTCGGAGTTGACCATCACCCCCTGCTTCTCGCTCCACTGGGCCGCCGGCAGCACCAGGTGGGCTACCGCTTCGGTTTCGGTGCCGGCATAGGCCTCGCTCAGCACCACCAGGGGGCAGTTCGCCACCGCCGCCCGCACCCGATCCAGCGACGGCAAGCTCACCAGCGGATTGGTGGCCGCCACCCACCACAGCCCCAGCTCCCCGCGCTCCATCGCCTCGATCTGCTGCCACACCGCCAGGCCCGGCTCAGGGGCGATCGAGCCGGGCGCGAAGCCCCAGTGGCGCTCCACCTCGGCGCGGTGCTCCGGGTTGGCCACGGAGCGATAGCCGGGCAGCAGCTGGGCCAGGCCGCCCACCTCGCGGCCGCCCATGGCGTTGGGCTGGCCCGTGAGCGAGAAGGGCCCGACACCAGGCCGGCCGATCTGGCCGCTCACCAGGTGCAGGTTGCAGATCCCGGCCACGGTGGCGGTGCCCTCGCGGCTCTGGTTCACCCCCATCGACCACAGGCTGAGCGCAGATGCGGCCTCACACCACCAATCGGCCAGCAGCTCCAGATCGGCTTCGGCAATGCCGCACACCGCCGCCGCCCGCGCCGGCTCCCAGGCCCGCCACAGCACCTCCAGCTCGGCAAAACCCTCGGTGTGGGCGGCCACAAAAGCCCGATCCACGCCGCCCCGATTCAGCAGCAGATGACCCAGGCCACAGAGCAGGGCCAAGTCGGTGCCGGGGGCGATCGCCAGGTGCAGATCCGACGCATCACTGGTGGCGGTGGCGCGCGGATCCACCACCACCAGCCGCGGCCCATCCCCCTTGCGCCGGCGCTTGAGCAGCCGCTGGAACAGCACCGGGTGGCACTCGGCCGTGTTGGTGCCGATCAGCAGCACCAGATCGGCCAGGTCGAGGTCGTCGTAGCAGCAGGGCGGGCCATCGGAGCCCAGGCTGCGGGCGTAGCCGGCCACCGCCGAACTCATGCACAGCCGCGAGTTGGCGTCGAAGTTGTTGCTGCCCAAGGCCCCCTTGAGCAGCTTGTTGGCCACGTAGTAGTCCTCGCAGAGGAACTGGCCGGAGCCGTAGATCGCCAGCGCCTGGGGCCCCTGGCTGGCCAGGGTGGCCTGGATGCGCTCCACCAGGAGGGTGAAGGCCCGCTCCCAGCTGATCGGCGCAAAGGGCTGATCGGTGCGCTGGCGCCAGAGGGGCGTGGTGAGCCGGTTGCGGTGCAGGGTTTCCCCCACCGTGGCGCCTTTGACGCACACCTGACCCAGGGACGACGGGTGGTGGCGGTCGCCGCGGGCCGTCCAGGTGCCGCCGGGCTCGGTAGCAGCAGCGTCGAGAGGGGGCTTTAGCTCCAGGCCGCAGCCCACGCCGCAGTAGGGACACTGGGCCCGGGCAGCTGAACTGGCGACCGGGCTGGCAACTGGGCTGGCGGCGGGATCACTGGCCATCACGCCATTCGACCAAGCCGGGGCACCCGATGATGGTGGCGGTTGTTACCTGGTGGCGCTTGCTGCCGCGGTTCCCCTGAGCACATCCCTGGCCAGCACCTGCTTCGGCTTTGAGGCCGACTTCACCGCCGATCTGCGCTGCATCCCGATGGCGGTGCGGCGCAAGCTGGATCTGGCCGGCGTGAAGCTCAAGCTCCAGCACTGGAGCGAGCTGGGCGAAGCCGAGCGGGGCGAGCTGCTGGCCTGGGCCGACGATGCCGCCGCCATCGCGGCGTTGCGTGAGCACCTGCTGGCGCGCACCACCAGCCTCAGCGCCGGCCAGGCCAAGCTGCTGCCACTCCCCAGCGGGGAGCCCTGGCAGCAAAGCGAGGAGCTGCCCGACGTGCTGGCCGCCTCCTGCGCCCAGCTGGGTCTAGGGGTGCGGGCCGGCGGCTGGGCAGAGCTCACCGAGCTGCAACGCTTCGCCCTGGTGAAACTCAGCCACCCCGGCCACGAGCACCGCAACCTGCCGCGGGCCCTGGCCGAGTTCGGGTTGGTGGCCGGACCTGCCTGAGCGGCTGCCCGGCCGGCCCCTTCACCACTTGCGGTAGGGCAGAAACTTGCCGTTCATCGTCACCACCACCCGATCGCCCTTGGGGTCCTCCTGCTTGGCGACCGTGAGGCTGAAGTCGATCGCCGACATGATCCCGTCGCCGAATTGCTCCTGGATCACGTCTTTGAGCGGCAGGCCATACACCTGCAGGATCTCGTAGAAGCGATACAGCAACGGGTCGGTGGGAATCACCGGATCCAGGGCACCCTTCACCGGATAGGTGCTGAGGGCCGCCATCAGGGCAGGCCGCTCCGGCTCGGGGATCTGCAGGGCCTCCAGCAGCGCCTCGGCCTGATCGGCTGAAGCGGTGGCCTGCCCGTAGAGCAGGCTGGCGGTCCACACCTCGTCCTGCCCCAGGCAGGCGCCCAGGTCGGCGAAGCTGAGACGGCTGCGGCGCTTGGCGTCGAGCAGGGCCGTGGTGTGGGGAGGCAGAGCCATGGAGCAATCGGGGGAACGGCGGGACCCTATGGGGGAGCGGCGACCGGCCTGGCAGCCGTTGCTACAGCTGCCCCTGCGCGCCTGCCTGCTCAGCGGTGGCGAGAGCCGGCGCATGGGCCGCGACAAGGCGCTGCTGCCCCACCCCGAGGGCGGCACCTGGCTGGAGCGCAGCCTGCGCCTGCTGGCCCAACTGCAGATGCCGATCACCCTGCTGAGCCGCCATCCGGCCCATCTGGACCTGGCCAAGGCGCTGCAGACCGAGCTCAAAGCGCGCGGCGTTTGCCTGGAACGGATCGCCGAACCGCCCCCCTGGGAGGGGCCCCTGCTGGCCCTGCACCGGCTGATGGAACACCATCCCAACGAGCGCCTGCTGCTCTGCCCGGTGGACATGCCGGATCTCAGCCTGGCCGCCCTGCACACCCTGCTGGCGGCTGCAGACGATCCAGCGCCAGCGCAGGAGCCCACCCGGCTTTATCTGGCCCACGACGGAGCGCGGTTGCAACCGCTGCTGGGCCTGGTTCCGAGCAGCGCCCCGATCCGCACCCACCTGGCCGCAGCGGTGGGCCGAGGCGAACGGCGCCTGCAGAGCTGGCTGGTGGAGCTGCCCTGCCAGGCGGTGCCGCTGGATCCGTGTGCCGTCCGCAACGTGAACCGGCCCGAAGCCGATCAGCCGGCCTGAGTCCGATCAGGCGTCCGATTGGCCAAGCGCCTCAACCGCCCGCTGACAGCGATCCAGCTCCGCCTCGACCAGCGCCAGCAGCTCCTGCCGCGGCGCGGGCAACGGAAATGGGCCCTGCTCGTAGCGGGCCTCCACCGCAAACACCTGCAGCTCCAGCAGCAGGGGATCAACCTGCTGACCAGCCAGAGCGTCCAGATCTTCGAGGTCATGGACCCGCGGGGGCTGGCGATCACCCAACACGATCCAGGCCTTGAGCAATTTCTCCACCGCCTGCTGTGCGGTGAAGCCCCAGTCTTCTGCTGGATAGGCAGCGTCAAGCGTCAGCTGCAGGCTATGCAGATGGCGTCGCACGATCGCCAGCAGCAGCAACGCGTCTTCAGCCGGCGACATAGAGCACACGGCCCTCCCGGGCCACATCGCCGAACACATGCCAACGGGAGCCGCTCAGTCGCTCGGCATCAGCGCTGCCCGCCACCACCAGGTCGACACCCACTCCCTGCCGACCCAACGCTCGGTTGAAGCGCCTCCAGCAGGCCAACTTGTCAGCCGGCGTGAGCTGGGGCTGGCGCACGATCACCGCCAGATCCAGATCCGAGTCGAGCCGCGCCTCACCCCTGGCCCGCGAACCAAAGGCGATCACCGCCTGCACATCGGCCTCAGCGCAGAGACGCGCCAAAGCTTCCCCGCACCTGTGGGGATCCAAACCCGGACCCAGGTCGGGAGCCGACTCGAGCGCCAGGGACTGGCGCCAGGGGATTGTGGGTGGCGTGAAACGCTCAGCAGCGGAGGCGACCATGCTGAAACGCTACCGCCAACATCCGGCCAGCACCCATAGCGTGGAGCCATGGGCCGCGCCACCGACCAGCTCAACCGGCCCCTGGGGGTGCTGCGGCTATCGCTCACGGCCCGCTGCAACCTGGCCTGCCCCTACTGCCTGCCCGATGGCGTGGAGCCACCTGGCCTGCTGACGCTGGCGCAGCGGCTGCAGCTGATCGAGGCGGCGGTGGCCCTGGGGGCTCGCAGCCTGCGGCTCACCGGCGGCGAACCCTTGCTGCACAGCGGCCTGGAGGAGCTGATCGCCGCGGTGCAACCCCTGCGCGCCATACACCCGGAAGGCCCGGGCCTGCGCGAAATCGCCCTCACCAGCAACGGCACCCTGCTCAGCGCCGAGCGGGCCCGGAGCCTGCGCGGCGCTGGTCTCGACCGGATCACCCTCAGCCTCGATGGCACCACCGGAGCGTCGGTGGCCCGGATGGCTGGAGTCAGCGACGGCGAGGCCCTGCTGGCCAAGGTGCTGGCGGCGATCGAGCATGCCCGGGCCGCTGGCTTCGATCCGGGCCGCGGGGAGCTCAAGCTCAACGCCGTGATCCAGCGCGGCGCCAATGACGACCAGCTGCTGCCCCTGGCCGAGCTGGCCCGCGAGCGGGGGCTGGAGCTGCGCCTGATCGAATTCATGGACGTGGGCAACCGCAACGGCTGGCGGCCCGAGGCGGTGCTGAGCGCCGCCGAGATGGTGGAGCGAATCGGCGCGCGCTGGCCATTGGAGCCCCAGGGGCGCGCCGGCCACGGCACCGCCAGCCGCTGGCGCTACCGGGATCGCGAGCCAGAAGGAGGCGGCATCCTCGCCGTAGTGGCGTCGGTGAGCGCCCCCTTTTGCGGCGACTGCAACCGCCTGCGCGTCACCGCCGACGGCATCGCCTACACCTGCCTGTTCGCCGCCCCCGGCAGCGGCCTCGACCTGCGCCCCTGGCTGCAACCGGATTCTGCGGCCGGAAAACTGCAGGGTGCCCTCGCCGAACTCTGGCGTGAGCGCCGCAATCGCTGGAGTGAGGAACGCCAGGAGGCATGGCAAATCGGTACTGCCGCTGGAGCGACGACCGCGCCGCCCCACGCCGAGATGGCCTACCTAGGGGGCTAAGCGAAGCCTTAGCTAAGTCTTGGCCAAGGCACGACTGACCATCACCCACCTCCTGCGAAGTCTCACAACCAATGGTGCGGATAGGGCAGAGCCCCCTTCACCCAGCGGCTGAAGGCCGC
>VGQC01000080.1 GCA_016882385.1 Cyanobacteria bacterium M_DeepCast_100m_m1_067 | reverse complement strand
CTCTACACCGAAACCGGCTGCGATGGCCGTCGCTTCCCCACGCCCTCCGGTAAGGCCCGTCTCTGGGCCGATCCGCCGCTTGGCCTGGCTGAGCCGCCCGATGCCGCCTATCCCCTGGTGCTCACCGTGGGGCGCGTGCTGGGCCACTGGCACACGATGACCCGCACCGCCCACGTGGCCCGGGTCGCCAAAGCCCATCCCGAACCCCTGCTGGAGGTGCATCCCGACGATGCCGCCCGCGCCGGGCTTGATGAGGGGCGTCTTGCCCAGGTCCATTCCCGCCGTGGCTCCCTCAGCGTGAAGGTGCTGCTCACGGAGCGCATTCGCCCCGGCACGGTGTTTCTGCCGATGCACTGGGGTGCCTCCCAGGGGGAGCTGGCTTGCGAGGCCAACCGGCTGATGCACGAGCTGGGCTGCCCGATTTCCAAGCAGCCCGAGCTCAAGGGGGCGGCGGTGGCCCTCACTCCCGGCTGAGGGCATCCGCCCCTGGCTGTGGAGTGTTCAGTCCACGTCGTGGGCGTAACGCCGGTAGAGGAAGTCGAGGGCGTGGTTGCGCAGCTGGCCGTAGCGAGGGTCGTCCTGAATGGCTTCGTAGCGCCGCGGGCGCTCAAAGGGCACCGCCAGGATTTCACCGATGGTGGCTGAAGGTCCGTTGGTCATCATCACGATTCGATCGGCCAGGAACAGGGCCTCGTCGATGTCGTGGGTGATCATCAGCACGGTGGGTTTCTGCTCGCGCCAGATCGCCAGCAGCTCCTCCTGCAGCTCTTCCTTGGTGATCGCATCCAGCGCACCGAAGGGTTCATCCAGCACCAGCACCGCCGGCGACACCGCCAGGGCCCGGGCGATCGCCACCCGCTGGCGCATGCCACCGGAGAGTTGGCCCGGTCGCTTGCTGTTGGCCTCGATCAGCCCCACCATCTCCAGGTGGTGGGCCACCACGTCGCGGCGGCTGGAAGCATCGAGCTCGGGTCGGGCTGCCTGCACGGCCATCTCCACGTTCTGCCACACCGTGAGCCAGGGCAGCAGCGAGTAGTTCTGGAACACCACCATCCGGTCGGGGCCGGGCCGCTCGATCGGGGTGCCCTGAAGATTCACGCTGCCGCTGCTGGGCTGCAGAAAGCCCGACACCATGTTCAGCAGGGTGCTCTTGCCGCAGCCGGAGTGGCCGATCACACAGAGAAACTCGCCCTGGTGTACCTGCAGGTTGATGTCGCGCAGCGCCTCGAAGGGGCCGCGGCGGGTGTGGAACACCTGGCCCACATCCCGGAATTCCAGGAAGGGCTGGCTGGTGGCGCTAGTCATCGGTGGGCGGCGGCTTGTTGTTTGAGACGGCGCTGCTCCTGCAGGAAATGGATCAGCTCGGCGCGCAGGTGGTAGTAGTCGGAGTGGTTCATCACCTCCAGCCGGTCGCGGGGGCGTGGCAGGGGCACGTCCACGATCCGGCCGATGCGGGCGGCGGGGCCATTGCTCAGGCACACCACCCGGTCGGAGAGCAGCAGGGCCTCATCCACGTCGTGGGTCACCATCACGGCGGTGAGCCCCGACTCCTGGCAGATCTGCATCAACTGTTGCTGCAGGTTGCCGCGGGTGAGCGCATCGAGGGCTCCAAAGGGTTCATCGAGCAGCAGCAGCTTGGGCCGGATGGCCAGGGCGCGGGCGATGGCGACCCTTTGTTTCATGCCGCCCGATAGTTCGGCCGGAAATTTGTGGGTGGCTGCGCTGAGATTCACCAGCTGGATGTTGCGCTCCACGGTGTCCTGTCGCTCCGCCGCGCTCAGCTGGGGATACACGGTGTCCACCGCAAGCGCGATGTTGTCGCGCACCGTGAGCCAGGGCAGCAGCGAGTAGTTCTGAAACACCACCATCCGATCCGGGCCAGGATCGGTCACCTGGCGCCCGTTCACCAGGATGCCGCCTTCGCTGGCCTGGCTGAGGCCGGCCAGCAGATTCAGCAAGGTGCTTTTGCCGCAGCCGGAATGGCCGATCAGCGATACGAATTCCCCCTCGGCGATGTCGAGATCGATGCGATCGAGGGCCACGTAGCGACCGCCGTCATCCAGGGGAAACGCCTGGCTTACAGCGTCAACAGTGATCAGGCCTGTGGGCGTTGCCATCTCAGTTCGCCCCCTTGCTCACCTTGCGGCCCACCCAGGCCACCAGTCGATCGAGGATCAGGCCCACCACACCCACATACACGATCGCCAGGATGATCTGGCTGGAGCTGGCGTCACCGCCTGCGTTGTACGCGTCCCAAATGAAATAGCCAATGCCGCCGTCGGCCTTGAGCATTTCAGCGGCCACGATCGCCAACCAGGCCAGACCCACGGCGATCCTCAGACCGGTGAAGACGTAGGGCACGGTGGCGGGGATCACGATGTTGCGGATGTAGGAGCGCTTGCTCAGGCGCAACACTCTGGCCACATTGGTGTAGTCCTGAGGGATCTCCTTGATGCCCACGGCAGTGTTGATGATGATCGGCCAGATGGCGGTGATGAAGATCACGAAAATCGCCGAGGTGTTGGCGTCCTGAAACACCATCAGTGAGATCGGAAACCAGGCCAGGGGTGGCACGGTGCGCAGCACCTGGATCACGGGATCCAAGCCCTTGCCGATGAACCGATTAAGGCCAAGAACACCACCGATGGCGATGCCAACCAGTGCGGCGAGGCCATAACCCAGGGCCACGCGCTGCAGCGAGATCAGGATCTGCCAGCCCAGGCCCTTGCTGGTGCCGCCGTCATCAAAGAACGGCTGGCTGATGTAGGGATCCCAGGTGTCCACGATCACATTGATCGGCCCCGGCAGGCGTGCCACACCCAGCACCAGCGACACGATCTGCCAGGCGATCAAAAACCCGCCAATGCAGATTAGATAGGGCATCAGGCTGCGCAGGCCAGGCTGTAGGCGGCGCAATCTGGAGGAGCGTCTGGAGTGGGTCGCGGGAGTGAGAGTGGTCATCGTGGACGTCGGTCAAGTCAAAGAGATCGGCAGCAATCGCTGTCGAAGCGGTCGTGGAGGCTGCGATGAGCAGCAATTGAGCTAGGACGGGGAGCGCTGAGACTCCCCTCAAAGCCTTATCGCATCGCCTTGATCTTGAGGCTGTCGAGGTAGGCCTTCGGGTTTTCGGGATCGAACACCACCCCGTCAAAGAAGGTTTCCTTGCCGCGGGAATCGCTGGCGGGGATTGCGGCCTGCTGGCCGATGGCCGCGGCGGCTTCCTTCCAGAGGTCGGCGCGGTTCACCTTGTTCACCAGGGCGTCGATGTCGGTGTTGGCAGGCAGGTAGCCCCAGCGCATGTCTTCGGTCACAAACCACTTGTCGTGGCTCTTGAAGGGGAAGGAAGCGTTCTCACTCCAGAAGCGCATTTTCAGGGGGCTGTTCTTCACCACCCGGCCATCGCCGTAGTCAATGTCGCCGGCGAGGCGTGGCTTGATGTCGGCCACGCTGGCCTTGAAGTACTTGTCCTTCGAGGTGATCTCGCAGAGCTCGTCGAGGTTGGCGGGGTCTTCACACCACATCTGGGCTTCCTGCACGGCCATCAGCAGGGCCTTGGCAGCCTTGGGGTTCTGGTCCACCCAGTCGGCCCGCATCGAGAAGGCCTTCTCCGGGTGAAGATTCCACAGTTCACCGGTCACGGCAGCGGTGTAGCCCAGCTTTTTGTTCACCAGGCGCTGGTTCCAGGGCTCACCCACGCAGAAGGTGTCCATGGTGCCGGTCTGCATGTTGGCCACCATCTGCGGCGGCGGCACCACCACCAGATCAGCGTCCTTGTTGGGGTCGATGCCGTTGGCGGCGAGCCAGTAGCGCATCCACAGGTCGTGGGTGCCGCCTGGGAAGGTGACGGCGGCCTTGAACTTTTTGCCCTTGCCGCTGGCCTGCTGGGCCGCCTTGGTCAGGCCGGCCTTGTTGTCGATGGTCAGTTTGTCGGCGAGGAAGTCCTTCGATACCGACAGGCCCTGACCCTGCAGGTTGAGCCGCGCCAGGGTGACCATCGGCAGCGGCTGCTTGCTCTTGGTGATCGTGCCGGCGGTGAGCAGCAGCGGCATGGGCGAGAGGATGTGGGCGCCATCGATGCCGCCCTTGGCGCTGCCAAGTTCCAGGTTGTCGCGGGTGACGGCCCAGGAGGTCTGTTTGACCACGTTCACCTCAGGCATGCCGTGCTTGGCGAACAGGCCCTTCTCCTTGGCGATGATCAGTGGGGCGGCGTCGGTGAGGGCGATGAAGCCCAGGGTGGCGCCGGTCACCTCGGGGGCATTCGACCCGGTCGCGGCGCTCTTGCTGGAGGGCTTGCTGCCGCCGCCGCAGGCAGCCAGCCACAGGGTGCCGGCGGCTGAGCCAGCTGCGGTGATCAGAAACTTGCGGCGGGAAAGATTCGACATGGCGTGTTGATGGGTGTTGCCGGAGTGACGGCTCAGCACTCCGGACGGGCTCCACAACAAAGCGCTCCGTGCCGGCGTTGGATTCAGCCGGCGCAAAAGCTGACCGACCCATCCAAAACACCACAACCGCCAACGCTTTGAGAGTTGCTGTTGTTACCGATCCGCAGGTTTGACCCTGCAGGTTCGACCTCAGCGCGCCAGGGTTTGACGCAGCCGTTCGCCGCTGCGGGCTGCGATCAGGGCCTTGGCCTGGTCGAGGCCTGCGTCAAGGGTGTCGAACTGATTCGCCAACCACAGGTAAGACCCGAGATTCCAGAGCAGGGCCAGGGCCAGGGGGCCTTCCCCCTGGAGGGCGTTCAGGGCGTCCTGGCGCCAGATGTCGAGGTTTTGCCAGGGGGCATCGTCGCTGTAGCAGCCGTGGTCGCGTGGGTGCAGCAGGTTGCGGTCCACCGCACCTTCGTGCAGCCTTGCGGTGATTCCGGCTCGGCTGGTGGGCAGATCGGTGGAGCCCTCCAGACCTTTCACCGTGAGCACATCGGTTTCACCCGCTGCTGCCAGGGCCTCCCAGGCCCGTTTTTCCGTGGGGGGATGCACGAAGCCGCTCACCAGCAGATGGTCGCCCTGATGGGGTGTCCAGAGCAGTTCCAGGCTGGCAACCGGTGGGCGTTTGCCGATTTCGTCGCGCACCGGCAGCAGGCGTTCGGCTGCGGCGAACTGGTCCGGTTGGTGCGTCAGCGCCAGGTTGTGCTGGTGCAGCCGCTCCTGCACCGCCTCCAGGCTCCGGCCCTGCCAGTGGATGCCCAGGGCGGCGAACAGCTCCACCAGGGTGACGCCGAACTTCACCGGCATCGGGTCTCCCCCGTGCAGCACCACAGGTAGCCCGCTGCTGGCCAGCATCAGGGCTGTCAGCGGCAGCAGCGGTGCTGTGCGATTGCGGCCGTCGTAGGGCACACCAAAGCAGATGGCGCGGCGGCCGGGTGTCTGGAGCACCGGGCCATGGCTGCGATAGCTGTCGAGCATGCCGGTCAGTTCGATCGGCAGCGGCCGGCGGATGCGGTGGGCAATCAGGAAAGCCCCCAGCTGGGCGTCACTCACCCGGCCCTGGAGCATCAGATCCATGGCTTCCCGGGCCTCCTCGCGACTGAGCCCGGTGCTGGTGTGCTCGCCGCTACCCACCTTGCCGATCAGCTGACGGAAGCGCGCCCTTTCGGGGCCGAGGGCCTCCAGCCGCTGCCTCTGCCGGCCATCACCGCTGGC
>VGQC01000079.1 GCA_016882385.1 Cyanobacteria bacterium M_DeepCast_100m_m1_067 | reverse complement strand
CTGGGCTTCCAGGATGCGGGCCTGCGTCGCGGTTACTACCGCAACGGAGACGATGCCCTGATCCAATGGCTGCGGTTGACCCCGGTCAATGATGCAGAGCTTAGGTGTGGATAACCGGCTTTTCTTATTGCTGAAAACCAGCAATTGCTTGGATTGAGATGTTGCCGAAAACCAGCCGAGCCCCTGCTATTGCAGTGGATCTGCCTTTGATCAGGCGTAAACCACACCTCACCGGTCAACCCTGGTAGCTTGGTTCCACTTGCACAAGGTCCCGCCCCATGTTCGAGCGGTTTACCGAGAAGGCCATCAAGGTGATCATGCTGGCCCAGGAAGAGGCTCGTCGCCTGGGCCACAACTTTGTGGGCACCGAACAGATCCTGCTGGGTTTGATCGGCGAGGGCACAGGCGTGGCCGCCAAGGTGCTCAAGTCGATGGGCGTCAACCTCAAGGACGCCCGCGTTGAGGTGGAAAAGATCATCGGCCGGGGCTCCGGTTTCGTGGCGGTGGAGATCCCCTTCACCCCCCGGGCCAAGCGCGTCTTGGAGCTGTCCCTGGAGGAAGCCCGTCAGCTCGGGCACAACTACATCGGCACCGAACACTTGCTGCTGGGCCTGATCCGCGAGGGTGAAGGCGTGGCCGCCCGGGTGCTGGAAAACCTCGGCGTCGACCTGGCCAAGGTGCGCACCCAAGTGATCCGCATGCTGGGCGAGACCGCTGAGGTGGCCGCTGGCGGCGGCGGCGGCAAGGGCTCAACCAAAACCCCCACGCTGGATGAATTCGGCAGCAACCTCACCCAGCAGGCCGCCGACGGCAAGCTCGATCCGGTGGTCGGCCGCCAAAACGAAATCGAGCGGGTGATCCAGATCCTGGGTCGCCGCACCAAGAACAACCCTGTGCTGATCGGCGAACCTGGCGTCGGCAAGACCGCCATCGCCGAGGGGCTGGCCCAGCGGATCAACTCCGGCGACATTCCCGACATCCTCGAGGAGAAGCGCGTTCTCACCCTCGATATCGGCCTGCTGGTGGCGGGCACCAAGTATCGGGGCGAATTTGAGGAGCGCCTCAAGAAAATCATGGAGGAGATCCGCAGCGCCGGAAACGTGATCCTCGTGATCGACGAGGTGCACACCCTGATTGGCGCCGGTGCCGCCGAAGGCGCCATCGACGCGGCCAACATCCTCAAACCGGCCCTGGCTCGCGGTGAGCTCCAGTGCATCGGTGCCACCACGCTGGATGAATACCGCAAACACATCGAGCGGGATGCCGCCCTGGAGCGCCGTTTCCAACCGGTGATGGTGGGTGAACCCTCCGTTGTCGACACGATCGAGATTCTGCGCGGCCTCAAGGAGCGCTACGAATCCCACCACCGCCTCAAGATCGCCGACGAAGCTCTGATTGCCGCCGCCACCCTGGGCGACCGCTACATCTCCGACCGCTTCCTGCCCGACAAGGCGATTGACCTGGTCGACGAGGCTGGCAGCCGGGTGCGGCTGATGAACTCCAAGCTGCCGCCGGCGGCCAAGGAGGTCGACAAGCAGCTGCGGGCCGTGCAAAAGGACAAGGAGGAGGCCGTGCGCGAGCAGGACTTCACCAAGGCCGGCGAGCTGCGCGACAAGGAAGTGGAATTGCGCGAGCAGATCCGCTCGATCCTGCAATCCCGCAAGGACGAGGAGCCCGCAGCCGAGTCCCAGGCAGGCGACACCGAAGCCGGCGTCGCGGTTGGCGTTGCCGTTGCGGATGCGCCTGCCGACGCCGAACGCACCCCGATGGTGACCGAAGAGGACATCGCCCACATCGTGGCCTCCTGGACCGGCGTGCCGGTGCAGAAGCTCACCGAAAGCGAGTCGGCCAAGCTGCTGAACATGGAGGAAACCCTCCACCAGCGTCTGATCGGGCAGGACGAAGCCGTCAAGGCCGTATCACGCGCCATCCGCCGCGCCCGCGTGGGCCTCAAGAACCCCAACCGGCCGATCGCCAGTTTCATCTTCTCCGGCCCCACCGGCGTCGGTAAAACCGAGCTCACCAAGTCTCTGGCGGCCTACTTCTTCGGTAGCGAAGAGGCGATGATCCGGCTCGACATGTCGGAGTTCATGGAGCGCCACACGGTCAGCAAGCTGATCGGTTCGCCTCCGGGATACGTGGGCTTCAACGAGGGGGGCCAGCTCACCGAGGCGGTGCGTCGCCGTCCCTACACCGTGGTGCTGTTCGACGAAATCGAGAAAGCCCACCCCGACGTGTTCAACCTGCTGCTGCAGCTGCTCGAAGACGGCCGCCTGACCGACTCCAAGGGCCGCACGGTCGACTTCAAGAACACCTTGATCATCATGACCTCGAACATCGGCTCGAAGGTGATCGAGAAGGGTGGCGGCGGCCTCGGCTTCGAATTTGGCGGCGGCGATGCGGATGAAACCAACTACAACCGCATCCGCTCGTTGGTGAATGAGGAGCTGAAGCAATACTTCCGCCCCGAATTCCTCAACCGTCTCGACGAAATCATTGTCTTCCGTCAGCTCACCCGCGACGAAGTCAAGGAGATCGCCGAGATCATGCTCAAGGAAGTGTTCAGCCGCATGCTCGACAAGGGCATTGCCCTCTCGGTCACCGAGGCTTTCAAGGAGCGGCTGGTGGAGGAGGGCTACAACCCGTCCTACGGCGCTCGTCCGCTGCGCCGTGCCGTGATGCGTCTGCTGGAAGACTCCCTAGCCGAGGAATTCCTCAGCGGCCGGATCAGCGATGGGGATGCCGCGTTGGTCGATGTCAACGACGACAAGCAGGTGGTGATCCGCAAGCAGGCCGCCCTGCCCGCGGAGCCCGAGCTGGCCACCGCGGGCGTCTGAAGCCCGTCGGCTGAAGCGAAGATCAGGGGCCGGACTCCGGCCCCTACCATCGATCGGGGATGACAACCACACCGGGATGAGTACCCCCCTGAGCCAACACGCCATCGCCCCAGCCGAGGTGCTGCGGGGCCCGGGGGCATGGGCCGAGGGCCTTGAGCGCATCCCAGGCCTCTGCCGCCGGCCCCTGGTGCTTGGCCGCAGTGCTGCCACCGCGGCTGTGCGGAAGCAGCTCCTCACCGAGCTGATGGACACAGGGCTTCAACACCACAGCGCCGAGCTTCAGCACGACTGCTGCGAGGAAGACCTTGGCCGGATCGGCGCCACCTGCCAGGAGCGGGGCTGTGATGCCGTGATCGCCATTGGCGGCGGCAAGGTGCTCGATGCCGGCAAGCTGTTGGCCCACCGGCACGAGCTGCCTTGCATCACGGTGCCCACCAGTGCCGCCACTTGCGCCGGCTGGACAGCCCTGGCCAACGTCTACACACCGCAGGGGGCCTTCCAGGGGGATGTGGCGCTTGCCCGTTGCCCCGACCTGCTGATCTTTGACCACGCCCTGGTGCGCCAGGCCCCGACCCGCACCCTGGCCAGCGGCATCGCCGACGCCATGGCCAAGTGGTACGAAGCCTCGGTGAGCAGTGGCGCCAGTGGTGATGGCCTGGTGCAGCAGGCGGTGCAGATGGCCCGGGTGCTGCGTGATCAGCTGCTGCTCGAAGCGGAGGAAGCCCTGCGGGATCCCCACAGTGCCGCCTGGGAACGGGTGGTGGAGGCCTGCGGCCTCAGCGCCGGACTGATCGGCGGCATCGGCGGAGCCCGCTGCCGCACGGTGGCGGCCCACGCCGTGCACAACGGCCTCACCCAACTGGAGGCCAGCCACGCCCACCTGCATGGCGAGAAGGTGGGTTTTGGCATCCTGGCGCAGCTGCGGCTGGAGGAGGTGCTCGGCGGCAGCCAGCTCGCCGGCCAGGCGCGCCGCCAGCTCTTGCCGCTGTTTCGGCAGCTGGGGCTGCCGGTGAACCTCGAAGACCTGGGCCTGGGGCAGGCCGGCCTGCATGAGCTGCAGCACGCCTGTGCCTTCGCCTGCCGCGAGGGCTCCGACCTGCACCACCTGCCCTTCGCCGTGGGCCCCAACGATCTGCTGGCCGCCCTGGTGAGCACCTGCAGCAGCGAGCGCCAGCCCGCGTGAATCCCGTACGTGAGTCTGGCCAAGACCTGGTGATCGAGGCAGCACGCAGCCTGCTGGATCCCCAGGGGCGGGCATTGGCGGCCCAGGTGGAATGGTGGCACCTGCCCGATCTGGACACCGAGGACGGCTCAGAGCCCTGGCCCGTGGCGGTGCTGGGAGAAGGCCCACCCGTGCTGCTGCTGCACGGCTTCGACAGTTCCTTTCTGGAATTCCGGCGGCTCGCCCCGCTGCTGGCTGGCGGCGCCCAGCTGTTCATCCCCGACCTGTTCGGCTTCGGCTTCAGCCCCAGGCCTGCCGGCGGCGACTACAGCCCCAAGGGCGTGCTGCGCCACCTGGAGGCCCTGGTACAGGCGATTGGCCAACGCAACCCAGCCCGCCTCGGGCTGATCGGCGCCTCGATGGGCGGCTCGGTGGCAGTGGAGCTGGCCCGGCGCCTGCCGGAGCAGGTGGAGCGGCTGCTGCTGCTGGCACCCGCCGGACTCACCGGCCGGCCGATGCCCCTGCCGCCCCTGCTCGATGGGCTGGGGGTGCGATTCCTGGCCCTGCCGGGCGTGCGCCGGGGCCTATGCCGCACCGCCTTCGCGGATCCCGAGGCCTCCGTGGGCGCCGCTGAGCTGGAGATTGCCTCGCTGCATCTGCAGAGCCCCGGCTGGGCCGAAGCCCTGCGGCGCTTCGCCCGCTCGGGCGGCTTTGCCGGCAGCGGCGCCCCACTGCCCCAGCAGCCCATCGCGGTGCTGTGGGGCGCCAACGACCGCATCCTGCGGGCTCCCCAGAAGCGCGCAGCCCTGGCTCTGCTCGGAGAGCGGGTGCGGGACCTGAACGACTGCGGTCACCTGCCGCACCTCGACCAACCCACCACCGTGGCCGCCACCTGGCTGGCCAGCCGCCACCACCCATGAGCAGCCCCGACGCACGCGGAAACGGACCGGTGATGCAGGTGCTGGCCAGCGGCCTGCAGCTCTGGATCCGTCAGCAGTGCCAGGCCATCGGCAGCCTCGACATTCAGCTGGAGGGATCGGCCTTGCAGCTGCTGCGAGGCCGGCTGACAGGGGTGCAACTGCTGGCGCGGCGCGTCGTGTACCGCGACCTGCACCTGGAGCTGGTGGAGCTGCGCAGTGGCCCGATTCAGGTGCACATCGGCAACCTGCTCAAGGGCCAACCCCTGCAGCTGGAGCACGCTTTCCAGATCCAGGGGCAGGTGAGCTTCACCCCCGACGGCCTGACCCGCTCCCTCAGCGCTTCGATCTGGCGGAGCCTGGGGGACAGCCTCAGCGAGGAGCTGCTTGGCATCGCGCCACTCGTGGAGCTGCGCATGCACCGCGACAGCCTGGTGTTCGCCGCCCGGGGCCTCGGAGCCCGCGACCTGGTCGAGCTGGAAACCAGCGTGGCTGCGGTGGAGGGCAGCGTGGAGATCCGCTCCCGGGCGGGCAACGTCAGCAGCCGGCTGCCCATGGATCCCGGCATCACCATCGAGGACGCCCGCCTGGAAGGGGGCATGCTGCAGCTGCTAGGCATCGCCCGGGTGAGCGTGTGAGCGCGGCTGGCTGACGGGGCTCTTCAGCGCTGCAGCAGCGGCAGCACCAGAGTCACCAGCGAGTACACCACCGCCGGCACGAACAGGTAGCTATCGATCCGATCGAGGATGCCGCCATGGCCGGGGATCGCATCGCCGGAATCCTT
>VGQC01000078.1 GCA_016882385.1 Cyanobacteria bacterium M_DeepCast_100m_m1_067 | reverse complement strand
GCCAGATCCAGAAGGAGATCGACTCCAGCTTCGCCGGCCAGGCCGATGCGGTGGCACGGCGGCTTAAGGGCTTCCAGGACTATCTGGTGGGCGCCCTCCAGGATTTGGCCGTGGCGGCAGAGCAGGTGGAGCTGGTGCCCCAGCAGGTGCTGGTGCAGCCCTCCCCCCTCGACCAGGCCAGCACAGCGGCTGCAGCCAGCAGCAGCGAGCCGCCGGCTGCTGTGGCGGCCGCAGGCCTGTTCAGCCAGGACGAAGCCCTGATCCGCCAACGTCTGGCGGGCTTTGGCGGCCAGCCCGACTTCTACGCCGATCCCTGGCAACTGCGCCGCACCCTCGACCCCAGCGGCGCCGCCCTGCTGGACGACTGGTTTCTGGGCCAGGGCGGCCGCGGCGCCCAGCCGAGCAGCGGAAGCCGCAGCCGCAATGCCCTGGTGGCCGCGGCGGCGATCGCCATCCTGGGCGAACTCTACGGCGAGCGTTTCCAGACCCTGGTGCTGGCCAGCCAGCCCGAGCGCCTGGGGGAATGGCGCCGCGGCCTGCAGGACTGCCTGGGCCTAGCGCGGGAAGACTTCGGCCCCACCAGCGGCATCGTGCTGTTCGAGCGGGCCGATGCCCTGGTGGAGCGCGCCGATCGCCTCGAGGAGCGCGGCGAGCTGCCCTTCATCGTGGTGGATGCGGGCGAGCAAGGGATCGCCATCCCGATCCTGCAGTTCCCCGTGTGGCTGGCCTTTGCCGCCGGCCCCGGCGAACTGATCACCGACGAGCCCTACTGACCCCCCTGCCATGCCCCTGATCACCCTGCCCGTGCTGCTCACCGGCTACCTGCTCGGCTCGATCCCCAGCGGCTACCTGGCGGGCCGCTGGCTGGCTGGCCTCGACATCCGCCGCGAGGGCTCCGGCTCCACCGGCGCCACCAACGTGCTGCGGGTGGTGGGCAAGGGGCCGGCGCTGGGCGTGTTTCTGGTGGACGTGCTCAAGGGCACCACCGCCGTGCTGCTGGCCAAAACCGTGCTCGACCCCTTCGGTGTCGGCGTGGTGCTGGCCGGACTGGCGGCCCTGGCCGGCCACATCTGGCCTGTGTGGCTGGGTTGGAAAGGGGGCAAGGCGGTGGCCACGGGCCTGGGCATGCTGCTGGGGCTCACCTGGCCGGTGGGCCTGGCCTGCTTCGGCATCTTTCTCGCCGTGCTGAGCGTCAGCCGCATCGTGTCGCTCTCCAGCGTGGTGGCGGCCCTGGCCCTGCCGCTGCTGATGCTGGGCTGGTTTGCCAACACAGGCCTGGGGCTGCGCTGGCCCTACCTGGCCCTGGCGCTGCTCACCACCGTGCTGGTGGTGTGGCGCCACCGCAGCAACATCCAACGGCTATTGGCCGGCACCGAGCCCCGACTGGGAGCAGCCAAGGGCTGATCGCGAAGCCAGCCGCGCCCTCAGGCCAGCGCGCGGCTGCGCTCGGCGGCGGCCAGCACCGCTTCGATCAGAGCGGACCGAAGCCCGGCCCGCTCCAGCTGGCGCAGGCCGGCAATGGTGGTACCGCCGGGGGAGCTCACCATGTCCTTGAGCTGGCCGGGATGGAGATCCCGCTCCAGCATCAAAGCGGCGCTGCCAGCCAGGGTGCGGTGGGCCAGCTCCTGGGCCAGCAGCCGCGGCAGCCCCGCCGCCACAGCGCCATCGGCCAGGGCCTCAGCCACCACCGCCACAAAGGCGGGTCCGGAGGAGGTGAGGGCCAGAAAAGCATCGAGCTGGGCTTCGGGAAGCTCGTGCACCTCGCCCACCTGGGCAAACAACTGCTCCACCCAACGCCGCCGCTCCTCCGGCACAGCGTCGGCGAAGGCCAGGCCTGTCAGCCCTGCGCGCACCAGCGCCGGCGTGTTGGGCACAGCGCGCACGCACTGCCAAGCGGGAAACAGACACTGCAGCCGCTCCAGGGTGACCCCGGCCAGCACCGAGATCAGCAGGCCACCCGATGGGGCAGCCGAGCCTGCCGCGGCGGCCTGGGCAGCACCCCGGGCGGCAACCTCCAGCTGCTGGGGTTTGACCGCCAGCAGCACCACCGGTGCCGTCCAAGCGGCGGCCGCATCGGTGTCAACAACCAACTGATGGGCCTGGCGCAGGCTGGCGGCGGAGGCCTCACGGGCCACCACGGCCCGCACACCCTCGCGCTCCACCAGCCCAGCCTCCAGCAGTGGCCACAACAAAGCCTGGGCCATACGGCCCAGGCCCACCACGCCGAAGGTCACCACGCCGGAGCTTGGCGTCACGACGGCCCTAAATGGCGGCGTCCTGGCGTCCCCAAGCTGGGCTGGGGGCCGCCTCCTGCTGAGGCTCGCTGCTCTCCCGGCTCACGATCGTGGAGGAGGCGGTCTCTTCGCTGGCGGCCGTGGTCACGGTGACGCAGCTGGGGGCAAACAGGAAGATGCTCTCGCCCACGCGCTCCTGGTGGCCGTCGATGGCGAAGGTGCCACCCGCCACGAAATCCACGGCGCGCTGCGCCTGATCCGGCTCCATCATCGTGAGGTTGAGGATCACGGTTTTGCGCTCGCGCAGAGCCTGGATGGCTCGGGGCATCTCATCGAAGCTGCGCGGCTCCATCAGGGTCACCTCAGCGGCGGCCGTGGACAGGCCAGGCATACCGATCACGTTGGTGCCGGCAAAGGGATCGTCGGCCGTGAAATCGGAGCTCAAGGCCAGAGCACTGGCACGGCTGGTGAAACCGGGCTCGGGCAGCTCGCCACCGTCGTAATCGAGCTCGTCGTCGTAGTCGCCATCGAGGTAGTCGTCTCCTGAGACAACGGCACGCAGACGGGAGAACAACGACACGGAGCGAACCTCACAGGAAGCTTTCCACCTGAATAGCGTCCCACGCCAATGGCGGCAAGGGTTTCAGAGCAACATTCGTGTCGATTTCGGGATTCGCACCCCGTCAACGGGAGGCTCAGCCCAACGGGGCCGGCCGCGCTCCAAACAGGCCACTGCCGATGCGCACCCAGGTGCTGCCCGCCGCGGCCGCCTCGGGCCAGTCGCCGCTCATGCCCATCGAGCGCTCGGGCAGGCCCAGCTCGGTGGCCAGGGCCGTGCACTCGGCAAACAACCCACCCCGCTCAGCCGCCGTGAGGCCCAGAGGGGGGAGGGTCATCAGCCCCACCGGCCGCAGCGGCTCCAGAGCGCTGAGCTCGGGCCAGAGCTGACGCAGCTCGCCGGGCTCGAAGCCCGTTTTGGCCGGATCGGGGCGGAACTTCACCTGAAACAGCACCGCCGGAGCCCGCTGCTCTTCGGCGGCGATGCGGGCCAGGCGGCGGGCCAGCTCCAGGCTGTCGAGGGAGTGAATCGTGCCGAAGTGACGCACCACGCCGCGAGCCTTGTTGGCCTGCAGGCGACCGATGAAATGCCAGTCGAGGGGCTCGAGATCGGCCAGCTCAGCCTGCTTGGCCGCAGCCTCCTGCAGCCGGCTCTCGCCGAAGCTGCGCTGCCCGGCCAGCACCGCTTCGCGGATCCGGGCCGCCGGCTGGCCCTTGCTCACCGCCAACAGGCGGCAGCCCGGGGGCAACCCTGCCCGCAGTTCGGCCAATCGCTCAGGCAGCCCGCCGTCAGCCACCAGCTCAGATAAAAGTCTGGTCAAACAACTGACGCCAATGGGCATGGGCCTCGGGACCCTCGCGACGGGCCCTTGCCAGATTCTGTTCGGCGTAGTGGCGAGCATCCATCAGGGGAACCACCTCAAAGGTGGCGCCCCGAGGCTGCAGGGTGACGATGAAGAAAATGCGCTGGGCATACAGCGTGGCAAACAGATCACGGCCTTCGGACAGCGGCGCCACCCGATAAAGCATCCCAAAGGTGGGATGGTTGAGATAGCGCTCGGGACTCACAAATGCGCTGCTCGCCAATGCGCTGCTCACGAATGCGATCGGTCAGATGCCATTAAAGGGCACCGACTTTCCAGCGCAGCACGAGCACCAGCAGCAGCAATCCCGCCGCCGTGCCGTTGAGGAGGCCCTGGCGCCGGCCCCCAACCAGCGGGCGATGCAACAGCTCAGGCGCCAACCAGCAGCCGCCGCGAGCCAGCAACGCCTCAGCCCCCTGCTCAGCCCGCAGCAGCACATTGGCCAGCAGCCGCTCGCCCACGGCCAGCACCAAGCCGAGGCTCCCTTTCCAGCCCAGGCGCTTGAGATTCACGGCCCGGGTTGCAACAGATCGCAATAGGTTCTGCAGCTCCTCCTGCACCAGCGGCAGGAACCGCAGGGCCAGCAGCAGGGTGAACCCGAGCCGCTCCACCGGCCAGCCCAACCGACCCAGGGGAGCCAGCAGCCAGCTGATCGCCCACACCAACTGCTCGGGCGCGGTGCTGAGCAGCAGCAGGTTGGCGCTGTGCACCAACGTGAACAGCAGGGTGGCGCCGTTGAGGCCGAGCTCGGCTGAGCGCCGGGTGATCACCAGGGGGCCCTGGCGCAGCAGCACCCAGCTGGCACCGGAGCGCTCCGGTGGTTGAGTCCCGGGCGGGCCAGGCTCCAGGCGCAGCTCCGCCGGCGGCCGCTGCAAAGGGGCCGGTGGCGCCGAGCCCGCCGGCAGCAACGCCGCCAGGCCGCCCACCAGCAGGGCCAAGGCCAACAGCAGCGGCACACTGCGGCGCCACAGGCGCCAGCTCAGCCCGCTGACGGCGGTGATCAACAGCAGCAGGCCCACCAGGCTGAGGCGCCAGAGCGGCCCCGCCAGGATCGGCGTCACCAGGAAGATCAGAGCCCAGCCCAGCTTCAGCCGGGGATCGAGCCGGCGCAGCCAACTGCCACCACCGGCCGCCTCCGCCGGATCCGGAGCGGCGAACTGGCCGATGGGGATCTGGCGCAGAACATCCACTCAGCCGCTACCCCTCACCGGCCACGATTCTGGGTACGGGCCAGCTCTTTCTCGGCGTCGCGCTGCTGCTTGCCGCGCCAGAACAGCTTGATCGGCGTGCCCTCGAAGCCCAAGCCCTCGCGAATCTGGCGCTCCACATAGCGGCGGTAGGTATCGCCAAACAGCTTGGGCTCGTTGACGAACAACGTGAAGCTGGGGGGCCGCACCGCCACCTGGGTGCCGTAGTAAAGGCGCCCCTGGCGGCCGCCGCGGCTGGTGGGCGGCGTGCGCCAGCTGAGGGCTTCGGTGAGCACCTCATTCACCACCGAGGTGGTGACACGACGACGGTGCTGCTCCACCGCCAGCAGGGCCAGCGGAAAGATCGCCTGCACCCGCTGGCCGCTGAGGGCCGAGGTGAACAACATCGGCGCCCAGTCGAGGAAATAGAGCTTGGCGCGGAGCTCCTTCTCCATCGCCGGCATGGTGTGGCTGTCCTTCTCGATGGCGTCCCACTTGTTCACCACCACCACGCAGGCGCGGCCGTCCTCCTCGATGCGGCCCGCCAGGCGCTGGTCCTGCTCGGTGACGCCATCGAGGGCATCGATCACCAGCACGCACACATCGGAGCGCTCGATCGCCTTGAAGCTGCGGTTGATGCCGAAGTATTCGGGGCCGTAGCTCACCGAGCGGCGACGGCGAATGCCCGCCGTATCAAGAAGTTTCCAGGTTTTGCCCTCCCGCTCGATCGTGGTGTCGATGGTGTCGCGGGTGGTGCCGCGGATCGGGCTGACAATCGCCCGGTTTTCGCCGCACACGGCATTGAGCAGGCTGGATTTGCCCACGTTGGGCCGGCCGATGATCGCCAGCTGGATCGGCTCCTCCTC
>VGQC01000077.1 GCA_016882385.1 Cyanobacteria bacterium M_DeepCast_100m_m1_067 | reverse complement strand
CCCTGGAGGCCGGCGCCGACCTGGTGCTGATGCCTGCCGATGCCGCGGCCGCCATTGCGGCCATTGCTGCGGCCGTGGCCAGCGGCCGCCTCAGCCGGGTGCAGCTGGAGGCCAGTGCCGAGCGCCGCCGCCGGGCGCTGGAGTGCTGCGCGGAACTGGCGGTGGGCCCCGACCCCGAAGCCGCGGCCCAGCCCGACCAGGCCCTGGCCCTGGAGCTGGTGCGGGCCACCCTGGAGACCACGCCGGTGCGGGACAGGGCAGCGGCAGCCACTGCCCCCACGGCGGGGCCAGCCGGAATCAACCTGATCCGGCTGGATTCGGCCCTGGCCGCCGGCGCTGCTGTGCTGCCCGCCACGGCGCCGGCCCTGGCACGGCCCGAAGCCCGGGGCTGGCGCACGGTGCTACTCGAGAGCCGCAGCCCCAGCCCCTGGAGCCACGAGGCTGAGGGGCCGCTGGCCTTGGAGCGCCTCGGCCCGGGGCCGGTGCTGCTGCAATTGTTTGTGCGGGGCAATCCCTTCCGGGGCAGCGCCGGCAGCGCCGAACCCTGGCCCGCCGCCCTGCGGCAACTGGTGGCGGCGGGACGACTGGCCGGCTTGGTGGTGTATGGCTCGCCCTACCTCTGGGAGGAGCTGCGGCTGCTGCTGCCAGACGGGGTTCCGGGGGTGTACAGCCCCGGCCAGATGTCCCTGGCCCAGGCGGAGGCCCTCAGCCGGCTGGGCAGGGGGCTGGGGCTGGGGGACACTGACGCCGGCGCCGGCTTCACCGATTGAGCCGGCGGCGCGCCGCCCGCTTCCCGCCCATGCTCAGCCTCTCGATGATCGTGCGCAACGAAGCCGAGCGGCTGGAGCGCTGCCTGCGCTCGGTGGCGGGCTTCGTGGACGAGATGGTGCTGCTCGACACCGGCTCCACAGATGCCACCATCGCCATCGCGGAGGCCTGCGGCGCCGTGGTGCACCAGCTGCCCTGGCCGGGTGATTTCGCCCCGGCCCGCAATGCGGCCCTGCAACACGTGCGCGGCGACTGGGTGCTGGTGCTCGATGCCGACGAGTGGCTATTGCCCGAGGCCCGCGAGCCGCTGCGGCAGCTGATGGCCCAGCCGGATCTGCTGCTGATCAACCTGCTGCGGGAGGAGCGGGGGTCGGCCCAGTCGCCGTACTCCAACGTCAGCCGCCTGTTTCGCCGCCATCCGGCCATCCACTGGAGCCGGCCCTACCACTCCATGGTGGATGACAGCGTGCTGGCCCTGCTGGAGCAGGAGCCCCACTGGCGCGTGGCCGATTGCGATGTGCCGGCCCTCGCCCACGATGGCTACCGGCCCGAGCTGCTGGCCAGCGGTGCCAAGGCCGAGCGGCTGCGCCAGGCCATGGAGGCCGACCTGGCCGCCCACCCGGGCGACCCCTACGCCTGCGCCAAGCTCGGCAGCCTGGAGGTGAGCGAGGGCAACCGCGAGCGTGGCATCGCCCTGCTGGAGCAGGGCCTGGCCCACTGCCCGCCCTGCCGCCATCCCGAGCGCTACGAGCTGCTGCTGCACCTGGCCATCGCCCAAACCAGCAGCGCCCCGGCCCGCGCCGAGCAGCTCTACCGCCAGGCCCTCGCCCTGCCGCTGCCGCCACGGCTCACCCTGGCGGCCCGGCTCAACCTGGCCGGCCTGCTGCAGCAGGGGGAGGCCCAGGGGCGTGGTGGCCTGGACGAGGCCTGCAGCCTCTGCCGCGAAGCCACCACGGCTGCCCCGGAGCTGGCCCTGGGCTGGCTGCATCTGGGATTGGTGGAGCGGCGGCGGGGCCGGATCCCAGAGGCGATCGCGGCCTATCGCACAGCCCTGCAGCGCGATCCCAGCCTGGCCGCCGCCCAACAGAATCTGGCGGTGGCGCTGCTGCTGGGCGGCGACATCCCCGGCGCCCGCTTGGCGTTCCGCCAGGCGATCGGGCTGCTCGAGCAGCAGAACCGCCCAGACGAGGCCGAGGCGCTGCGCCGCCAGGCCGGCACGATGGTCAAGCTGGACGACTGACCCCAGGACTGCACCGCCATGACCCTGGCCCCCGAGTTGTCCCTGCGCGGCCGCACCATCGGCGTGACCCGGGCCGAAACCCAGCTGGGGGAAGCGCGACGCCTGTTTGAGGCAGCCGGCGCAACGGTGGTCGACCTACCCGCCCTGGTGGTGACGCCTCCCGATGAATGGGGGCCCCTCGACGACGCCCTGGCCGAACTCGACGACTTCCACTGGCTGGTGTTCTCCAGTGGCAACGGGGTGGAGGCCGTGGAGCAGCGGCTGCGCCGCCTGGGCCGTTCCCTGGCCCGGCGCCCCGCCAGCCTGAAGCTGGCCGCCGTGGGCCGCAAAACGGCAGCCCAATTGGAGGCGCTTGGCGCGCCCGCCGATTTCATCCCGCCCAGCTTCGTGGCCGACAGCCTGCTGGAACACTTCCCTGCCTCGGGATGGGGGCTGCGGCTGCTGCTGCCCCGGGTGCAGAGCGGTGGCCGCACTCTCTTGGCGGAGGCCTTCGCCGAGGCCGGCGCTCGCGTGGTGGAGGTGGCCGCCTACGAAACCCGCTGCCCGGAGGGCTTGCCCAGCGCCGCGTTGGTGGCCCTGGAGCAACGGCGCCTCAACGCCATCACCTTCAGCAGCGGCAAAACCGTGAGCCACACCTGCCAGATGCTGGAGGCGGCCTACGGGCCGGCCTGGCCGCGCCAGCTGGATGGGGTGGCCGTGGTGTCGATCGGCCCGCAAACCAGCGAGCGCTGCCGGCAGCTGCTGGGCCGGGTGGATGGCGAAGCCGATCCCCACGACCTGGCGGGCCTGGTGGAGGCCTGCAGCCGCAGCCTCAGAGCTCAGCCGTAACCGATTGTTTGCCCTGCCGCAGGGTGAGGCGCCCCTGCTGAACATCAATGCTGGCCACGCTCCAACCCGCCGGCAGCAGTGGGGTGGTGCGACCGCCGCGCTGACCGACCCGCAGGGTGCCGGTCTCGCCCCCGAACTGCACCAGGGCCTCAGGTGTGCCGCCGGAGCGGATCACGCCATTGAAAACAAGGCCCGGGGGCAGGCTGAGCCGGGCCGGCGCCGCACCCGCTCCAGCGCCCCCCACCGGCGCAAACGGATCCACCCGCCCGGAGGCGACGGAGGCCACCACCTGGTTGGAACTCGGCAGGGGCGTGAGCCCCGCCAGGGGCCCAGGATCAGCCACCGGGGGCGACGCAACCGGTGCCGCAGCAGGGCGAGGCGGCGGCAGCTGGCTGGACATCTCCGGGGGTTGCTCCCCAGCACAGGAGGCCAGCAGCAGCGCAGTGCCTACAGCCGCAGCGGCGAACCTAGGCATAACGGGTTTCAACCAGGTCACGGAAACGGTCCAGGTTGGCCTGGAGCTCCTTGGTGACGATCCCCCCCAGGATGCTGGGTTCCATCAGCGGTGCCAAGACCCCCGGCAACTCATAGCTGACACTCAGCTTCACCGCCGTCAATTGGGGGGCTTGGGGATAGAAGCGCACCGCCCCTTTGGTGGGAAGGCCCCCCACCGACTCCCAATGCAGCTGCTGGGCCTCCACCCGTTGGCTGATCCGGGCCTTCCAGTGGAAGCGAAAGCCCTGGGCCGCCAGGGTCCAGTCGGTGAGATCGGGGTCGTTCGGTTCGGTCACCACCGACTCGATCCAGCGCATCCATTCGGGCATGGACTCCAGGTCACTCCACACCTCCCACACCTGCTCAACCGAGGCCCGGATGTCCGTGGTGACGCTGTGCTCGAGCCAACGGCCCATGGAAGTTCCTACGCAACAGAGGTGTTGGTGGCCAGGGCCACCGGGCGGTCCAGGATCGCTGCAGCGGCCAGACGTCCACTCATGGTGGCGCCTTCCATCGAATCGATGTAGTCCTGCTTGGTGTAGCTACCGGCCAGAAAGAAGTTGCTCACCGGTGTGCGCTGATCCGGCCGGTAGGGCTCCATGCCCGGCGCCTCCCGGTACAGCGACTGGGCCAGCTTCACCACATTGCTCCACACCAGCGTGAGGCCCGCAGCGGAGGGGAACAACCGACGCACCTGGGCATCGGTGGCGGCCACGATCTCCTCGGTTTTCTTGGGGATCCAGGGATCACCGGGGGTGAGCACGCATTGCAGCAGCGAGCCCAGGCCCTGCTTGCGGTAGTCCTCCGGGCTGGCCAGGGCCAGATCGGCGAAGCAGCTGAAGTCGGCGTCGGCGGTGTAGAGCAGGTTGTTGAGGCCGGCGGGATGGCTCAGATCGCCGCGAGCGGCCTGGGCTTCGGGGGTGTCGCCGAGCTCGGTCACCCAGCCGTCGTAGCGCAGCTGCACGGTGGCCACCGGCACCGCTTCGAGCTGGTAGAGGTTGTCGAACAGGCTGTGGCAGCGCCAGGCCTCGGGGATCATCCGCTGGATGCCGGGCACATCACAGGCGGCCAGGTAGGCGTCGGCCTGCACCTGAATCTCGCCGTCGGGGGTGCCCAGGGTGAGGCCGGTGACACGGGTGTCGCCGGCCGGGGTGGCGCCTGCCTCCTCGTAGTGGATCTCGGTGACCCGATGGCGCAGGTGCAGCCGGCCGCCGCGCTGCTGGATGTAGTCGAAGATCGGGCCGGTGAGCCAGCGGTGGGGCGAACCCTTGAGCAGGTTGAGCTTGGAGGCCTCGGTTTTGGACGCAAACATCATGAAGATGGTGAGCATGCAGCGGGCCGAGATCGCCTCGCAGTCGATGAAGCCCAGGGCATAGGCGATCGGATTCCACATCCGCTCGATGCTCTGTTGGCTGCCGCCATGGCCCACAAACCACTCCTGGAAGCTGATCCGATCCAGCGCACGGATCGTCTTCATGGCGCCCTCGTAGTCGACCAGGCCACGCACGATCGGGCTGGTGCCCAGGGCCAGGGCGTTGCGAAGCTTGTCGACCCAGTCGAGCTGAGGCGTGGTGAAGAAAGCTTTGAGGCCATTGAAGGGAGCGCCGAGGGCGAAGCGGAAATCCAGCTCCCGCAGGTCGCCGCCCGTGTTCACGAACAGGTGGGTGTGGTCTTTGGGCAGCAGGTTGTCGATCGCCCCCACCTTGCGCAGCAGCGCGAAGAGGTTGGCGTAGTTGAAGAAGAACACATGCAGCCCCATCTCGATGTGGTTGCCGCCCTCATCCACCCAACTGCCCACCTTGCCGCCCATGAACGGCCGGGCCTCGTAGAGATCCACCTGGTGGCCGGCATCCACCAGATCCACAGCCGCCGCCAAGCCGGCCAGTCCTGAACCCACGATGGCGACGCGCACCCTGCTGCTCCTTGAATGGGAACGACTCTATGGAGCGGGCCAGCCCGGCAGCGGCTGGGCGGGCTCCATACGATGGGGGAATCAGGCCCACGCCCCCGATCACCCCGCCGATGATGAGCAGCGAGATCGCCGAAGCCCAGGCCGCCACCGACGCGGCACCCCAGGCCACCTTCACCGCCAGAGATGGCAAGGGCATCCAGATCACCGAGCCAGCCATGAAGCAGCTCGCCGCCCTGATGCACCAGCAGGGCCCAGCCAAGGTGTTGCGGGTGGGCGTGCGCTCGGGAGGCTGCAGCGGCATGAGCTACACGATGGATTTCATCGATCCGGCCGAGATCCGCAGCGACGACGAGCGGTACACCTATGAGCCCGCTGGGGCGCCCAGCTTCGAGGTGGTGTGCGACCCGAAAAGCCTCCTCTACATCTACGGGATGCAACTGGATTTCTCCAGCGCCCTGATCGGCGGCGGCTTCAATTTCA
>VGQC01000076.1 GCA_016882385.1 Cyanobacteria bacterium M_DeepCast_100m_m1_067 | reverse complement strand
CGGTGGGATCCAGAGCCAGAAGATGGCGGCCATCAAGAGCCGCGGCAAGTTGATTTGCGGGGTGGACGGCAAGCTGCCCGGTTTCAGTTTTGTGCAGCCTGATGGGTCCTACACCGGCCTCGATGTGGAGATCTGCCGCGCCACCGCGGCTGCCCTTTTCGCCGATCCCAACAAGGTCGATTATCGCGACCTCAATTCCAGCGAGCGCTTTGCGGCCCTCGCCAGCGGCGAGATCGATCTGCTCTCGCGCAACACCACCGAAACCCTCAGCCGCGATGCCTCTGGCGGCAACGGCTTGAGTTTTGCGCCCACCACCTTCTATGACGGCCAGGGGGTCATGGTGCCCAATGCCAGTGGCATTCAGAGCCTCAAAGATCTGGCCGGAAAGCCCATCTGCGTGGAAAGTGGCACCACCACCGAGCTCAACCTCGCCGACCGCATGCGCGAGATCAAGGCCCCTTACACCCCCTTGAAGTTTCAGACCGGTGATCAGACCTACGCGGCCTATTTACAAGGACGCTGCGTGGCCGTGACCAGTGATCGCTCCCAACTAGCGGCCAAGCGCACCAGTTTCCCTGACCCAGCGGGCCATACCCTGCTGCCTGAGGTGTTGAGCAAGGAGCCGCTCACCCCCGCCACCGTCAACGCTGATCCTGCCTGGGCCGACGCGGTGCGTTGGACCATTTATGCCCTGATGCAGGCCGAGGAGCTGGGACTCACCCAGGCCAACATCGCCGCCAAGGTGGTTGAAGCCAAAGCCAACCCCAACCTGGCCGACCTGCGCCGGTTCCTCGGTATCGAGGGTGACTTCGGCAAGCAGCTGGGGCTGCCTGCCGATTTCGTGGTGCAGGCAGTCAAGGCCACAGGCAATTACGGCGAGGTGTTTGAGCGCCACGTGGGTATGGGCTCCAAGCTCAAGCTGGAGCGAGGCATGAACCGCCAGTGGAAAGATGGCGGCCTGATGTACTCGCCTCCCTTCCGTTGATGGCTGGGGTTTTCACGCCCTGGTGGCGTAATCGCCGCCTACTTCCCTGGATTGTGCAGGCTGCCGTGGGCCTGCTGCTGCTTGTGCTGGTGGCGTTCCTGGTAGGCAACCTGGTGCGCAACCTCACGGCGGCTGGTCTGTTGCTGAGTTGGAGCTGGCTCGGCAATCCCGCCGGCTTCGATATCTCCGAAACCCTGCTGCCATTTGACGCCAGCCTTCCCTACTGGCGTGCGTTGTTGGCGGGGTTGGTCAATACCTTGCGGGTGGTTCTGGTGGGCCTGGTGGGAGCCACGTTGTTGGGCACCCTTGTGGGCACGGCTTCCTTCAGCTCCAATGCCCTGCTCAAGCGCTTGGCGCGGATCTACGTCGAACTGATCCGCAACATCCCGCTGCTGCTGCAGTTGGTGTTCTGGTATTTCGTGGTGTTCCTCGCCCTGCCAAACGGCACAGCGGCAATTCAGCTGCCGGGCGTGGTGTTGGCCAAGTCAGGCCTGTTTTTGGGTGCGCCGGAGTTGGTGAATGGCGTCTGGCAGTCTCCCCTCAAGATCACCGTGGAATTTGGGGCTCTGCTCACCGGCTTGGTGGTGTACACCGCTGCGTTCATCGCCGAGGTCGTGCGCGGTGGGGTGGCTTCGGTGCCCCAGGGCCAGTGGGAGGCGGCCGGTTCCCTGGGCTTCAGTCCCCTGCAGACCCTGCGGCGCATCGTGTTGCCCCAGGCCTTGCGGGTGATCGTGCCGGGGCTCAACAGCCAGTACATCTCTCTGGCCAAGAACTCCTCCCTTGCGGTGGCCTGCGGTTACACGGATCTTTATTCCGTGGCCGAAACCAGCCTCAACCAGAGTGGACGCGCCGTGGAAGTCGTGCTGATCCTGCTGGGTGCCTATCTGGTGATCGACCTGCTGATCTCGGCCGTGATGAACGGCCTCAACGGCTTGGTGCAGTTGAGGGAACGCTGAGATGGATGCCGTTCCTCCCTTGAGGCTCCGCCCCGGTGCTTGGCAGCGTCTGCGTCGGGGGCTATTTGCCAGCCGGGTTGACGGTCTGATTTCGATTGTTCTGATTGGCTTTCTGTTGGCCGCGGCCCTCGGTTTGGCCAAGTGGGCTCTTTTCCAGGCCCAGTGGGCGGTGATCTCCGCCAACAGCACCCTGTTTGCGGTGGGGCGCTACCCCCTGGAGCAGCAGTGGCGCCTCTGGCTGCTCACCACCCTGCTCGCTCTCGCCACCGGACTCAGCTGGGGCCTGCTGCGGGCGTTCCCTCGCTCTGGACCGCCCGTCACCCTGTGGCCCCGCAACGATCGTTGGGCTGTGGCGATTCTCGTGGTGCTTGCCATCTGGAGGCCCATGGCACTCCAGCTCGCTTTGCCCATCCAGATGCGCTGGTGGGCGATCACGGGCCTGCTGCTTCTGGCCCGTTGGGCTGCAGGGCGCTGGGGCCAGGCCATTCCCCAGGTCTCCCGCCGGCTGGTGCCACTGATCTGGCCCTTGCTCTATCTGGTGGGCATGGTGCTGATCAGTGGCGGATTGGGTCTGGTGCAGGTGGCCCCGTCCGAATGGGGAGGATTGCTGCTCACGCTGCTGATGTCCAGCTTCGCGATCCTGCTTTGTTTCCCCCTCGGTGTGTTGCTCGCCCTGGGGCGCCGGAGTGAGCTGCCGCTGCTGCGTTGGGGGTCGGTGCTGTACATCGAGTTCATTCGCGGGGCGCCGTTGATCACCCTGCTGTTCCTCGGCCAAAACATTCTGGGATTCCTACTGCCCGGCGGCATGGCCCCCGACCGGGTGTGGCGGGCGGCCTGGGTGCTCACCTTCTTCGCGGCCGCCTATGTGGCGGAAGCGGTGCGCTCCGGCCTCTCCGCTGTTCCCGCCGGCCAGCTGGAGGCCGCCCGCTCCCTGGGGCTACCGCTGCCTCTTGCCCTGATTCACGTGGTGCTGCCCCAGGCCCTGCGGGTGGCCCTGCCCGCCACCGTGGGCCAATTCATCACCCTGTTGCAGGACACCACCTTGCTGTCCCTCATCGGTTTGCTGGATCTGCTCGGCACCGCCCGCACCGTGATGGCCAATCCTGAGTTTCTCGGCAAGAACGCTGAGGTGTATTTAGTGCTAGCAGTGCTGTTCTGGTGCTGCTGTGCCGCCCTGGGCCTGGGCAGCCGCGCCCTGGAGATCCGCCTCAATCCCCAAGCCCAACCCAGCCGATGACCCCTTCCCCTGCTGTGATGATCGAGGCCCGAGGGGTCGAAAAGTGGTATCCCAATGGCTTCCACGCCCTGCGGGGTGTGGACCTCTCCGTGGAGCAGGGGGAGGTGGTGGTGATCATGGGCCCCTCAGGCTCGGGCAAGAGCACCTTTCTGCGCACCTTCAATGCCCTGGAGGATTTTCAGAAGGGTTCGATCACCGTTGATGGCATCACCCTCAGCGACGATCTGCGCCACATCGACGCCATCCGCCGTGAGGTGGGCATGGTGTTCCAGCAGTTCAACCTCTTTCCGCACCTCACGGTGCTGGACAACCTCACCCTGGCGCCGGTGCTGGTGCGCAAGCTGGCGAAGGCGGAGGTGCAACGCCGGGCTCTGGAACTGCTGGAGCGGGTGGGGATCGCCGAGCAGGCTCACAAATATCCCGGCCAGCTTTCCGGCGGCCAGCAGCAGCGGGTGGCGATTGCCCGCTCTCTCTGCATGGAGCCGCGCATCATGCTGTTCGATGAGCCCACCAGTGCCCTCGACCCCGAGATGGTGCAGGAGGTGCTGGAGGTGATGCAGGGGCTGGCCCGCGATGGCATGACCATGGTGGTGGTGACCCACGAGGTGCGCTTCGCCCGGCAGGTGGCCCATCGGGTGGTGCTCATGGATGACGGGGAGGTGGTGGAGATGGCGCCGCCGGAGCGTTTCTTCAGCAACCCCCAGCACCCCCGCAGCCGCCAGTTCCTCAGCCAGATCAGCTAATCCCGAACTGGCGGCACACGAGCCAGGGCACCAGCAGGGTCATCACCGCCGTCAGCGGCAGGCCGTAGCGGGCCACGTCGAGGAAGCGGTAGCGACCGGGGCCGAACACCATCAGGTTGGTCTGATACCCCACGGGACTGAGAAAGCTCTGGCTGGCCCCGAACAGCACGGCGTAGATGAAGGCCATCGGCGGCTGGTTCAGGCCTTGGGCGAGTTGACCGGCAATCGGAATCAACATGGCCACGGTGGCGGCATTGCTCATCACCTCGGTGAGCAAGGTGGTGAACAGAAACACCACCACCAGCGCGGCGTACACCGGCCAGCTCTGCAGGCTGCTCAGCAAGGCTTGAGCCAGGGCCGCCGCTAGGCCGGTTTTTTCCAGCGCCACGCTGAAACTGGCCAGCGATCCGAGCAGCAGGATCACATCGAGACGGATCGCCCGCTGCAGTTCCCCCGCCCGCAGGCAGCCCGTGGCCACCATCGCCACCGTGCCCAACAACACCGCTGCCACCAGGGGAATGACATTCAGGGCCGTGAGCAGGATCACCAGGGCGGCGATCACCAGAGCCACCCGCTTGCGACTCACGGTCGGCAAGTCCTTTTCCAGCTGCTCGAGCACCACCAGATCGTTGTTGGCCTGCAGGCCGCGAATGGCATCCTTCGGCCCTTGCAGCAGCAGCACATCCCCTTCGCGCAGCTGGGCCCGGCCGAGGCGTTCGCGCAGCACCGCATTGCCGCGCCGCAGGGCGAGCACGGTGACGTTGTAGCGCTGGCGGAAGCGCAGATCCCGCAGGCAATCGCCGGCCAGGGAGGAGCCGGAGGGCAGCAGCACCTCCACCATTCGCTGGTTGTTCTGTTGGTCTGGCTGGAGCGATTCGTCGGGGGTTGGGGCCAACACCACCGTGTGGTCCTGCTGCAGCCGCAGCAAATCTTCGCGGCTGCAGCGCAGCAGCAGCCGATCCCCTGTCATCAAGGTGCGATCCGCCAGAGGCGGCAGGAAGCGCTCGCTGCCGCGGTGCAACTCGAGCACGTCCACGTCGAAGCGACGCTGCAAACGGCTGCCGTGCAGCGACTGGCCGATCAGCTCGGAGTCGGCGGGGATCTTCACCTCCGTGAGGTAGCCGCCGCTGGCCAGGCTGGCGATCAGGTCGTCGTCGTTGCTGCCGCGGTCGGGCAGAAAGCGATCGGCCAGCAGCACCATCACCGCGCCGCCCACCAGCCACACGCCGATGCCGATCGACGTGAAGCTGAACAGGCCGAAGGCGCCATAGCCGAGCTTGCTGCTCACCTCGCTGGCCAGCAGGTTGACCGAACTGCCCAGCAGGCTCAGGGTGCCGCCGAGCACCGTGGCAAACGACAGGGGCAGCAGCACCTTGGAGGGGGAGATGCGGCGGCGCTGGCACCAGCCTTCGATCACCGGCAGCAGGCTGGCCACGATCGGCGTGTTGGGCACAAAGGCCGACACCGGCCCCACGGCTGCCACCATCAAGGCAATCATCCGCTTGGGGCTGCGCACGGCGTCGGAGCCGATCAGGGCCCGCAGCCGATCCAGGCCACCGCTGCGGAACAGCCCAGCTGAGAGGGCAAACAGGCCCATCAAAGTAATCAGGGCGGGGCTGCCGAAGCCCTCCAGCGCTTCCGAAGGCTTGAGCACTCCCGTGACGATCAGGAGTGACGCGGCGAGCAGGCCGGTGACCTCCGGTGCCAGCCAGCCGCTGATGAACAGCACCACTGATCCAGCCAGCACCAGCAGGGTGATCAGTGCCCCGGGCTGAAGCAGGGCGACGGAGAGCTCAGGCATGGCCGATCG
>VGQC01000075.1 GCA_016882385.1 Cyanobacteria bacterium M_DeepCast_100m_m1_067 | reverse complement strand
TCGATCAGCCGCTCAATGACGTCTTCCACCACTCGATCTGGGGTGGAGGCTCCAGAGGTGATGCCCACCCGGAGCGGGCCCTCGGGGAGGAAGGGCAGCTCGGTTTCCAGGGCGCCGCCCAGGGGCATGTGCTCGATCCTGTTGCCGGGGCCGATGCGCTCAGGGGTGTCGATGTGGAAGGAGCGGATGCCCCGACTGACGGCAATCTCCTGCAGGTGGGTGGTGTTGGAGGAGTTGTAGCCGCCGATGACGACCATCAGATCCAGAGGTTCATCCACTAGGGCGAAGATGGCGTCCTGGCGCTCCTGGGTGGCGTCGCAGATGGTGTTGAAGGCCAGGAAGTGCTCGTTGAGTTCCGTGGGGCCGAAGCGCTGCAGCATGGTGCGCTCGAACAGTCGGCCAATCTCCTCGGTTTCACTTTTGAGCATGGTGGTTTGGTTGGCCACGCCAACCCGGATCAGATCGCGGTCGGGATCGAAGCCGGGGGAGCAGGCCTTGGCGAATCGGGCCATGAAGGCGGCCCGATCGCCGTTGCCCAGGATGTAATCGCTCACCATCTGGGCTTCGGCCAGGTCGAGCACCACCAGGTAGGTGCCGGCGAAGCTGCTGGTGGCCAGGGTTTCCTCGTGTTTCACCTTGCCGTGAATGATCGAGGTGAAAGCGTGCTTCTTGTGCTTCTCCACCGTGTTCCACACCTTGGAGACCCAGGGGCAGGTGGTGTCGACGATGTGACAGCTGCGTTCGTTGAGCAGCTGCATCTCCTGCACGGTGGCGCCGAAAGCCGGCAGGATCACCACGTCGCCGCTGGCCACCTCGGAGAAGTCCTTCACGCCGTCTTCCACGGAGATGAACAGCACGTTCATCTCGCGCAGGTGATCGTTCACCGAGGGGTTGTGGATGATTTCATTGGTGATCCAGATCCGCTCGGTGGGGTAGTGGCGCCTGGTTTCGTAGGCCATGGCCACGGCCCGCTCCACGCCCCAGCAGAAGCCAAACGCTTCGGCCAGCCGCACGGTGAGCCGGCCGCGCTGCAGGGTATAGCCGTTGTCGCGCAGCTTGGCGATCAGATCGCTTTGATACGCCTTCTCCAGGCTGCCGGCCACCTCGTCGCCCAGGCCGAAGCCGCGGCGGTTGTAGCGCTCCGAGTGGTGCAGGGAGCGTTTGAAAGCGCGGGTATCCACAACAGCCGAAGCTTGGTGCACCAACTCTATGGGCCGCCCGTGGGGCCCTGTCGTTCCACGCTGGCCAGCCCCTGCCAGCTCACCGCACTGGCCGTGAAGCAGTAACGGCAGGGCAGCACCTCCACGCCGGCGTCCAGGGCCTGGCGAAACAGCGCGCCGTAGCGCGGGTCGGCCGCGTCACCCGGGGCAAAACGCGTCACGTCGCTGCGGCTCAGGCACGGCACCAGCACGGCCCGGCTCGTGGGCAGCAGGGCCATCAACTCGACGAGATGTTTCTGCCCCCGCTCGGTCACGGTGTCGGGGAACAGGGCCAGCTCCCCCCGGGTCCAGGTGGTGTTTTTGACCTCCAGATAGATCGGCCGGGGATCGGCGGCGCCCTCCGCCGGGGTGAGCAGTAGGTCGATGCGGCTGCGGCGTCCTTCGCCGTAGGGCACTTCCGCCCGAATGCCGGCGATCGGGCCCAGCCAGGGCTCCAGGCAGCCGGCCTCGATCGTGGCCCGCACCAACCGGTTGGGCAGGGCTGTGTTGATGCCTACCCAGATTGGCGCCCCCGCGGCGCCTTGCACCTCGGCCTGCTCCCAGGTCCAGGCCAGCTTGCGGCTCGGCGAGGGGGCATGGCGCAGCCGCACCCGGCCGCCGGGATGGAGCACCCCGGTCATGGGACCGGTGTTGGGGCAGTGGGCCGTGACCACCTCGCCGTTCTCCAGCTCCACATCGGCCAGAAAGCGCTTGTAGCGCTTCACCAGGGTGCCTTCCACCAAGGGGTCCAGGCTGAGCACGGGGGTGGCCATGGCAGGTGGGCTGGGTTGGCTCGGAGCGTGCCAGCCATACTGCCGCTCAACTCCCAGGGCCCAGGGCCCCTCTGGATGGCGAAGTCCCTGCGGCGCATTGCCCTGATCGTGGCCGTGGCCACCGCCCTCAGCAAGGTGGCCGGCCTGGTGCGGCAGCAGGCGATTGCGGCGGCCTTCGGTGTTGGCGCGGCCTACGACGCCTACAACTACGCCTATGTGTTGCCCGGCTTTCTGCTGATCCTGCTGGGCGGGATCAATGGCCCCTTCCACAGCGCCATGGTGAGCGTGCTGGCGCGCCGGCCCCGCCACGAGGGCGCCCACGTGCTGGCGGCGATCAACACCTTGGTGGGCGCGGCGCTGATCGGCGTCACCATTCTGCTGCTCATTTTTGCGGACCCCCTGATCACCCTGGTGGGCCCGGGGCTCGACGCCACCCGCCATGACATCGCCGTGTTGCAGCTGCGCTGGATGGCGCCGATGGCCCTGTTTGCCGGGTTGATCGGACTGGGCTTCGGGGCTCTGAATGCCGCCGATGAATTCTGGCTGCCTTCGGTGAGTCCGCTGCTCTCCAGTGTGGCCGTGATTGCCGGTATCGCCGTGCTGTGGTGGCAGCTCGGCGCCGCGATCACCCTGCCCACCACCGCGGTGCTGGGTGGGGTGGTGCTGGCCGCCTCCACCACGTTGGGGGCGGTGTTGCAGTGGCTGATCCAGCTTCCCGCCCTGGCCCGCCAAGGGCTGCACCGTTTCCAGCTCGTCTGGGACTGGAAAGACCCTGGGGTGCGTGAGGTGCTGCAGGTGATGGGGCCGGCCACCCTCTCGTCGGGGATGTTGCAGATCAATGTTTTTGTCTCGCTGTTCTTTGCCTCCGGCATCCCAGCGGCCGCGGCGGGCCTGGGCTACGCCAACCTTCTGGTGCAGACCCCCCTGGGGCTGCTCTCCAATGCCCTGCTGGTGCCGCTGCTGCCGGTGTATGCCCGGCTCACGGCGCCGGAAGATCGACCGGAGCTGATCGGTCGCATCCGCCAGGGCCTGATGCTCTCCAACGCCAGCATGCTGCCGCTGGGAGCCCTGATGGTGGGGCTGGCTCTGCCGATCGTGGCCCTGATCTACGAGCGGGGGGCGTTCAACGCCGGTGCGGCCGAACTGGTGGGCACCCTGTTGATGGCCTACGGCATCGGCATGCCTGCCTATCTGGCCCGCGACGTGCTCGTGCGGGTGTTCTATGCCATCGGCGATGGGGTGACCCCCTTTCGCTGGTCGATGGCGGGGATCGGCCTGAACGCGATCTTCTGCTGGGCCTTCGTGGGCGGACCCGTGCCCGGGCAGGGCCAGCTGCTACCTGGCCTCTACTGCGGTGCGGCGGGCCTGGTGCTGGCCACGGTGGCGGTGAACCTGATCACCTGCGGCGGCCTGCTGTTGGCGCTCCAGGCCCGGCTTGGCGGACTGCCCTTGCGGTTGTGGTGGCGCGACACCCTGCTGTTGTTCGTTGCTGCCGTGCTGGGCGGGCTGGCCGCCTGGGGCCTGGCGTCCGGCGTGGCTTGGCCCACGGGGCTTTGGGGTCGCCTGCTCGAATGCGGCTTCGCCGGCGGTGTGGGTCTGCTCGTTTACGGGCTGGTGGCCAGCCTGGCTGGTGTGCCAGAGGTCACCGATCTGATCGGCCAGCTGCGGGCGCGCTTGCCCCGGCTGGGTCCGTCCCGCTAGCTGTCCAGGCGCACGTCTCGCTCGGCCCGCACCTGCACCGGGATCTCCAGGTGAGAGCGCCCCAGCATGCGGGGGCCATCCACCGAGAAGATCCGGGCCTCGATTCCGAACTCCTTGAAGGCGGTTTCCAGTTCCTGGATCAGGGCCTTCTCCACCTGGGCCTCGGCATCCACCACCTTGCCGATCAGGCGCCCGCCCAGGCGACCCATGCGTTGGCGCACCACGTCGCGGGCGTTGGTGACCTCAATGACCAGCACAGCCCGCCGCCAGGTGGCGCAACCTTATCGGCAAAACGGCTCCAGCACCTCTTCGAGATCGCGCAGCTGGCCGGCGGGTACCAACCGCGCCAGGGGCAGGCGCGTAGGTCCGCCACCGATGGGCACCTGCACCGCTTCAAGCGCCTGACGGGCGCACACCCCAGCCCCTTGGTCGAGGCGGGCGGCACATTCGATGGCCAGCGTCTGGGCCAGGCCGGCATCGCCGAGGTAGAGATGCCAACCCGCCACCTGCAGGTAAAGGCGATCGGCCAGGGCCAGTTCGAGCTCCTTGAGATCGGCGGCGTTGAGGGTCATGGCTCAGGATAGGTCGGTTGGATCAGGGCTTCTGGCTTCGGGGCCTGGGCGCAGGGCGATCACCACGCCAGCGTGCACGAGCAGGACCGCCAGCCAGCTGAGGGTGAGCCAGTTGAGGTGGCCCCAGGGGTGGCGCAGTTCCTGCACGACCCACAGGCCGCTGTTGAGGGCGGCAAATAAGGCGGCGTGGAGCGTGAGATTCACGATCCGCTCGAAGTGCCTGTAGGTGGGGTCTTCGGGGTTGGCGGGGCCGTACCAGCGAATCGGCATGGATGGGAGCGGCGAGGACGGGGTGTTTGACGGATGGGCCCTCCGTGCGGTGAAAATGGACCCATGCGCTTGTAGCTCAGCGGATTAGAGCATCTGACTACGGATCAGAGGGTCGGGAGTTCGAATCTCTCCAGGCGCGCTTCCTTTCACAACCGCCTCCGGGCGGTTTTTTTGTGGGGTTCGTCGTCGGGCTCTGGGTCTGTTCGCGGTTCGGAACCGTGTCTCCGCTCCGGGGGGCCTTCCTTACGATCGGGAGACGAAGCGTCTTCTCACCATGGCCATCTCCGGCGATGCTGCAATGAACCAGTCTCTCTCCGCCGGGGATCCCGCCATCGCCGCGCTGATTGGCAAGGAGCTGGAGCGCCAGCAAACCCACCTGGAGCTGATCGCCTCGGAGAACTTCGCCTCCCGGGCCGTGATGGAGGCCCAGGGCTCGGTGCTCACCAACAAGTACGCCGAGGGCCTGCCCGCCAAGCGTTACTACGGCGGCTGCGAGCACGTCGACGCCATTGAGGAGCTGGCGATTGAGCGCGCCAAGCAATTGTTTGGTGCCGCCTGGGCCAATGTGCAGCCCCACAGCGGCGCCCAGGCCAACTTCGCCGTGTTCCTGGCGCTGCTGCAGCCCGGCGACACGATCCTGGGCATGGACCTCAGCCACGGCGGCCACCTCACCCACGGCTCGCCGGTGAACGTGAGCGGCAAGTGGTTCAAGGCCGTGCATTACGGCGTGGATCCCAACACCCAGCAGCTCAACTTCGACACGATCCGCCAGCTGGCCCTGGAGCACAAGCCGAAGCTGATGGTGTGCGGTTACTCCGCCTACCCGCGCACCATTGATTTCCAGGCCTTCCGCGCCATCGCCGATGAGGTGGGTGCCATTTTGCTGGCCGATATGGCCCACATCGCCGGCCTGGTGGCCGCCGGCGTGCACCCCAACCCGGTGCCTGTCTGTGATGTGGTCACCACCACCACCCACAAGACCCTGCGCGGCCCCCGCGGCGGCCTGATCCTTTGCCGCGATGCCGAGTTCGGCAAGCAGTTCGACAAGGCGGTCTTCCCCGGCAGTCAGGGCGGCCCGCTGGAGCACGTGATCGCTGCCAAAGCGGTGGCCTTCGGAGAAGCCCTGCAGCCCAGCTTCCAGGCCTACAGCCAGCAGGTGGTGGCCAACGCCCAGGCTTTGGCGGCCCGGATCCAGGAGCGCGGCATCGCCGTGGTGAGCGGCGGCACCGACAACCACATCGTGTTGCTCGATCTGCGCAGCATCGCCATGACGGGCAAGGTGGCCGACCTGCTGGTGAGCGATGTGCACATCACCGCCAACAAGAACACCGTGCCCTTTGATCCCCAGTCGCCGTTCGTGACCAGCGGC